>NZ_JBIBGL010000017.1:0-254201 GCF_042956465.1 Embleya sp. NPDC008237
CGTCCGAGTACTCCAGTACGAGAACGTTCCGGCGGCACGCCGATGCACCGCACCGAACACCGCGACGGGGCAAACGTTGCCGGGCGCGGCACTAGGAGCCGCTGTCGAACGACGCCACGGTTTGCCGGTATGCCAGGGATTTCGGCCGATCATCACCGAACAGCTGGTTTTGGGCCATTTCCGTCAGGAGGGTGGCTGGGCACTCGATTGGTGTTCGGCCTGACGGGGCAGTTCGCGCGAGCGCCGGGCGCCCGAGCCCTGTGCCGTCGGTGGATCGGTCGGGTCCAGCGGCATGAACCCTGAGTAGTGAGCCTGGGAGGCGACGGTGACGATTCCGGTTGGGCCGCCGCGTTGCATTGTCAAGGGGAGCGGCCGCCGGTTTGAGGTGGCGGGCAAGTCGTGTCCATTCCTCGTCTTGAAGACCGCCGGAGCGAAGACGGAAAAAGTGCCTCTATGGCTTTCGTCAAGCTGTAGCCGGTGTGGGTGACTGGTAGAGAGTGTCGTCGCGGAGCATGGCGAAGAGGACGTCGACGCGGCGTCGTGCCAGTGAGACGAGGGCTGCGACGCGATGTTTTCCTTCCCGGCGTTTGCGGTCGTAGTAGGCGCGTGACTCGGGTCGGGAGAGCGAGGCGAACGCGGCGAGGAGCCCACCGGCTTGGCCTGACCGGGCCCGTTGTGCTCCGGCAGGTTCATGGTGGTGGGGGCGTGGGTCGGATGGTTCTGGTTGACTGGGCGGTGGAGGAGGAGACCATGACAGCCGAGCACGCCGAGTGGGGCGACGAGCCGCTGATTCCGATGCCGCCCTTGAAGATCCGGGCGCTTCGTGAGGCGGTGGCCGTGCTGAGCCCGACCTATCTGCCGGAGTTCCAGCAGGAGGAGGACGAGGCCCTGGACTGGGTCGCCGAGAACCTCCAACCGAACGCGGTACGGCTCTTCCTGCGCAAATGGGCCGTGTTCGTGGCGATCGAGCGCCGCCCAGCCCTAGCGCGACGTCTGCGCGAGTTGGAGCGTGTCGTGGCGCGGTCGAACGATCCCGGTGAGATCCGGGACGCCGGGACCGAGATCGCCCGACTCCGCGCCGAGGCGCACCGCGAGATCGCCGGTGAGTGACTGGTCCTGGGAATGGCTGCCCAGCCTGGAAGAGGTCGCCGCGGGTCTGCCGTCCGAGGTGCTGTCCGCCGTCGAGAAGGCCGCCGCGGACCTGGCCACGGTCAACTCCATGGTCTATCTCGACGGAGTCGACTTCCAGGGCACCGGCCCGGGCATTCGCACCCACAGCGACCCGGCCCGCAACCTCCTCTTCGAATACCTCACCGTTCCCCGCCAGGAATGCATCTACATCACCCAGGTCACCTGGCTCGGACCCTGACCCCCGCCCCCTGCCGTCGCCCGTGCCGCCCGCTCCGGAACCCGGACGGTGGCACGCGGACGAGTCCCGATGCCGACTCTGAAGTCGCGAGGGTTCTGTGTAATAGCTGTTGCCCGGCATGATCTCCCCTGCGAACACGCCGAGTTCATCCATCGAGGAAGTCGCGTCGTGAACCGCGCGCGACGCATCGGTCGTATCGGTGCCCGGCGGTGCGGGACGCGGCTGCGACCGCCTGATCCGGTGTGTCGCCGGTGTCCGAGCCGTGTGCGAGTGTCCTGGGGGAGCTCCGCATGGGGCTTGTCGGGTCGCGGTTGGAGGGGTGTTCGGTGTCGGTGCGGGGGGATGGTTGGGCCGGTTTCGGCTGGGATTGGAAGGACCATGACGACATCCGTCGTCGCCTCGACCGGGGCGCCGACCCGGAGGTGTGGCGCGGGGGGCGGCCCCTGCATCGTGCGGCTGTGTTCGGCTCTCCCGAGGTGGTTGCGGAGTTGGCCCGGCGGGTTGCGGACGTGGACGCGCTCGAGGACGGGGTGACGGCGTTGTGGGAGGCCGTCGTGTCCGGGAAACCGGACAACGCGCGGGCCCTTGCCGCCGCCGGGGCCGATCCGTGGCGGCGGTCGGTCGGCGGTTGGTCACCGGGGCGGCTGAGCCTGGCCGGGCCCACCCCGGACGTGTTCACCGTGCCGCCCGGCGAGCGCCTGACCGACGCGGAGCGCGCGGCGGCACAGGACGCCGGGCGGCTCGTCGCGGCGCTGGGCAGCTTCCACGTCGAGGGCACGGGATTGGCCTGCGTGGCCGGGATCGACGCGGCCGAGGCGATCCGCCGCCTCGAGGCGGCACCCGCACCCGCCCACATCATCGACGCGGCGCTCGAAAATCCGCACGCCGTCGAACGGGACGAGACCCTGCGGATCGTCGGTGTGACGTCCGTGCCGGGCGGCTGCGCGGTGACCCAGCCGTGGGGGTATGCGCCGCAGATGCCGGGCGTGCTGACCCGGTTGTCCGTGGGAACCGTCTGCTACGGCCTCTACGCCAACCCCAAGAGCGGCAACCAGGGCGCGATCGCACGTGACGGAGCCATCGAGGGCTGGGACCTGCATCCGGGCGGCGGACCGTACGAGGACGACACCCCCGAGGAGGTCTTGGCCGCCTACCTCTACCGGTACAACGCGGTGGCCTTCACCTTCGCCTTCGCGGGACTGCGCCCGACCGAAGCGCGGGCGGTCGTCGGACCCCCCGACCTGTGGGTTCGATTGCCGGAACGCGACTACCGGAAACACTGACACCGCCGAGGCCGAACAGCCTCAACGGCTGTGTGGGTCGGCGTCACCGGTGGGGCCGAGGCCGAGGCGTCGGGCGTTCGCGGTCCGGTGGACCCGGTCGCGGGTCGGCAGGGCCGCGATGTCGTCGCGTTGGCAGGCGTCGATCACGGCCAGAGCCTGAACCCTGGTCCAAGCCGCACACGCCTCGGCGAGTTCGGCGAACTCCGCGCCCCGGTCCGGTGAGGCTCGGCGGACCGCGTCGGCGAGCAGGTTTCCGGGCCGTTCGGACCAGGATCGGTCGATCCGGGTGGTGCGCACGAGCACGCCCAACCACTCCCACCAGGCCCCGGGCAGCGGCGACACGCTCGGAGGGGTCGGCGAGGAGTCGGAGAAGGGCCGGGAGCGGGAGGTTGCGGTGGGGCGCAACAGCTCGGCGGACGCGGTCTTCCGGGTCGGATGCCGGCTTCTCGGCAGTTTTCGTGGGTGGATTCGGATCGCGGGGCGCGAAGGACCGGAGCCTGGGCTCGGGGTCGGTGGCGAAGCGGCGCACGGGCGCAACTCCTTGGTCTGCCACCCGCGTTGACCGCCCGCAAACTGACCGGCAGGACAGTGACCCGGCGTCGGCGAAACGGCCGGCACCGGTCGACGACGAGGCGCCCTCGATCGGCTTCGGAGCCGGTCGAGGGCGTGTGTCGGGTGGGCGGGGGAGTCGGGGTCGGGCGGGGTCGATCGGTGCGCGACGCGCGTGGGGTCAGAACGGGCCGATCGGTGGGCGAGGCGGGTGAAGGGTGGCGCCGCGAGGCCGGCTTGCGTCCTGTGCGATCGACGGGTCGTGGAAGCAGAAGAGGTCGCGCGGGGGCAGGGTTCCGGTGCTCAGGAAGTCGTGTGCTCGGGTGAGCGCGCAGGACGGCGCCTCGGGGTCGTAGGCGCCGTGGTTTCCTCCGTCCACGGTGATCATGCGTGCTCGCTTGCCCAGGGCGAGGCGCATGCGCAGTGCGCCCGGATAGGGCGTGGCCGGGTCCCGGGTGGTTTGGAGCAGGAGGATGTTGCTCGCTCCGCGGTCGGTGATCCGTACGGCCGGCTCGACCGGTTCGGGCCAGAACGCGCACGGCCAGATGTTGGTGCCCATGCCGCCCAGGATCGGGAACAGGGCCCGGTTGAGCGTTACTTCGCGCTGGTAGTGGGCGATGTCGCGCGGGGCACGGCTGTCTCCGCAGGTCACCGCGAGCAGTACGGCTGTGTCGTTGTCCCGGGGGATGCCGGGCGTGCTCGGCCACTCGCCCCACGGGGGAGGCGGCCCGGCACCGGCGACGAACCGCCACCACGCGGCGAATTCCGGGAACTGCAGGGTGTGGTACGAGTACGCCTGATAGATGGCTCGGAACAGGTTGCCGGTGACGGGACCCGCTTCGGGGTGTCGCGCCGGGGAGCGATCGAGACGCTGGACCGTGTCGAGGTAGCCCCGGCGTACGGCGGCAGGGGTGGTGCCGAGGCCGAGGGTGTCGTGCCGTTCGGCCGCCCAGGCGGCGAAGTCCGCGAACCGCGTGTCGAACCCTGGGTCCCAGGACGCCCATCGATCGTGCCAGGTGACGTCGGGGTCGACGTTGGCGTCGAGGACGACCCGGTCGGTGCGATCGGGGAAGAGTTCGGCGTACACCGCTCCCAGGTAGCTGCCGTAGGAAGCGCTGAGATAGGAGAGCTTGCGTTCGCCGAGGGCGATTCGGATCCGGTCCATGTCGCGCGCGGTGTTGGCCGTGGTCACGTGCGGCATGAGGGCGCCGCCGTTGGCGAGGCAGTCGCGCGCCAGAGTACGGGCGAAGTCCGCGTTGTCCGCGATCGATCCGTCCGGCGCCGGAAACGGGAAGAGACGCTCGTTGGTGATTTGGGTGGTGCGTCCACACGTGATCGGCGTGCTGTAGCCGAGACCGCGCGGGTCGAAGCCGATCAGGTCGAAGCGGTCCAGGACGTCCTGCGGATACAGGTTGACGAACGTGCTCGGCCGGTTCAGGCTCGCCGCGCCGGGCCCGCCCGCGTTGTGCAGCAGGATGCCGCGGCGCAGCCCCGGCTTGGCCGTGGCCAACCGGGACACCGCGATCTCGATCGTCGGGCCGGCCGGGGCACGGTAGTCCATCGGTACACGCAACGTCGTGCACCGTAGTCGCGGGTCGACGGGAACGCCGTTGGGGTCGGGCGGACAGGTCGTCCAGGTGAGCGTCGGTGGTCGTGAAGGGGCGGCCTCGGCCGGAATCGCGGCGGTCAGCGTGGCCATGAGCGCGATCACCACTGCCCCGCGGACGGCATCGCCTAATCGTCTGATCATAGGTCTAGACCATAAGGAAGGGGCGGGTGCCGCGTCACCCCCGAACGGACGCCGGTTCGGGGGTACTTGGCCCACCGGCTCCACCCACACCACGCCACGGTGCGCTCGGCCCGGTTACGCGCGGCCTGCTTCGCCGCCTCGTCCGGGCCGGACGGGCCGGGACGCCGTCTCGCCTCCGACGCCGATCGGCCTCGGATCGGCGCACGTGCCGCCCGCGCCCCGTGCGTCGGGGCCGCACCGGCCGTGCGTCGGGTGTTCCAGGTGTTGACGCCGGCTTTGCCCCAGGCGAGTTCGAGGGCTTCGTCGATCTCGTCGTCGGCGGCCAGGGCGAGCGGGCGGTCCGCGCCGACGCGGTCGACGATCGCGTTGAGGGCGGTGCCGTAGCCGCGGACGGTGTTCGGGTTGTCGAGGGCGTCGACGAACGCGTCGGCGGCCGTGGCCACCGACCACGTCCCGCCCGCCGGCAGGTGCGCAATGTTGCCCATGCTTCGAGCCCGCCACGGATATCGGCGCCTGCTCGGGCACCCGGCGGAACCCGTTCGCGCAGGTCGGATCACCCGATGCGACAGATATCGGGGCGATATCCGTGTCGGCCGCGCCTCGGCCGGACGAGGTCGCCCCGCAGGCCCGTGGTGGAATCTCACCGGCAACAAGGACGGCACCTGGACACTGCACAGGCCGACGCCACCGGCACCCTGGGAGTCGACGGCGACGACACCGCCGTCCTGGGCGGATCCGGCACCCGATGGGCACTGCTGCCCGCGTTCTGCTCCAGCTGCCGGCCCTCGCCCACCAGGTCCAGGCCACCGGCCCGGGGCCGATCGACCAACTGTCCGATCAACCGCTCGTCCACCGCCGCGAGAGCCGCGGCATCGAGGCCATCCACCGCGTCCTGCAAGGGTTCTGACGTCATATCAGTCATCTGTCGATGTCACTCCCATGATCGGAGTCACACCGAACCTTTCACAGTCCCGCCACACCTTCCGTCTTGCGGAGTGCCACGGCCAAAATCGTGTCCAGTACGTGCCGGGAACCTTCGAGGTGCGTGATCGTCTCCGTGATGCGGGCGCTTTCGCGCCGCAACTCCTCGACGAAGGTCGGGCAGGCTGCGGAAGGCGTCCCGAGTCCGTCCTTGTCGTGCACGCAGTGGATCACCTTGGCGATGACCGCGGTGGGAAGTCCGGCGGCGAGCAGGGCTCGAATGTGGCGCACTCTTGTGAGGTCCGCTTCGGTGTACTCGCGGTAGCCGTTGTCCCGTCGGGTCGGTGTGAGCAGCCCCTGTTCCTCGTAGTAGCGCAACAGCCGCTTGCTGACACCGGTTTGATGTTCCAGATCGCCGATGCGCATCGGTCTCCCCTTGACCTTCACATTGATGTGACGCCCTACCGTCGCCAGTATCGCTGATCGGGAAAGGGAGAAACGTCCATGTCAGGTGCAGTGATCATCGGCGCGGGTCCGGGAATCGGCCAGGCGGTGGCACGTCGGTTCGCGGCGGCCGGGCTGCCGGTCGCGTTGATCGCCCGGAGCGAGCCGACGCTGAGGGCTGCGGCCGACGCCGTCGGGGCCGGTGGCGTTCCGGTCGTGACGGTACAGGCCGACAGCACCGACCGGGCGGGGTTGGACGCCGCTCTCGACACGGTCGTCGGCAAGCACGGTGTACCCGACGTCGCGGTGTACAACGCCGCACTCGTCCGGGCGGATTCACTCGGCGAGTTGTCCGTACAGGGCCACTTGGAGGCGTGGGCGGTCAATGTGGTCGGCGCGCTCAATGCGGCGGCTCACCTTGCGCCGGCCATGGCGGCACGCCGCAGCGGAACGTTCTTGATCACCGGCGGCATGCCCGAACCGAAGCCGCAGTACGTGAGCCTGTCCTTGGGCAAGGCGGGCGTGCGAACCCTGGTCGCCCTGCTTCACCAGCAGTACGGCGGATCCGGCGTGCACGTCGCGAGTATCACCGTCGACGGCCCGATCGCTCCCGGCACCGACTTCGACCCCGACGACATCGCCGAACACTACTGGCGGCTGCACACGCAACCACCACACCTGTGGGACCACGAGGTACTGCACGCCGGCCGATCCCGATGACCGGCGACACGGTACCGGGCGTCCGTGCCGGTCCGCTGCGCGACCGGCAGCAGCCGTTCGACTTCCGGCGGTTGCCCCGAGCGCACAAGGAACCGATGGTCCGCCACCTCGCCGAAGCCATCGTCCGCGGAGCGCTCTCGGCGCACGGCGACGGTACGAACTCGCCCACGTCGCGCGGTGGGCCGTTCCAGGGCGGCCCCTGGACCGCTCCCGCCCACAGGGCGAGTTGTGGCGCGCTGGTGGTCGCCCGCACCCCCGCGGCGGCCAACACCGCGTCGCCGCCGAGCGAGCACACCGCCACCCGGACGCCGCCCGTGCGCCCGGCCCGTTGCCAAGCGGTCACGGTCTGCACGAGGAGGTCGAGGGTCGGCGCCAGGACCAGCACCCGCCCGTGCGCTCTCCGGCGCACCGGAAGTGGGACACCGACCGGGGCGGTTACAGCAACAAGCGCAGGGCCGCCTGGGTTCGGTGTTTTCCGCCGGTTTCGTCGGCACCCTCGTCGTGCAGGCCCCGTCGGTGCATCACTCCACCGCTTGACACGGCCCCGCGCCCCGCGGCGCAGACGTGGGAGATCCGGTACGCGGTCACGGTCGGCTTCATCACCACCGAGGGCTACGAGTTCGGCCCTTCCGCGGAGGCCGGCGTCAACGCCGGGAGCGTCGACACCTGGCTGCCTCCGCGCTGCGCGCCGTCCTCACCCTTGCGAGTGGCCGATCCGCCGCCGCGGCGCCGAACGGCGCCCCGCCGTCCCGGCCGGGACGGCGGGGCGCCGCGTCACATGACGGCGCGCGTCATGCCCGCACTATCGGGGATCCACCGCCGTCAGGCCCCGCTCGTCGAGGTTCAGCCACCGCGTGATGCCGAGCCCGCGCAGGAACGACACGTCGTGGCTCGCCACGATCAGCGCACCCCGGTACGACTCCAGCGCGGTCGTCAACTGCCGCACGCTCGCCATGTCGAGGTTGTTCGTCGGCTCGTCGAGCATGAGCAACTGCGGCGCGGGCTCGGCCAGCAGCAGCGCCGCCAGCGTGGCCCGGAACCGCTCGCCGCCCGACAACGAGTCCGCCCGCTGGTCGGCCCGGCGTCCCCGGAAGAGGAACCGGGCCAGCCGCGCGCGGATCTCGTTGTCGCTCGCACCCGGCGCGAAACGGCCGACGTTCTCCACCACGGTCAGGTCGTCGAACAACAGGTCCAGGCGCTGCGGCAGGCAGCGCATCGGCACCTCCCGCCGCACCTCGCCGGTGCGCGGCTCGGTCAGCCCGGCGATGGTCCGCAGCAGCGTCGTCTTGCCCGAACCGTTGCGGCCGAGCAGCGCGATGCGCTCGGGCCCGCGTACGTCGAGCTTCACACGCGGCCCGAACCGAAGCCCGACGCCCGGCAGCGCCACGACCTGGCGGCCGTCCGGCACCTCGGTCAGCGGCAGGTCGACGCGGATCACGTCGTCGTCGCGTACCGCCTGCTCCGCCTCGGTCAGACGCTCGCGCGCGTCGGTCAGGCGCTCGCCGTGCATCGTGCGGTGCTTGCCCGCCGCGACCTGCGCCGAACGCTTGCGCTGGGCCATGACGACCTTCGGCTCGCGCTTGTTGTCCCACATTTTCCGGCCGTAGCGCTTACGGCGGGCCAGCTTGTCGTGCGCCTCGGTCAGCTCGCGCTCTTGGCGGCGTACGTCGGACTCCGCCACCCGCACCATGCGCTCGGCGGCCTCCTGCTCCACCTCCAGCGAGTTCTGGTACGCACTGAACGTGCCGCCGTACCAGCGCACTTCGCCGTCCCGGAGATCGGCCACCCGGTCCACCAGCTCCAGCAGCCCGCGGTCGTGGCTGACCACGACCAGGACGCCGGGCCACGCCTCGACCGCGTCGTACAGGCGTTCGCGCGCCACGAGGTCGAGGTTGTTGGTCGGCTCGTCGAGCAGCAGTACGTCCGGGCGGCGCAGCAATAGGCCCGCGAGAGCCAGCATGACCGACTCCCCGCCGGAGAGTTCGCCGGTGGTGCGGTCCAGGTCGAGGTGCGCGAGGCCCAGGCGCTCGAGCGTCGCGATCGCGCGCTCCTCGACGTCCCAGTCGTCGCCGATCGCCGCGAAGTGCGCCTCGTCGACCTCGCCCGCCTCGACCGCGTGCAGGGCCGCCCGTTGCGCCGCGATGCCGAGCACCGTGTCCACCCGGGCGGTCGTGTCGAGCGTGAGGTTCTGCGGCAGGTAGCCGAGTTCACCGGTGACTCGCACCGAGCCGCGGGTGGGCGCGAGGTCGCCCGCCATCAGGCGCAGCAGCGTGGACTTCCCGGCGCCGTTCAGACCCACGAGGCCGGTACGGCCCGGGCCGACGGCCATCCGGAAGTCGTCGAAGAGGGTGCTGCCGTCCGGCCACGCGAAACCGAGGTCGGTGCAGACGATGGACACGGTGAAGGTTGACATGGTTGATGCCTCCAGGGGCGCTCGCGGACAGTGCGGCGTCTGGGGATCCGCGGGCGCGCGGTGTATCGACCGGTGGAGGGGGAGGGCGGCAACGCCTGGGATCAGGCGGTCCCGAGGACCGGGAAGGCGGCTCCGTGCCGAGGTCGAGATCGCGCGCCTGCGCACCACGGTTGCCCGGGTGCGGTGCGGGTCTCCTGCCTCAGACGAGCAACGGCCTTCTCCTTCGGGTCCCGCCGGAACATGTGCGGCCCGAGCGACTCGGGCCAGTGCGAACCTAGGCGAGCCTCAGGCGTCCGGCAACGCAATTTCCGCGTCGTACGCCTTCACAAGCCGCTTCGGTGCGGTCAACCGCGGTGCCTCGGCGACGAGTTCGGCCGGTTCGTCGCGGCGCACGGTGGCCGGCGTAGTGCGGTGCGATGCCGTGGGCTCGGGCCGCCCGGTCGACGAGGTGGCGAACACCCCGGAGCGATCCGGGGTGTGCGTGTCGTGACCCGCACGGCGACGATTCGAGGTGGTGAGCCGGATGTTCGCTCCCAGCCATGCGGTTCGACCCGAGGACGTGCGGGAACTCGCCGCCTCCGGGGCGGTGATGCCGGCGTCGAGCGGTGATCATCGCTCGGGGTGGTCGCCCATGCAAGTACGCACGAAGTCGGATGCGCCGTGAACGCTCCCGGCGCCAGACTCGGGTGTCGATTTCGTGTCGAGGTGGAGGACGGGCACATGGGCGGGTCGAGGACGAGGCTCGGGGCCCGAGCGGCGGCCGTGGCCTTCACGGCGTTCGCCGTGCTCACGGGCGCGTGCAGCGCCGGCGACGAAGGGGACGACGCGCGGGTCGGGCCGCCCGGGGTCGGTTGTGGGCCGACGCGAACGTCGGGCTTGTCGGAGGTGTTCCCGGAGGTGTCCCGGTTGGGTCCCGTGCTCTCCGCACACTGGTGCGTCTGGTCCACCGACTTGCTCGAGAACGGTCGGCTGGGGCCGCCGGCGCCGTCGGACTATTACTACTACGCCGTCGTTCGCCTTGCGGACACCACGGCCGCGCAGGGATGGGGACCTTGGCGGCCGACCGAGAGGCCCTCGTGTGTACCGGTGCCGTTGCGTTCGTTCGTGCCTGCGGCCGGCCGGTGGGCGTCCAACGAGGCCGGTGTCCACCTGGACTCCGCCTCCGCGACGGCCGTGTTCGGTTGTGGCTCCTGACGAGGGTGCACACCGCGACGAGTCCTGCCCGGATGTCGCAGAAGTCGATCGGTGTCTCGATGTCGAGTGGATGTCTCATCCGGGATCCTCGGACGACTGACGTACTCCCTGGCTCTGCCGGAGAGCACGGCCCTCGCACACCTGGCACAACTCCCCGGCCTGCTCCCGGCGTTGACTGCCCGCAAGCTGACCGGCAGGACCCTCCGGGCGATCGCCCGCGCCCCTGACCGACCCGGCCAACCTGGTGAAGGTCACCGAACCGGACACCCGCACATACCTGGACGCGGCCGGCGAGGAAATCGCCGGCGCAGCGCGAACGATCCACGCCGTTACCCGTGCCCGTGCCGCCGATCCCGGCGAAGAGCCCCGTCCGCACCGGCGCCCCGGCCACACCACCACCGCCGGCGCCGACATCGCCACCGCCCGGCTCGACCGCGCCCAGGCCGAACTCGACGACGCGCTGCGCCGCCTCGGCGACACGCGCGGCACCGCAGCCTGACTCGTCCGGCACGGCCTTCTCCCGCGCCACCCTCGGCACGGCCGATCGGCTTCCCTCGACCCCGCCGGGCTCGTCTCACCTGCATGGCATTCCCAGCCCGGTCGAGGCCGCGACACGTTTCGTCGGCCATGTGGCATGGCGTCGGCGCGCGTTGGCCCGCGCGACACCCGGTTTCACCACCCGCACCGCACACGCACGCCGGGCCGTCGCGATGCTCAGGCTTAAAGGCGGTGGTCCTCGATCCAGGCCTGGGAGGTCGTTACCCGGGCGCCCCGAGCAGGGAAGACACGCTCCATGAAGAAGTCGTGGACGTCCGGCTCGGCGTCGGCGCAGGCGTTGCTCACGACGGTGACCCGGTAGTCGAGGTCGAGTGCGTCGACGAGGGTTGCCGCCACCATCGCGCCGGTCGCGACACCGGTCAGGACAAGGGAGTCGACGTGCCCGGCCCGCAGCAACAGGTCGAGGTCGGTGCCGGCGAAGGCGCTGGTCCGCCGCTTGCCCACGACGGCTTCGTCCGCCCGTGCCTCCAACTCCGCGGCGATTTCGGTGGCTTCCGCACCTTCGTGGAAAAGGTTCCCGGCCTGGTGGAACCGCTGGAACAGCGGGTTGTTCGCCGAGACGTCGGCGCCTGTGGGCCGCAGATGGGTGCGCACGAAGATCACGAGCAAGCCGTCGGCCCGCGCTGCGGGCAGCAGCGACAACAGAGCGGGAACGGGTTGCCGGGCGAAGGGATAGCTCGCGAGGATGCCCTTTTGCATGTCACCGACGATCAAAGCCGGATTCGCCGGCGCGATCATGCGATCTTCTCCTTCTCGGACGGCTGGAGCACCTGACGACTCGTTCCGTCGTGCTCCGCCTTGCGCCCGGCGGTGAGGAGGATTGCCGCGCCCGCGACCAAGATGAGGGCGATGGTCAGCAGCGCGTAGGTGTAGCTGCCGGTCGTGTCGGCGATGAAGCCGGTGAAGTAGGGGCCGACGAAGCCGCTGATGTTGCTCACCGAGTTGATCACAGCGATGCCCGAAGCGGCGGCCGCGCCGGTCAGAGACAGCGGCGGCAGCCGCCAGAACTGGGGCATGGCCGTGTAGATACCGGAGACGCTGAGGCAGAACGACGCGATGAAGATGACGTTGTCGTGCGTGAACGTGGCTGTCACCAGGCCGACGATTCCGACGCCCATGGGAATCACGGTGGCGGACACCGCCGACATGCCGGAGGCGACCTTGGGCCAGACCGCCATGGCGATGATCGCGAACGCCGACGGGATGCCGGCCAGCAGCACACTGCTGACGTTCGACATGCCGGAGACGCTGCCGGTCAACGTGGAGATCATCGTGGGGAGGAAGAAGGCGATCGGGTACAGGCCGAAGACGATGGCGAAGAAGGCCAGCGCCAGCGTCCAGACCCGCGCGCTGGTGAGGGCCTGGCGCACGCTGGACAGCGCGCCACGCGCTTCCTGCTCGGATGTTTCCTGCGCGAGCCGGCGTTCGATGGCTTCCTTCTCGACCGTCGTCAGCCACTTGGCGTCGCGGGGCCGGTCGGGCAGCATCGTGAAGACGAGGATTCCGGCGAGGAGGGTGATGGCCCCCTCGACCAGGAACAGCGATCTCCATCCGGCCAGTCCGGTGAGACTCTGCCCCCAGGACAGGAGGGCGGCGGCCAGGGGCGAGCCGATGATGCCCGAGAGCGGAATCATCATGAAGAACGCCGACAGGGCCCAGGCCCGGTACCTGCGAGGAAACCAGCCGGTGAGGTACAGGAGGATGCCCGCGGCCAGTCCTGCCTCGGCGAAGCCGAGAAGGATCCGCATGACGTAGAGCTGGCCGACGTTTTGCACCGCCGCCGTCGCCATGGTGACCGCGCCCCAGGTGACGAGGATGCGCGTGATCCACCGTCGTGCCCCGAACCGGCGCAGCATCATGTTGCTCGGCACCTCGACGAGGACGTAGCCGATGAAGAACAATCCGGAGGCAAGTCCCATCTGCGAGCCGGAGATGCCCAGGTCCTTGCTGAGGGGCACGGCCATGTAGCCGAGATTGGCGCGGTCGATGTAGCTCATGACGTAGGCGATTCCGATGAGCGGGATGATGCGTATGCCCACCTTGCGCCACAGCCGGCGCATGGATCGGTCGGTGGAGGCGGGGACGGTGACCTCGGCCATGACGGTGACCTCTTCTCAGGCGTGGTACAGCGGATGCTCCGGGGCGCGGCCGGGCAGGGGAGAGCGGCCGTTCAGCGGTGGTGAGCGGAGCGGAGTTCCTGCGTGGCGGCGGTGTCGACGGTGCCGGTGGGCGTGATGACCACCCCGTAGTCGCGGGCCGCGCCGGCGACGGTCACTTTCTGGTCGAGCACGTCCTGCAGGACCCGGTCGGCTTCCCGGGTCAGGGCGCTGCCGTGACCTCCTCCGCCGGCGGTGACGTGGCGGTGGCGGTCGCCGGCGACCAGGGTCCGGACGACCTTGGTCGGCAGGATCTGCTCCTGCGGCGTTCCGGTGTCGAGGATGTTGGACGAGGGCGTCCCCGGTCCTCCTCCCGCAAGGCCGTAGGGGAGGTGCCGGCGCCGGTCCGAACGGATCTGTACCGAGGCCTCGGGGTGGAGGATCGTCATGTCGCGGAAGGTCGACAGGCCACCGCGCCACCTGCCCGGCCCGCCGGTGTCGGGGAGATAGCCGTAACCGTCGATGCGAAGGTGCCCGGACTGCTCGAGCTCCTCGATCGGCGTGTTGGCGAGGTTCGCACCGAGCGGGCTGATGCCGTCCACCCCGTCGCGGTCGGGCCTGGCCCCCCAGGCGCCGCACAGGACGTCCCACAGGACGGTGCTGGATCCGTCCTGCTCGGTGACGCCGATCGCGATGGAGTCGGGGCCGCCGTCGCCGGCGGCAGGGACTCGGTGGGGGAAGACCGGTGCCAGCGCGCCCAGGACGGTATCGATGATGCGGTAGGCGACCAGGCCGCGTGCCCCGCGGGCGGACGGGCGTCTGCCGTTGAGGATGCTGCCTTCGGGGATGACGAACGTGAAGGGGCGATAGAACCCGCTGTTGGCCGGGATGTCGGATCCGAGGGCTCCCTGGATGGCGGCGTAGGAGGCGGACTTGGTGAACGAGGCGGTGGCGTTGAGCGCCGAGGCGACCTGCGGGGACGATCCGGTGAAGTCCAGGTGCAGGGCGTCGCCGACGATGTCGACGGTGACGCGGAAGGGGATGGGGGGCGAGCCGAGCCCGTCGTCGTCGATGTAATCCTCGAATGTGTAGCTGCCGTCGGCGGCTTCGGTGACTGCGGCACGCAGGAGGGTCTCGGAGTAGTCGAGGAGTTCGTCGATCAGCACAGCCAATTCGTCGGTTCCGTGGCGCCTGGCAAGTTCCTTCAGTCCTTCGCCGCCGGCGTGGCAGGCGGCGAGTTGCGCCTCGAGGTCACCGCGCAGCAGGCCGGGCTCGCGTACGTTGCGCAGGATCAGGGCCAGGAACGTTTCGTTCAGTACGCCCGCTGCGACCAGGCGGGACGGTGGGATCTGGACGCCTTCGGCGAAGATGCTGGTGGACTGCACGGCCATCGATCCGGCGGCCCAGCCGCCCACGTCGGCGTGGTTGACGACGGTGACCGAGTAGCCGATCAGTTCCTGCTCGTCGGTGAAGACCGGCCCGACAGCGAAGATGTCGGGCAGATGCATGCCGCCCAGGTCCGGATCGTTGAGCAGGTAGACGTCGCCGGGACGGACGGTGTCCCCGAACGCGTCCAGGACGGCGCTCATGGCCTCGGGGATGGAACCGAGGTGCACCGGGCAGGTGTTGGCCTGCGCGATGACCCGCCCGGAGGCGTCGCACAGCGCGGCCGAGAAGTCCATGCTGGAGGCGACGATCTGCGAGTGGGCCGTACGCAGGATGGTGATCGCCATCTCGTCGGACAGTCCTGTTACCGCGTTGCGGAACACCTCGAATGTGGCGGCGTCGCGGATGGGGTGCGGGCTCATGACGATTCCTTGGTGGCAGTGGTCCAGCGGATGACGATGTTGTCGAGGCTGTCGCGGTGCGCGGTGGCCCCCGGCGGCACCAGGGTCGTCGAGTCCATGTCCTCGATGACCAGCGGTCCGGGCACGCGGTGGGCGGGCAGTTCGGCGCGGGCGATGACCGGGGTGTCTTGCGTGCGGTCGAACCGGCAGGCCCGGGAATGGGCGGGGCGGGAGTGCTGCGGGAGCAGACGCAGCGCACGGTCGATGGTGATGGGGTTGCGTACCGTGCCCCGCACGCGGATGTTGACGATCTCGATCAGTTCGTCACCACCCGCGCGACCGTAGGTCCGGCGGTGCTCGGCGTGGAACCGCGTGCGGGCTCCGGCCATGAGGGCGGGGGTGACGGTGCCGTTGGGGATCACGATCGGGAGTTCGAACCGCTGGCCGTGGTAGCGCATGTCGAGGACCCGCTGCACATCGGCTTCTGCACCCGGCGCGGCTTCCCGCAGCGCCCGGGTGATGTCCTCGGCCATACGGTCGAACTCGGCGGTGAGCACGCCGGGTTCGTCGAATTGGGGGCGGTGGGGTGCGACCGACTCGCGGGAGGTGTCGGCCACGAGCAGGCCGAGGCTGCTGAACAGGCCGGTGTGCACGGGAACGATGACGGTGTCGATGCCCAGTTCCTTCGCCAGAGCGGCACCGTAGAGGGGGCCCGCTCCTCCGAAGGCCACCATGACCGCGTCCCGCGGGTCGCGGCCGCGTTCACTCGTGACGGCCTTGACGGCCTTCGTCATGTTGGAGACGGCGACCTCGTAGGCGCCGCGCGCGGCAGCGGGGATGTCGACGTCCAACTGTTGGGCGATGGTGTCGAGGGACTTCTCGGCGAGGTCCGGACGGATCGCCACCCGACCCCCGGCGAGGGACCGGGGACTGAGGTAGCCCAGGACGACATTGGCGTCGGTGAGGGTGGGATGGTCGCCGCCGTTGCCGTAGCACGCGGGGCCGGGCCGGGAACCCGCGCTTTGGGGACCGACCCTCAGGGAGCCTGCCGCGTCCACGGAGACGATGCTGCCGCCGCCGGCGCCCACCTCGGCGATGTCGATGGAAGGCACCCGCACGGTGTAGCCGGCGCCCCGGCCCATGCTTCTCGTGAGGTTCATTCCTCCGCCGACCTCGTAGTCGGCGGCGACGAAGGGCTCCCCGTTTTCGATGAGCGAGGCCTTGGCGGTGGTGCCGCCCATGTCGAAGGCTACGACGGAGTCGAGGCCCATCAGTTGGGCGAGCTTCCGGACGGCGATGACGCCTGCGGCGGGGCCCGACTCGATGATCTGGACAGGCCGCCGCACCACGGACGCCGCGTCGAGGAGGCCGCCGCTGGACTGCATGATCATGAGGGGTTCGGTGATGCCCGCCGCGCGCAGCCCGTCGCTGAGCGCGCTGACGTAGTCGTGCACCTGCGGTCCGACGTAGCTGTTCACGACCGCAGTGCTGGTGCGTTCGAACTCCCTGATCTGCGGTGAGATGTCCACGGAGGCGGTGACGTACACGCCGGGCAGCAGTTCGCGCAGTTCGGCTGCGACACGTTGTTCCTCATCGGGGCGGACATGGGAGTTGATCAGACAGACGGCGACGGCCTCGATGCCCGCCGCACGGATCCGATCGGCCAGGTCGGCCACCTCGGCGCTGTCCGCGGCGGGCCTGAGCTCACCGTTCGCGGTGATGCGCTGATCCAGTTCGTAGCGGTGGCGGCGCGGCGCGAGCGGCACGGGCTTTTGCCAGGACAGGTCGTACAGCAGGGGGCGGCGCAGGCGGCCGAGTTCCAGGACGTCCCGGAAGCCTTTGGTGGTGACCAGCGCGGTGCGCGCGCCGCGCATTTCGAGGATCGCGTTGGTGGCCACGGTGGTGGCGTGCAGCATCGCGTGGACCTCATGCGTCTCGACGCCCGCGTCACCGAGCGCGGCGGCCGTCCCTTCCAGGACCGCGGTGCCGAAGTCGGGCGGAGTGGAGAGAACCTTGACGGGCAGGACGCGGCCGTCGGGCCCGAGGGCGATGACGTCGGTGAAAGTGCCGCCGATGTCGGCACTGACGCGCCAGCCTTCGTCGCGACCGGTCATGGGTGCTCCTGACACGTTCGGCTCCTTCGGGGGTGGGCCTGGTTGACGCGGACGTCTCGCAGGCAGATGCGGGAGAATTGAGATCTCACAAGGTCTGACTGAGATCTTTTGCAATGCAGAGCGCGTGCCCACAGTGGGGGAGGGGCACGAAGCAGCCGGGGTTGCGGGTTCGGCGGGGGCTCAGGTGCGGCGGACGCCGGCGGTCAGGGAAGCCAGCCGGTCTGTGACTTCGGTGAGGGCGGCCGGGCTCCCGCCGTACAGCACGCGGGCATGGGTGGCCGGGCCCTGGAAGGCATCGCCTGCGAGAGCGGAGACACCATGGGACAGCAGCAGGTCCTCCAGTGCGCGGCCGGCCACGCCGAGCGGGCCGAAGTCGACGAAGGCGAAGACTCCCGCGTCGGGCGGCGGGGTTTCCAGGCCCGCCTGGGCCAGGCCGGCCACCAGTAGGTCGCGCCGCGCGCGCAGGGTCGCGAAGGAGGGTTCGATCCAGTCCTGCGGTCCGGTGAGGACGGCGACCGCGGCGGCCTGGGCGACGTCGCCCACGTTGATCACGTCCCATTCGAGTGCACGGTGGATCGGTTCCAGCAGGTGGGCGGGAGCGTGCACGTATCCCACCCGCCAGCTCGTGAAGGCGTAGTTCTTGCTGAGGCTGGTCACCGTGACCAGGTCGGGGTGGCGGTCGCGCAGCAGCATCTGGGGCTGGTAGCCGGGGCCGTCCCATACGTAACGCTCGTAGGATTCGTCGGCCAGGACGATCAGGCCGTGGCGCGCCGCCACGTCCAGAAGCTGCTCGAGCCGCTCCCGACTGGGAAGGTAGCCGGTGGGGTTGTTGGGATTGCAGATCAGCAGCGCCCTGGTGGCGGGGGTGACGGCGGCCTCGACGGCCGCAGGGTCGTGGTCCCATCCGCGCTTCTCCTGCGACGGCACATAAACCGCGCGGACTCCCGCCAGCCGGATCATGCCGTCGAAGAAGTAGGTGGGGGCCGGCACGAGGACCTCGTCGCCCGGGTCCAGAAGGGCACGGAGGACCACGCTCATGCCATGTTGCGCTCCGTGGGTGATGAGCAGTTCGGCCTCCGGATCCGCGTCGACCCCGAGAGTGATCCGCAGGTGATCGGAGATCGTTCGGCGCAGTTCGGCCGAGCCCCGGCTCCGGCGGGGGAAGACCCGGCCCGCCGCGGTCCGGGCGGCCTCGACGACGTGTGCGGGCATCGGCAGCACCGGGACGCCGCCCATGGGGATCAGGTCGGCACACGGCCCCGACGCGTCGGGCACGCGTTCGGCGAGTTCGAGGGCCGGCAGGCGTTGCAGGCGCATCGTGATTCCCTTCGGAGGCATTGCACGGCCGCAACGGGCGCCGTTCTGTGGGGGCCGGCTCACCTGAAGAGCGCTGAGATCTCTGATTGACTAACTGAGATCTCAGTTCATCACTGGGAAAACCTTCTGTCAACGGTTCCGGAACGTCCGGGGGAACTCGTCGTCGCGCGTCAGGACACCTGGATACTGGCCCCGGTAATCGAATCGCTGGACAGAAGCGCGCCGATGATGTGCTCCTGCGAGGTCCGCGTACGGGCGCTCATGGCCGCGCGGGCGGCGGCGGGGTCGCGCTCGCGGATGGCCTCCAGAATGGTGCGCCGCTGGTGTGCGGCCGTTGCCGAGAACGGCAGCGACTTCAAGGTGATCCGCAGGACGCGTTCCAACTCGTCGAAGGCACGGACGATCGACTGGGCCAGCATGTCGTTGCCGCAGCAGTTGGCGATGATGGCGTCGAACTCGAGGTTGGCCCGCAAGAAGTCGTCGACGCCGGCCCTGTCGCCCAACTCGTAGGATGCGTCCAGCAGTTTCTCCATGCGGGCCAGGCTCGGCTTCGGACAGCCGTGCTCCGCGGCCAGGCCCGCGGCCTCGGTCTCCAGGAGTTGCCGGAACGCACACAGGTCCCGGGTGCCCTTCACGGTCACCGGCAGGATGCGATACCCCGATCGGGGCAGCGCCTGGACCAAGCCGTCGCGCTGGAGACGGGTCAGAGCTTCCCGGACGGGCATGGTGCCCGCACTCGCCAGGCGCGAAAGGTCGGTCTTGGTGACGTGTGCGCCGGGTCGCAGTTCGAGCTCGATGATCTGCCGCTTGATCGCCAGGTAAGCGCGCTCCGTGGCATTCGAGCCGGCGTGATCGGTGCTGAGGATGGCCGGCAGATACTTCACCCGGCCATCCTAGCGATGATGATCCCAGTTGGTGTCTCTCAGATCTCAGAGGGTCTCACCGGCAGGCACCACCGGCCTCGTCGTCAAGGCTCGGGAAGCCATACGTCAGGGAGTGCGTGCGGCCGGATCATGCCGCGGGCGACCGTCAGGGGTGCGTCGGTGGCTGCGGCGACCTCGGCTACGGTGACTCCCGGGGCCGTCTCCACCAAAAGCAGGCCGAAGTGGGTCACGTCGACGACGGCGAGGTCGGTGATCACCCGGTGCACCACACTGCGTCCGGTGAGCGGCAGGGTGCAGCGCTGCACAAGTTTGGGTCGGCCGTCGCGCGTGGTGTGCTCCATGAGGACGATGACGCGGCGAGCGCCGTGCACGAGGTCCATCGCGCCACCCATCCCCTTGACCATGTGTCCGGGCACCGTCCAGTTCGCCAAATCCCCCGTCGCCGAGACCTGCATGCCGCCGAGGACCGCGGTATCGATGTGGCCGCCGCGGATCATCGCGAACGACAGCGCCGAGTCGAAGAAGGACGCGCCGGGCCGGGTCGTCACCGTCTCCTTGCCCGCGTTGATCAGGTCGGGGTCGACACGGTCCTCCTCCGGGTATGGGCCGACGCCCAGGATCCCGTTCTCGCTCTGCAGTACGACGTCGACGCCGGGCGGCAGGTGGTCGGGGATGAGCGTCGGCAGCCCGATGCCCAGGTTGACGTAGCTGCCCGGGGTCAACTCGCGTGCCGCTCGGGCGGCCATCTGTTCGCGGGTGAGCGCCATGTCAGTTCCCTGCCTGGTTGGTCGCAAGCGCGGTGGTGCGCTTCTCGATGCGCTTGTGGCCCGGGTCCGCGACCACGACCACACGCTGGACGAAGACACCGGGAAGGTGCACGTGGTCGGGGTCCAACGCACCCGCGGGGACCAGTTCCTCGACCTCGGCCAGGGTGATACGCCCGGCGACGGCCACCAGCGGATTGAAGTTCCGGGCGGAGGAGTGGAATACGAGGTTGCCATGGGTGTCGCCGACCGCCGCGCGCACCAGCGCGAAGTCCGTCGTGACGGATTCCTCGAGCACATGTTCCGCGCCGTCGAAGAGGCGGGTCTCCCGGACCGGCGAGGCGACCTCCACTGTTCCGTCCGCGGAGTACCGCCACGGCAGTCCGCCCTCCGCGACAACTGTGCCCACCCCCGCAGGCGTGTAGAACGCCGGGATGCCTGCGCCGCCCGCCCGGAGTCGTTCGGCCAGCGTTCCCTGCGGGACGAGTTCCACTTCCAGCTCGCCCTCCAGATACTGGCGCGCGAACTCCTTGTTTTCCCCGACGTAGCTCGATGTCATCCGAGCGATTCGCCGTGCGGCCAGCAGGATGCCCAGACCACCGTCATCGACGCCGCAATTGTTCGAGACCACACGCAGGCCCCCCGTTCCGCAAGCCAGGAGTGCGTGGATCAGGTCGTGCGGGATGCCGCACAGTCCGAACCCCCCGACCGCGACGGTCGCGCCGTCGGGGATGTCGGCGACCGCCTCGGCGGCGGATGCCCATGTCTTGTCCATAGTTCGAAGACGGTAGGGCCACGACGCCGGTGCGGATATGTATGAGGCAACCACACCCTGCGGCGATGTGATGGGTGGAACCGCCATGCCGGAGCGATGGACCACCCGGCATGATCCCGAGGTGCCGTGCAGGGCGGGCGGGAGCCGAGCGCCTGCGCATGCCGATCGCAGCGGTTGAGGACTCCCGGGGCGTTCATGTGCATAATCACCCGATGGACGCTCTTACGGCGACGGCCGCCGTGCGCGGTCTGTTCACTCTCCTGCACGACGAGGCGCCGGCGGCAGAGTTCGAGGCTGTCGTCGACAGCGTCCGCGCCGCGGGCATCAGCCCCGCTCTGCTCACCGAGGTCGACGCCGCATATGCGACCGCGATGCGGCTTCGCGACGCCCTTCGGGAGCACCGCCGCCGCGAAGCCGAACTCGCCGCCCTCAACGAGACCATCGGCGACCTGGCCGCGCTGCGGGACGTCGACGCGGTGCTGTCCGCGATCGTGCACCGGGCGCGCTCGCTTCTCGGCTCGGACACCGCGTACTTGTCGCTGCAGGACACGGACGCAGGCGACACGTATGTCCGGGTGACTGCGGGCGCCGTGTCACCACGGTTCCGGCAGCTGCGTATGGCGATCGGGGATGGGATCGGAGGCCTGGTCGCCGAACGCGGCACCCCGTTCGTTACTGCCGACTACTTCGCCGACACCAGTTTTCGGCATACCTCTCGTCTTGACGAGGGAGTCGGCGACGAGGGGC
Organism: Embleya sp. NPDC008237; assembly: GCF_042956465.1. Lineage (NCBI taxonomy): Bacteria > Bacillati > Actinomycetota > Actinomycetes > Kitasatosporales > Streptomycetaceae > Embleya > Embleya sp. NPDC008237. The sequence continues at coordinate 21,686 of NZ_JBIBGL010000017.1, forward strand.
TCGTCGCCATGCTCGCGGTGCCACTCGTCGTCGACGACACGGTGATCGGGGTGCTGTGGGCCTCCGACCGCCGTCCGCGAGTGTTCCGTCCCGGTGAAGTGTCACTGTTGACCGCGCTCGCAGCCCATGCGTCCGTCGCCATCGACAACGCGAATCTGCTCGCCGAAACACGGTCCGCGATCGCCGAGCTGGCCGACGCGCACGCCGGAGCCCGGGCCTACAGCGCTTCGATCGAACGCGCCGCCGCCGCCCACGACCGGTTCACCGGGCTCGTCCTTGCGGGCGCCGGGGTGGACGACGTCGTCCGAGCGGTGGGGGAACTCGTCGGCGGTGAGGCGTCCGTGCTGCTCGGCCCCGACGCCGGAAGCGCCATGGACACAGCCGACCCCGACTTCGCGGCAGCCCGCGGGCAAGCGCTGGCCACCGGGCGCGGGGCCCGGGTCGGCAACGTCGACGTAGTACCGGTTGCCGCCGGCACCGAGTGGTTCGGCGTACTGGTGCGTCGCGGCGAGAGCAACCCGCCCGACTCGACAGCTTCGGACATGCGCACTCTGGAGCGCGCGGCGATGATCGTCGCGCTACTCCTGTTCTTCCGACGCTCGGCGGACGAGGCCGAGCACCGGCTCGCGGGAGAGCTGGTACGCGACATCCTCGCGGCCCCGTCGCGGGACCGGAGGGCGATCGGCGACCGGGCGGCACGATTTGGTGCGGACCTGAACCGGCCGCACGTCGTCGTGGTGGTTCAGGTACCCGGCGCCGACCGTTCGCGAGTGGCTTCGGCGGCTTGGCACTTGGCCGCGACATCCGGAGGCATGGCGGGCGAGATCGACGGAGGCGTGGTCCTGCTGCTTCCCGAGACGGACCCTTCGGCGAGCGCGCGGCGCGCAGCGACGGAGATCGGCCATGCGCTCGGGCGCCCCGCGACGGCGGGGGCCGCCGGCCCGGCACCGGACCTGGACGCGATTCCCGATCGGTATGCCGAGGCCGGCCGTTGTGTCGCGGCTCTGCGCGCCCTCGGCCGGGACGGGGAGGGCGCCTCGGCCGACGAACTCGGCTTCCTGGGCGTGCTGTTGGCGGATACGAAGGACATCGCCGGCTTTGTCCACGCGACCCTGGGCCCGCTGCTGGACTACGACGCCACACGCGGCGCGGAGTTGACCCGAACCGCCGCCGCGTATTTCGACTCGGGGTGCAGTCCGGCGCGGACGCGCAAGGTGCTGCATGTACACATCAACACCGTGACACAACGGCTGGACCGCATCGCGTCCTTGCTCGGCGCGGATTGGCGGGAGCCCGATCGAGAGCTGCAAATCCGACTCGCGCTGCATCTGCGGGGGATGCTGCCGAAGTGATCCGGTGAGGGTCCCTCCCTCGACGCGCGCCACGACGCCGGGCACCGCAACTCGTCGCACCGGTAAGGCAGTGCCGCGCCCGGCAACGTTCACCCCGCCGCGGCGCCCGGCACCTCCGGCGAGTTCGTCGGCCTCATCCAGGTACTGGGCGGTGAGGAAGACGGTCACGCCGTCGGAGGCGGTCGGCCCGCATCCATTCGTGCTGTGCCGAGGCGAACGAACCGCGCGTGCGGGCCGAGTCGACTGGTGTAAGGCGACGGATGCTACTTCTCGGCCGTGCCGGATTCCCCGCTGATGGACTGCTGATAGATGTCCGCGTAGGTGCGTGAGTCCCTGATCAGATCGTCGCAGAACGCGGCGATGTCCGTGCCGACAAGCTCCAGGACCCCCTTGCCCGTGGCGGCGCCCTCCTCGAAGAAGTCGACGATCCCGGGGAGCAGGGGCCCGTCAGGCAGGTCGATCGGTCCGACCTTGAACAGGTACTTCTGCATCTCCTTGTAGACGATCCGGTAGTCCTGCGGGAGCACCTTGACCCGGGCCATGTGCGCCCGCCACTGCTTCTTGCCCTCGATGATGTCTTGGATGCTCACGTCAACCTCCCAGCCGGCTCAGCTTCTTTGCGACGTTCCTGTTCAACTGCTCGCGCCACCGGTCGCGATAGGTTCGAGCCCCTTCCCCACCGGCCAGCGCGGCGCAGAAGCCTGGGATGTCGTCGCCGAGCACCTCGTGGACGCTCTGTCCGTCGGCTGCTGCCACTTCGAGCAGCCCCAGGACGGCGTCGAGGATCGGCATCAAGTTGCGGCCGGTGAAATCCCCATAGGGGAAGAAGTGGGCGATGATTCGTCCCCACGCCGCCCGGTAGTCGTCCGGCAGGACCTCGACCCGGGTTTCGAATGCCTTCCATTCCCTGGTGAGATCGCTGCCTGTGATCTTCTCCCAGAAGTTCATCTCCCGCCCTCCTTGAGCTTGTCGACGCGTGATGAGACGTACTGCCATTTCGCCCAGAACTTCGCGAGTTCCTCGCGTCCGGCGTCGTTGAGCGAGTAGAACTTGCGCGGCGGACCGACCCCGGACGGTCGTTTCGTCACCTGGACGAGCTTGTTCCTCTCCAGTCGCAGCAAGATGGTGTAGACGGTCCCCTCGACGACGTCAGCGAAGCCGAGCTCGTTCAGCTGACGAGTGATGGCGTACCCGTAGGTTTCCTCGCGGCCGATGATTTCGAGCACGCACCCTTCGAGGGTGCCCTTCAGCATCTCCGTCAGGTCGTCCATCGCGAGTCCTCCTCGGCCCAGCGGTACTACGTAGCACCGAGTACCACTATACGGTATCACCGAGTAGCGGAGGGCGACAGTGCCTCCGGTTGGCGCGGACGGGTCTCGACCGACCGGCAGTCGACCGCCCGGCAGAACCTCGTCCTGGACGAGGCCGCAGGATCGAGGACCCGGTCGTCTTCGAGAAGGACCCGGGCACCTCCAGCCGCCTCCACCCGCTCCAGCAGCCGAAGTTCCGCGAACCTCGACGAGGGGGAGTACGGCGAGGCCGGGGCTGCACCCTGCGGGTGACCGCCGCCCCCGCCGTGCACCGTCAGCTCCTCGACCGCTGCCGGCCGCTCGACGGCGGCGTGTCCCGGGGCCTTCTCGTGATCCCGAACTCCGCGACGAGTTCCAGATGTTCACGAAGAAGGCCGTGGTGATGAGTGTGCTGTACCGCATCGGCGAACGGGAGGAGTTCGCGGAACTGTCCCGCTTCCGGACGGACTTCTTCGAATGCCGGTTGCGGGCAGTCGTCGGACGCCCGGCAGGCCCCGGACGGCGGATGCGGCACCTACTCCTCCTGGCCGTCGTCGTCATCGTCGAGGTCGGCAGTGTCCGGGTCACGCAGAGGCCGCAGCCCCTGAACCCAGGGTGTGGGTGCGGTGTGCGGTGAACGCTGGTGCCACGGGCCGGCGGAGCCTGCGGTGGTCGTCTCCGTACGCGGAGAACGCGAATGCCCGTTGCGGCTATCCGAGTCGGCGGGTTTCGGGGACGCTATGGCTCCGGCGTCTGCGCGTGGTCGGCGTGTTCGGCGGCTTCGAGCAGGATGCGGGCCAGGTCCCGAGGTGTGTCGCGCATGAGGTTGTGGCCGCCGGCCAGGGCGTGTGTTTTCCAGGCGGGATCGTCTCGGAGCCGTTCGTGGACGGGGGCGAACGGGGACGGCCCGTCCCATCCGGCCGCGTAGACGTAGGTGCGGCGCCGGATGTGGGTGAGGTCGCCGGCGAGGCGGAGCGGTTGCAGCAGAGATGCGAGGGGGTGGGGGGTGGCGCGCGGGTCGAAGAACGGCAGCGGCCGGACTGCGTGGCCGGAGTCCACCACGTCCATGTACCAACGTCGTTCCTGTTCGGTGACCAGGGACCAGCAGGAGTCGCCGTGCCCGGGGACCATGGCGTCCACGTACACCAGTGAGCGGACGCGGTCGGCGGCGCGGTCTGCGGCGCCGGTGATCACCATGCCGCCGTAGCTGTGGCCGACCAGCACCGCGTCGCGGATGTTCGCGGCCTCCAGGACGGCGGTGACGTCCTGGATGTGGGTGTCGAGGTTGACCGCGCCGGGATGTATGTGGCTGCGTTCACTGATGCCGGTCAGTGTCAGGGGGTGCACGGTGTGTCCGTGAGCGCGCAGTTCGTCGGTGAGTTCCGCGAAGCACCAGCCGCCGTGGCACATGCCGGGGATGAGGACGAAGTCGGCCATCGTGGTGTTCCTGTTCTGTCGGGTCGGTGTGGGGAGCGTCATGTCAAGCCTGTGGCGTTGCGTTGGCCCGTTCGGGCCCGGCCGCTGCGCGGTGTCCGGCGGCGGCGAGGAGGGCCGCCGAGATAGAACCGATCGTTACTATCCACGGATAGTAGCAGGCGATCGAACCGCCCGGTACCATCTTGGTCATGCCAGTCCCCAAAGGCTCGACAATCGACCCGGGGCGCACCCGCGCCGCCATCCTGGACGCAGCCACCCCGGTGCTGTACGAGCGCGGCATCGACGGCATCGGCGTCGCCGAACTGTGCACACGCCTCGGCATCTCCAAGGAGACGCTCTACCGGCACTTCGGCACCAAGGACGGCCTGGTCAACGCCGTTCTGGAGGCCCGGAGCGAACGGGTCACCCGATGGCTGAGCGAGGCCGCCGCAGCAGCAGGTCCGGACCCGGCCGACCAGCTCTCCGCAGTATTCGACTCTCTCCAAGAGTGGTACGAGTCCCCGGACTTCCGCGGCTGCGCAATGTTGAACGCGGCCGCCCAGCACCGCAACGAAGCCGTCCTGACCATCACCGCGCACCACCTGGACGGCTACCTGGAACTGCTGACCGGCATCGCCGAACGCGCCGGGACCGCCGATCCCCACACGCTGGGACGGCAGTGGCTCATGTTGGTCGAAGGAGCGACCGCCGTCGCCGCACACCACGACGCGGCAGCCGCGGGGACACACGCCCGTCAGGCCGCACTGACCCTGCTGTCGGCCGTCACCCGAAGGCCTCCGGGCTGAAACCTGCCACGCAGGCCCGCGACGCCGGGATCCGTGAACCGATGCGCCGTCCGCGCGGCCGGAGTGTCCCGGCCTCGGGCCGGCGCGATGAGTTCAGCCGTGGGAGCAGCGCGCACGGCACGTTCAGCCGCTATGGAGCCGGAGACCGACGCTACGGGCTCACCTCACCGGGACGCCGGCCCTGCCTGGCCGGTCCCGTTTCCGGCCGCCCGTCCGCGTGGGGCCGATGCGGGGTAGGTGCTCGCGGTACTCGATCGCCCTCGCCGCACCGGGCGGTCGCCGAGGCCGACGCACGGCAGGGCACCGACGACGAGCCGATGGAGCGGGACACGCGCGTCGTGGTGCCTCGCTCACACCGGAACGAGGGCTGACCAGGCCTGAGGCTGCCCGGGCGACGCCGCGTGGCCGACCTCGGGACGGGTGGGGTCGGCGGCAGCGGGACGAGATCAGGCGTTGCCGACTTCCCGCGCCACGCGCTCCAGCCGACGACGGTGGTCCTCCCACCAAGCCTGATCTCCCGGTGACATGTTGTCCTTGCCTTGCAAGTACCCGACCGTTCCGTCGAAGGAGTTCTCGCAGGATGTCGGTGTGTCCGGCGTGCCGCTGCGTATCGGAGATCACGCGCACGAGGATGTGATTCAGTGTCACCTCGCGTCGCTCCTCGGGCCACCACGGCACGTGACCGATCGCGTCGAGCGTCAGCGTCGCGAGTGACGACTCGCGCGCCTCGAAGTCCGTCCGCGGCCCGCTGTGCAGAATCATCGCGTCGGCGGTGCCGATGGCCGGCGCGAGCCATGATCCCCCGGCCGACCACCGCACGACCCGGCACGGCACCCCGCGACGGCCCAGGACGGCACATGATCGGCCCGCCGGGTCGCCTTGATGCGGCACATCTCAAGCAGGCCGTCGACCGGCCGGAACATGCAACGGGGACGCCGCCGCACGGGTGTGAAGACCGGACGGGACGGGCGGCAGCTCGACCCGCACGACCAGGCCGCCACCCGGGCGGGGTTCGGCATCGACCGAACCACCGTGCGCGACGCAGATGGAGCGGACGATGGACAGCCCCAGGCCGGCTCCCTTCGCGGTGACCAGGCGAGCGGGGCCCGCGCGGCGAAAGGGCTCGAACAGCGTGGGGATCACGTCGGCAGTCAACTCCGCTCCGGTGTTGCCCACTTCGAGAAGTGCGACACCGCCCGCGTTGGTACCGGTGCGCACGTGGAGCCGGCCGGCGTGCGCCGTGTTGTGGCGAATGGCGTTTTCCACGAGATTGCGCACCAGTTGCTCCAGGAGCAGTGCGTCACCGGTGGTCGGCGCCTCGTGGTACCCCTCGATCATCTCGACGCCGGCCCGCCGCGCCTCCGGTTCGCTTTGCGCGCACACGTGTGTGGCGATGTCCGCGAGATCGACCAACGCGCGCTCGGTGATCGCGTTGTCCGACCCGGCCAGTGCCAGCAGGCCCGCGATCAACCGCTCATGGCGTGCGTTGATCTCCAACAGCCTGGTGCCGAGCGTGCGCAGGTCGGGCGAGGCGGTGCGGCGATGCATCGCCACCTCCACCAGTGCGCGGCCCAGGGTCAGCGGTGTACGCAGTTCATGGGAAGCGTTCGCCACGAAGCGGCGTTGGCCGTCGAACGAGCGGTCCAATCGTTCGACCATGGTGTCGAAGGTGTCGGCGAGATCCTTGACCTCGTCGTCCGGACCGCGGAGCGCGATGCGTTCGTGCAGGAGGGGAACGGCGGACGGGGCGCCCGCGATGCGGCGCGCGGTGTCGGTGACCCGTCGCAGCGGAGCCAGGACCCGCCCGGCGATCACCGCGCCCAGGCCGGTCGCCGCGCCGCCGACCGCGAACAGCGCGATGCCGCCCTGAGTGATCAGCGAATGGGAGGCGGCCCTGCGCAATTCGCGGCGCTGGTCGTCGAACCACCGCTCGGCGTCGGCACCCGGCGTCATGGGCCCTTCTGCCGGAAGGGTGTGGGCCGGCTCCGGCAGGAGGATCGTCTCGCCCTTGCCCGGCGCGGAGACGAGCAGCTGAGAACCCTCCGGCCCGACTCTGGTGATCACCTTCGTGCCCCGCCGGTCGAGTTGCTGGGTGAACAGGGTGTACGTGACGGTCAGCAGCAGTACGCCGGCCACCAGGAACATCACGCCGTAGATCACCGTGAGCCGGGTGCGCAGCCCCATCCGGAGCGGCAGGACCGCGAAGCGCCCCGGCTTCCTTCGCCGTTCGGAGCGCCGCCTGCCGCGGCGGGCGGCGCGGGCCCCGCCATCGGTCGGCCGCGGTGTCCGGCGCCGGTGAGCGAGTCGGGGTCTCATCGGATCAGGTATCCCACGCCGGTGACGGTCTCGATCACCGGCGGATCACCCAGTTTGCGACGCAGCTTGAGCATCACCAGCCGCACTGCCCCGGTGAACGGGTCGGTGTGCTCGTCCCACGCCTTCTCCAGCAGTTCCTCCGCGGAGACGGGCGCGCCGTCCGCGCGCAGGAGTTCGACCAGAACGGCGAACTCCTTACGGGAGAGCGGTACATAGCGTCCATCGCGGAACACCTCGCGTCGGGCCGCGTCCAACGTGATGCCGGCGCGGCGCAGCACCGGGGGCATGGCCGCTCGGGAGCGTCGCCCCAACGCCAGTACCCGCGCGGCAAGTTCGGCGAACGCGAAGGGCTTGGTCAGGTAGTCGTCGGCGCCCAGGCCCAGCCCGGCGACGCGGTCGGCGATCCCGGCGGCGGCCGTGAGCATCAGCACGCGCACCGGAGAGTCGGAGGCCACCACGGTGCGGCACACCTCGTCGCCCTGTACGGCGGGCAGGTCCCGGTCCAGGACCACCACGTCGTAGTCGTTGACGCCCAGGCATTCCAGTGCCCGCGCGCCGTCGTAGGCCACGTCCACCGCGTGTGCCTCCTCACGTAACCACTCCGTGATCGCGTCGGCGAGTATCGGCTCGTCCTCGACCACCAGTACCCGCATGTGTGTCGTCCTTCCCGAGTCGGCCCGCCGCGCGGTTCATGCTCGTGGACGGGCTGTTTCCGCAGCGTAAGGAGCGCCGCCATCCGTCGACGCCCGGGCGCGGAAACGGTACGGAAACGCGTTGTCGCGTTGCATCGTCCTCCGTCGGGCCGGAAGGGATCCGGTCCGCCGATGGGAGGAATCCGATGCGAATACAGCTGCTCACCGGCGGTAGGACCCGCTCGCTGTGGCCCGCCGCGGCTCTCGCGCTCGCCTTCGCCCTGACGGGCTGCGGCTCCGACGACGGGGACGAGGACCGCGGCGTGGCCTCGGCCGCGGGCAAGAACGCCCCGCAGGCCGCCGCATCCGCCGCGCCGAGCCTGAGCCGCGACGAGATGGGTGTGAAGTACGCCGAGTGCATGCGCAAGAACGGGGTCTCGATGGAGGACCCGTTGCCCGGCCAGGGCGTGACCTTGAAACTGGACGGCAGTGTGCCGAAGGAGACGGTGACCAAGGCCGAGGAGGCCTGCCGCACACTCGCACCGCAGGGCCAGGCGGGCCCTGGCGGGGACGCCGAGTCGGAGGAGCGCGGCCGCAAGTTCGCCGCGTGCATGCGCGAGAACGGCGTCCAGGACTTTCCCGACCCGGAACCCGGACAACGTGGTGTGCGGATGGAACGCGGCACGCAGGAGGATCCGGAGTTCGAGGCCGCGATCGAGAAGTGCCGGCCGCTGATGGGCGGCGGGGCCAAGTGACGGCCGAAGCGCCGGAGGAGACCGTCGGACAACCGGTGACGGACCGGGCGCCGCGCACACCCGGGCGACGGCGCGGGCGACGGGGGCGACGCATCGCCGCCGCGATCGTCCTGGCGACCGGGACGGGCGCGGCCGGGGCTGCCGTGCTCGCGCTCGGCGGGAGCGGCACCGGCGGGAGCGAGACGACCGGCACGCTGCCGCCGAACACGGCGACGGTGAGTCGGCAGACTCTCCAGGACACCCGGGAGGAGAACGGTGAGTTGGGCTACGGCCCGACCCGGACGCTGATCAATCGGTTGCCCGGGACGTTCACCCGGCTGCCCGAGGCGGGTGCTGCGATCGAACGCGGCGAGGCGTTGTACGACGTGGACGCGAAGCCGGTGACGCTGATGTATGGCTCGACTCCCGCGTACCGCGAGTTGCGGCCGGGCGTCGAGGGCGTGGATGTGCGCGAGTTCGAGGAGAACCTGAAGGCGCTGGGGTATCGCGGTTTCACGGTGGACGACGCGTACACCGAGGCGACGGCGACCGCGGTCCGCGATTGGCAGGAGGATCTGGGGCTGACGGAGACCGGGCGGGTCGAGCTGGGCAGGGTGGTGATGGCACCGGCGGCGTTGCGGGTGGATGCCGTGCAGGCGGAGGTCGGCGCGCCGGCTCAGCCCGGTGGCAAGGTGGCCACGCACACCGGCACGACTCGGGCGGTGACCGTCGAACTCGGCGCGGCGGAGCGTCGGTTGGCCGTGCGGGATGCCCCGGTGACGATCACCCTGCCGGACGACTCCTCGGTGGCGGGCACGATCCGCGAGGTCTCCACGGTGCTGCGGCCCGGTGAGGGTCAGGGGGCCGAGCCGCGCACCGTGATCGAGGTCGTGGTCCGTTTCGCGGACGACAAGGCCCCCGCGGCAGTCGAGGCGTACACGTCGGCAGCGGTGTCGGTGACCCTGACCGCGGCCACTCGCCCCGACGTGCTCACCGTGCCTGTCGCCGCTTTGGTGGCCCTGGCCGAGGGCGGCTTCGGTGTCGAGGTGGTCGAGGGCACGACGTCGCGATTCGTCCCGGTGCACACCGGGCTGTTCGCGGCGGGGCGCGTGGAGGTGACCGGCGACGGGATCGCGGCGGGTACCACCGTCGGGATGCCGAAGTGATCTCGTTGACGAACGTGTCTCGCGTGTACGCGGGCGGCGTGGTGGCGCTCGACGGGGTCGATCTGGAGGTCGAGGAGGGCGAACTCGTGGCGATCGTCGGGCCGTCCGGTTCGGGGAAGTCGACCGTGCTCAACGTGTTGGGCACCCTCGATCGGCCTACGTCGGGCACCGTGCGTCTGGCCGGGTACGACGTGGGGCGCCTGTCGGACGCGCGGCTGTCCGCGCTGCGGGCGAGCCGCATCGGCTTCGTCTTCCAACACTTCCACCTCGCGGGGGGCACCCCGGCGTGGCGCAACGTCGCGGACGGGCTGCTCTACAGCGGACACCGCGCCGCGGAACGCCGCCGGCGGGCCGTCGCGGCGTTGGAGCGGGTCGGTCTGGGCCATCGGATGGACCACGAGCCGCACGAGTTGTCCGGTGGTGAGCGCCAGCGGGTGGCGATCGCGCGCGCGGTGGCGGGTGATCCGCCGTTGTTGCTCGCGGACGAGCCCACCGGAGCCCTGGACACGGTCGCGGGCGCGGGGGTGATGAGCCTGCTGCGTGAACTGCACGCGGGTGGCACGACGGTGGTGGTCATCACGCACGATCGCGACATCGCGGCCGGCCTGCCCCGCCGGGTGCGCATGCGCGACGGCCGGGTGGAGGACGACTCGGGCCGGGAGACACCGGTCGTGGCGAAGGTGGGCTGATGGCGACCACAGGTCTGCGGCCGGCGCGGTTGGGTCCGCGCGATGTGGTCGGGGTCGGCGCGGTGGGGCTGCGGACCCGGCCGATGCGGGCCTTCCTGTCCGCGCTGGGCATCGCGATCGGCATCGCGGCGATGGTCGCCGTCGTGGGGATCTCCGCGTCCTCGCGAACCGACCTCGACCGCACGCTCGCCGCCCTGGGCACCAACCTGCTCACCGTCGGGCCCGGCACCACCATGACCGGCGACCGGGCCCGACTGCCCGTCGAGGCCGAGGCGATGGTGGCGCGGATCGCCCCGGTGCAGACGGTGTCCTCGGTCGGCCGGATCGCCGACGCCAAGGTGTACCGCACCGATCGCATTCCGGCCGCCGAGACCAACGGCATCGGGGCGTACGCCGCACGCCCCGACCTGCTCGCGGCGATCGGCGCCCGGGTGCGCAGCGGCACCTGGCTCAACGCCGCCACCGGGGACCACCCGGCGACGGTGCTGGGCTCGGCCGCGGCCGAACGCCTGGGCGTGGGGCACGCGAACCCGGACACGCGGGTGTTGATCGGTGGCCAGTGGTTCACCGTGGTCGGCATCCTCGAGCCGATCGCCCTCGCCCCCGAACTGGACTCCGCCGCGCTGGTGGGCCCTTCGGTGGCCGAGGCACGGTTGGCCTACGACGGCCATCCCACCGGCATCTACGCCCGCGTACGGGAGTCGGCGATCGAACAGGTGCGCACGGTGCTCGGGGCGACGGCCAATCCGAAGGCGCCCAACGAGGTCGACGTCTCGCGGCCTTCGGACGCGTTGGCAGCCAAGCAGGCGGCAGGCGAGGCGCTCACCGGACTGCTGCTCGGCCTGGGCGCGGTGGCCCTGCTCGTCGGCGGCGTGGGGGTGGCCAACACCATGGTTATCTCGGTGCTGGAGCGGCGCGCCGAGATCGGGCTGCGCCGCGCGTTGGGCGCCACCCGCGGGCAGATCCGCACCCAGTTCCTGGCCGAATCGTTGTTGTTGTCCGCGCTGGGCGGGGCAGGCGGCGCGCTGCTGGGCGCCGCCGTCACCGCCGGTTACGCCCGATCTCAGGCTTGGCCCGTGGTCGTGCCGCTCTGGGCGCTTGCCGGCGGAGTGGGGGCCACGTTGGTGATCGGCGCGCTCGCCGGGTTGTATCCGGCGGTGCGGGCGTCGCGACTGGCGCCCACGGAGGCCCTCGCGGCCGCCTGATCGGTTGCTCGTCGGGGCCTGGTGGCCGCCTGATCCGTCGCTCGTCACGGCCCGTCTCCTGTTCGAAAGGCGGCCCTCAACGCCGACCCCTTCGCGGCGGAAACGCCGACGAAACGCCTTCTCGTGTTGATTGTCCACAGCCGCATCGGTCGTGGTGACCGCCGCGGCACGGCGGAAGAGACGCACCGTCACGGCGACGGCGACGGCAGCGGCACCGGCGGCGATACCCACTCTCCCGCACATCCAGCACATCCCGCACATCCCGTACATCCCGTACATCCCGCATATCTCGCGTCATCCGAGGAGCTCGACATGTCTCATCGAAAGGTCGGCCAAAGTCTCGACCGACGAGCGTTCCTGCAACGAGCGGGTGCGGCGGCGGCGGTGGGCGCGGCCCTTCCCCTGCTCGGTTCCGCGCCCTCGGCGCTCGCCGCCGCGGACGATCCCGATCAGCTCTTTCGGCAAGGCCGGTTCGCCGACGCCGAGCGGGGCTACCGATGCCTTATGCGCGACGATCCGGGCAACGCGCACGCGCACGCCCGGATCGGCTACATCGCACTGCTGTGCAACCGGTTCCGCACCGCCGAGGGGCACCTGTCCGAGGCCCTCACCCTGGCACCCGACGACGTCCCCTCCACCCAGCGCCTCGCGGAGTGCTTCGTACGACAGGACCAACTCTCGCGCGCGGTCCCGCTGATGCGCCGTACCGGCCGGCCGCGTGATGGGGCGTTCGCCGAGGCCTACTCCCGGATCGACGGCACGCCGTGGCAGATCTCCGGCGCCCGCGACACCCGCGTGCCCTTTCACACCCTGGACCCCGTGCCGTCGGTCGAGGCGAGTGTCAACGGCGGAGAGCCGCAGAAGTTCTATCTCGACACCTACGGCACGCTCGACCTGTCGACGGAGACGGCGCAACAGGCCGGACTGCGGGCACTGGCCTCCTGGGAAGGCGGGGTCGTGGACGGCCATCCCGTCCTGATTCACGTGGGCGTCCTGGATTCGTTCAGAATCGGGGACATCGAGATCCGCAACATCCCGGTGCAGTGGAACGACACACCACGCCCGCCACTCCCCGACGGATCGCAGGCGGCGGGCGCGTTCGGTACGACGATCTTCTACCACTTCCTGACCACGATGGACTACGCGCACCGGGCGCTGATCCTGCGACGACGCACGGTCGCACGTCCGTTGCCCGGCGAACTCGCCCGGTTGCCGCTGTGGCTGGCCGGTGATCACTTCCCGTGCACACTGGGCAGCCTCGGGCAGCGCGAGCCCAGGATGGTGACCGTGGACACCGGCGGCATCGCCAGCGCTGTGGACACCACGGTGGCCATCGCCGAGCAGTACGGGCTCACGGTGGACTACGCCCACCCCAGGGAGCGGTTCGGGATCAAGTTCTACCCGATCACCGCCGACCGGATCAGTCTCGGCGGCGCGGTGCGACGCAACCTCCAGGGCGTGGGCGCGGAGAAAGCCTTTCCCGGATTTCCCGGCCCCGGGCAGTCGGCGCAGTTCGGTTTCGACCTGATCGCGAACTTCACCCACGAGTTCTTCAAGCCGTACGCGGTCAGCTTCGACTACGTCGGCATGAAACTCTCCATCACCCGGGGGTGAGACCGGCCGCATGCACGGCAGCGTTTCGTGAGGTGTCCGCGAACAGGCTCGCGCCTTCGGGCGGCGGTCGGCCCCGGCCCGACCGCCGCTCACGGCGCGGGTGTCGATGCCCGTCATGTTCTGGCGGCGGCGACAACCTGCTCGGCGAAGTGCGCTCGAGGTGGCTCCCGCCGATGATTCGCGCGACGGCGGGGAATCCGATTCGTCCTCGCCGCATCCGACACCGCCGACCAAGACGGTCGGCATCGCTGCCGTTGTGGCCATTCGTCCTTCCCGCGTGGGGGCGGACCGGCACTCGGCGGCACGGCTGGGTCACAAACCTCGGCGGCTGCTCTGCCGCGAGCTGCGGTCTGCCGCTACCCGGTCGGGTGGGGGAGCGGTGACGAGGCGGAGGGATGTACGCCGTCGACCGGGTGCGCCGCGGTTCCGGGCAGCGGAACCGCGGCGGAGGGTGACTTGCGGCCTACGTCTGATCCACCGTCGCGAACGCAAAGCCGAGTGACGGCTCGGATGCGCTGGCATCGACCGCGCGGCCGGCGAGTCGCCACGTGAGGCCGACGGCTCGCGGCCGCGCGCGGTGTCGCCGCGTCAGGGGGCGACCGTGCTTTCGGGCGGAGACTTGAAGCGGTCGGCGTGTTCGGCCACCCAGTCGGCGAAGGTACGGGCAGGGCGGCCGGTCACGCGTTCGACGGTGTCGACCACGGTCTTGGAGTCCTTGCTCGATGAGGCATACCAGTCGACGACGTATTCGGCGTCCGTGCGGGACACGCCGTCGGAGATGAGCCTGTCGACAGCCTGTTCATGGGTGATCGGAAGGAAAGTCACGTCGCGACCGATCGCTTGGGACAGGATGGCGAGCCGTTCACGGGTGGTCAGCACTTCGGGCCCGGTGAGGTTGTACGCGTGCGCCGCGTGCCCGTCGTCGAGCAGCGCGGCGGCGGCCACGGCCCCGATGTCGGCCTCGTGGACGAGGGCACTGGGGAAGTCGTAGGGCTCCCGCACAATCCCCTCGGCCCGGATCGACTCGATCCAGGTCAGCGTGTTGGACATGAACTCCTGCGGTTCCAGACGTGTCCACTCCACGCCCGAGTCCGTCACCGCCTGCTCGACCGGCCCGACGAAGCCGCCCCAGACCACGGTGATGCGTCGGACGCCCGCGTCGACGGCTCGTCGTACCAACTCGGGCCCGGCCTCGGCGAGTCCCGCCGTCACGGTGATGTGCAGCCGGCTGATGCCCTCGAAGGCGTCGGCCAAGTCCGCAGGGGCCGTGTGTGTTCCGGCTGTCAACTCCGCGCTCGGCGGAAGCTTTCCCTTCGCGGCGGACGGATTCCGCGTCAGGGCACGGACACGCTCGCCGCGTCGGATCAGCTCTGCCACGACGTGCCGTCCGGTGTTCCCGGTAGCGCCCGTCACCAGTGTCGTCATAGTGGATCTCCCTGTTCTCGAAGGGTTGTCAGGTGTTCGACAGCGAGTTCTCGGCGGCCTCCGGCTGCGCCTTCCGCGTCGCCGGAACGTTGTCGGTGGGTGTGGCGCCGTGGCTCGTGCGCAGCAGGGCGAGGGCGAGGGCCGCGCTGGTCGCGGTGATGACGGCGCACGCGACGCCGATGACGTTCAGTCCCTTGGTGTACGCGTCCGCTGCGGCGGTCAGCAGGTTCTCGGCGGATTCGGGGGGCAGGTTGCGGGCGGCGGCGACGGCGTCCTCCATGCTCGCCGCCGCGGCGTCGGCGGCGTTCGGCGCGGTGCCGTCGGGCACGTGGAGCGAGTCGCGGTAGACGGCGGTGCCGAGGCTGCCGAGCGTGGCCACGCCGAGCGCGTTGCCCAGGTCGCCGCAGATGGAGGAGAGGGCCGCCGCCGAGCCGCCCCGCTCCGGCGGCACGGACCCGACGACCAGGGCGGTGCCGAGCGACCCGAAGGTCCCGACGCCGATGAAGACGACGACGAATCCGGCCATCAGCAGGGGCAGTCCGCCGACCGGATCGACGAAGACGAGCATCAGGTAGCCGCTCGTGCCGATGAGCAGGCCCATCCCGATGACGACGCCGACCGGATGCCGTTTCGCCAGGACCGGCGCCAGTTGCGCGGCGACGATCGACGCGATCGCCGACGGCACCATCCACAACCCCGCATCCATCGGCGAGAGTCCCTCCACCATCTGCAGGAACCCGGAGATGAAGAGATAGCCGCCGCCGGTGGCCAGCATCGAAACCATCAGAATCATCAGCGCGGCGGTGAACGCGCCGACCCCGAACAGCGTCAGGTCCAAAAGCGGCTCGGCCAACTTGCCCTGCCGCGACACGAACACGGCACCGACGCCGATACCGACGCCGATCGCCACGATCGGCACCGGCGCGAAGCCGTAACGGGCCAGCTCCTTCAGCCCGTAGACGACCGACAGGATCGAGGCCAGCGACAGTACGACGCTGAAGAGGTCGGTTCTGCCGGCTTCCGCGTTCTTGTACTCGGGGAGGACGAGGGGCCCGACGATCAGCAGCACCACCATCACGGGTACGCCGAGCAGGAACACCGAGCCCCACCAGAAGGACTCCAGCATCATGCCGCCGATGGCGGGACCCAAAGCCGTGCCCCCCATGAAGCACCCGGCCCAGACGGCGATGGCGCGGCCGCGCTCGTACGGGTCCTGGAACATGTTGCCGATGAGGGCCAGCGTCGACGGCATGAGCGTCGCCGCGGCGATCCCGAGCAGCGCACGGGTGACGATCAAGGCCTCCGCGCTGGTGGAGTACGCGGCCGCGACGGACGTGACACCCACCGCCACGGCACCCACCATCAACAGCTTGCGGCGGCCGACCCGGTCGCCCAGCGCACCCATCGTGATGAGGAAGCCGGCGATCAGGAAGCCGTAGACGTCCATGATCCACAGCGTCTGCGTGCCGGTCGGCTGCAAATCCTCGGCGAGATGCGGCAGCGCCAGGTACAGCACGCTCTGATCGAGGGAGATCAGCAGCGTGGGCAGGGCCAGTACTGCCAGCCCCAGCCATTCCCGAGCCCCGGCCTTCCGGGGAGGGGCTGCGGGGGCGATCGACGATGACATCGGTGACCTTCCTCGGCGCTTGCGCCTTGATCCTTGATCCTTGGTGCTTGGTGCTTGGTGCTTGGTGCTTGGTGCTTGGTGCCTGGTGCCTGGTGCCTGGTGCCTGGTGCCTGGTGCCTGGTGCCCGGTGCCCGGTGCCCGGTGCCCGGTGCCCGGTGCCCGGTGCCCGGTGCCCGGTGCCCGGTGCCCGGGCATTCGGCGTTCGGCGTTGTGGTGCCCGCCGTGTCTGTCGCACGCCGGGCTCGATTCCGCGTGCTCGCCACACTGCACCCCGGCGCTCGCGACGATCTCTCGGTTCGCTCTTGGTCCCCTCTCGGGCTGCCCCGCCCCACCGACGGCTTCGAGAGGCGGAGCCGATGCGGTCGGCTAGTCTGGCCGCATGCGTTTCGGGGTGCTGGGCCCGCTGGAGGTACGTGCCGCAGACGGGTCCGAAACCAAGATCCCCGAGCGGAAGGTCCGGGCTCTGCTGGCCTGCCTGCTGGTGCACCGGGGGCGACCGGTCTCCGCCGACCGGCTGGTCGAGGACCTGTGGGGGGCAAGACTCCCGAGCAATCCCGCCGGGATGCTCCAGACGAAGGTGTGGCAGCTCCGGCGCGCCCTGGAGGACGCCGAGCCGGGTGGGCGGTCCCTGGTGGTCTCGCGCCCGCCGGGGTACGAGCTGCGCGTCGGCCCCGAAGTGGTGGACGCCGACCGTTTCCGGGAGACCCTCGACCTCGCCCGGGACGTCGGCGATTCCCGGGTCCGGGCCGCCCTGCTCGCGGACGCGCTGGCCGTCTGGCGCGGTCCTGCGTACGCCGACTTCGGCGACGAGGAATTCGCGCGCGGTGCGGCGGCCCTGCTCGAAGAGCAGCGGTTGACCGCGGTCGAGGAACACGCGGACGTACGCCTGGCGCTCGGCGCGCACGCCCAAGTCGCCGACGACCTGGGCGCCTTGGTGAGCGCCCATCCGCTGCGGGAGCGGATGCGCGCCGCGCACATGCGGGCCCTGTACCTCGTGGGCCGTCAGGACGCGGCGCTGCGCAGCTACGCGGAGCTGCGTACCCGACTGGCCGAGGAGCTGGGTGTGGACCCGGGGCCCGAACTGGCCGCCCTGCACCAGGCGATCCTCACCCAGGACCCGGCGCTGACCACCACGCGCGCCTTCGCGTCGTTGCCTTCCGCACCCTCCGCACCCTCCGTACCGTCCGTACCGTCCGTACCGTCCGTACCGTCCGCACTTTCCGCACCTTCCGCCTCGACCCGCCCGCCGGGCGGTGTGCCGGCCGCGCTGACCGAGCTGATCGGCCGTGACCAGGCGGTCGAGGAACTGCGCCGGTTGCTGCGCGCACACCGACTGGTGACGCTCACCGGGCCCGGTGGTGTCGGCAAGACACGGCTCGCGCTGGCGACCGCCGCACGGCTTGACGCCGTGTTCCCCGGCGGCATCCGCCTGGTGGAGTTCTCAGGGCTTGAACCGGCGTCGGCTTACCAGGGCGGTGGATGGCTCGAGGTGAGCGAGGTGGTCGGTGCGGCACTCGGGGTGCGGGACGACACGGCGCGTCCCGAAGACGAACCGACGTCACCGGCCACGCGTATCGCATACGCGCTGGGTGACCGCCCGGCCCTGCTCGTCCTCGACAATTGCGAGCACGTTGCCGCGCCGGTGGCGGAGTTGACCGAACAACTGCTGAAGCAGGCACCCGCACTTCACATCCTGAGCACCAGCCGGATCCCTCTCGGCATCACCGGCGAATGGCTGGAGGAAGTCCCTCCGCTGCGGCTGCCGACGTCCGTCGCCACGGGATTCGACACGGCGGACGCAAGCCGATTCAGCGCGGTCGAGTTGTTCGTGGCACGCGCCGAAGCCGCCGCGCCGGGATTCGTCCTCGACGACGGCACCCTTGACGCTGTCGTGTCGATCTGCCGGCGTCTCGACGGCCTTCCGCTGGCGTTGGAGATGGCCGCGAGGCGCGTACGCGCGCTGGGTGTACACGAGCTGGCCGCCCGGCTGGACGACCGCTTCCGCTTGCTGGCGATCGGCTCGCCGAGCGCCCCGGCACGGCAACGCACGCTGAAGGCCGTGATCGACTGGAGTTGGGAACTGCTCGGCGACCGCGAGCAGGCGACACTGCGCCGGTTGTCCGTACACGCCGGAGGGTGCACCCTCGCCGCGGCCGAAGATCTGTGCACCGGCGACGGTCCGGACCGCGCGGACGTGCTCGACCTCCTGACCCGCCTGGTGGACTGCTCGCTTCTGGTCATGACCGACGGCACGGGCGACACGCCGGGCCCCCGCTACCGGATGACGGAATCGGTCGCGGCCTACGCCGCCGAACGGCTCACGGAATCAGGCGAGTCGGCGGCCTACCACCGCAAGTTTCGGGACTACTACACGGCGTTGGCCGAGCAGGCCGAATCACATCTGCGGAGCGGCGAGCAGCGCGCGTGGCTGCGTCGGCTCGACACCGAACACGCGAACCTGCGCTCCGCGTTGGAAGGAGCCGTACGGGTCGGGGACGCCGAGTGCGCCCTTCGCCTGGTGAACGCCATGGCCTGGTACTGGTGCCTTCGGGGGCGCAACGGCGAGGCCCGGCGTTGCCTCGCCATGGCCCTGACGGTCGACGCCGACGCCCCCGCAGCCCTGGTCGCGCCGGTGACGGCCTGGCTGGGCGGCGTCGAACTGCGGCTCCGCGGCAGCGCGGACCCCGTCGGTGCCTATCGCGCGGCGCTGCGTCCGTACGACGAAGTCGACGCGCCACTGGGTCGAGCGCGGGCGGAGTGGTTCGTGGCGTCCAACATGTACGGCATCGGCGACCCGGCGCCGAGTCGGCGCCTCGTCGAGTCCGCACTCGCGGCGTTCCGTTCGCTCGGCGACCGCTGGGGTACGGCGGCCGCGCTGGCCGGCCAGGCGTTCCACGCGAAGCTGCACGGCGAGTTCCACGCGGTGCGGGACCGCGGTGAGGAGAGCCTTCGGCTGTTTCGTGAACTGGGGGACCAGTGGGGGCAATTGCAGGCGATGGTGCCGTTGCAGACCCTCGCCGAGGTGACGGGCGACTACGACCGCGCCGAGGCGCTGCACCGGGAAGGCCTGCGTATGGCCGAGGAATTGGAGCTGTGGCCCGAGGTCTCCTTCCAACTCTCCGGCCTGGGACGGATCGCACTGCTCGAACGGGACTATCCCCGTGCCCGAGAGTTCCACGAGCGGGCCCGCCGAGTGGCGATCGCACAGTCCGACAAGTTCGGTGAGCAGTACGCCGAAATCGGCCTCGGGATGGGCGCACGCCGCGAAGGCGACTTGGACGCCGCCGAAGCCCACATGCGGAACGTCCTGGAAGTACACCGCCGGATGGGATACGAGCCGGGAATGCCCGCGCTGATCCTGGCGGAGCTGGGCTTCATCGCGGAACTGCGAGGCGACCCGAAGACGGCGTGGGAAACCCAGGTGCAGGGCCTGGCCGCCGCCCGCGCCGCCGGAGACGCCCGCTCGGTTGCCCTCGCCCTGGAGGGCCTCGCCGGTGCTTGCGTCCCGGCGGGCCGGGCCGACCACGCGGCGCGGTTGCTGGGCGCCGCCGCGGCGGCCCGTCGCTCGGTCGGCATCCCGCTGCCCGAGGGTGAACGGTACGACGTCACCCGTATCGAAGCGCGAGCCCGCGAAATCCTGGGCGACGCACGGTTCGACGCGGCATACGCCTCGCAGGAAAGCCGGCACGACGTCGCGAGTGTCGACGCTCTTCTCGCGGGCCCGTCCCCGACCGACGGGCCCGAGGCATAACACGCGTCGCGGGTGACGCGCGGCCCGCGTCGGTCGGCGATCCGCGGCTCGGTGGTCCGACTCGTCACCGCGTGCCCTCGCGTTCGACGGGCAAGGTGATGTCCAGGCTCGGGTACGGGTGCAGCCCAGGTGGGTACATCGCGCCGACACCGCGTGGACGGTGCCGGCCTCGTCGCGGTAGACGGCGCACTTGCCGCCCGCCACCGACACGATCGCACCTGTGCCGGGAGCGACGTCGGCGACGGATCGGGCTTTGGGCTTGCGGAGTCGGTCTCCGACGAAATGGGCTCCCACGGACGCCTGAAGGGTCAGTAGAGCGGGCATTTCCCCCGCCCCGGGGAGTCGGCAGGGATCGTACAGGTGTGCCCACGGCGACTCTTCGCCCAGGATGCTCGACGCGAGCAGGCGCGCGGACATGACGCCGTTGCTCATGCCCCACCCGCCGAATGCGGCGCCCGGTCGAAGATCGGGTAGTGGGTGGCCACGACGACGTCCCGCGCGACGATGGCGTGTCCGTCCGCCGTTTCCAGTCGACAGGGATCGCTCTCGCTCGACCGGGTCACCCTGGTCGACTCGAAGACGAGACCGCCTTGGTCCGAGAAGGCGGCCAGGACGCCCAGAAGAAGGCTGCGCGGGTGCAGTGCGGACACCAACGCCGTTTCACGCGACTTTTCATCACGCTGCGTCCCACGGCCCGGGCGGCGTTCAGGCCGTCAAGTGGCGCGACATCCAGTGTTCGATGGCGTTGCCCACGCGTACGCGGCTGTCCGTGTGCAGGAACTCGTGGCCTTCGTCGGGGAGGAGCAGGATCCGCGCCCCGATGCCGCGTTCGCGCGCCGCACGCACGATCCGACGGGATTCGTCCGCCGGGACGTTGGTGTCGTGTTCGCCGTGAACGGCGAGAAAGGGCACGCGCAGGGCGTCGAGGCGGTTCATCGGGGACAGTTCCAGCAGTAGCTCGCGGTCGTGTCGCGGGTGACCGTATTTGACGGCGGCCGAGCGTGCGAGCCACGGTTCGGTGCCCGCGAAGAAGGTCGTCAGGTCCGACATGCCACAGATGGCGATGCCGGTGCGAAACAGTTCCGGATACCAGGTCAGGGCGGCGAAGGTGAGGTATCCGCCGTACGAGTGTCCCATCACCGCAAGCCGGTTGGGGTCCGCCCAGCCGGCCAGGACGACGTGCGCCGCGCAGTCGGCGACGTCGTCGAACGCGCGGAAGCGTCCGCGGCCGAGGTCGGCGTCGACGAACGAGCGGCCCGCTCCGGAGGAACCTCGCACGTTCGGTGTGAACACGTCGATGCCGCGGGCGAGCAGGCGATGATGCAGGGCGTCGAAGACGGGCCGCGCCTGCTCTTCGGGACCGCCGTGCAGCGACACCACGCACGGCGCGGCGCCGGCCCGGTCGCGGTTCGGGGCGCGGTAGTACCAGCCGGTGCAGGGAAGACCGTCTCGGGAGCGTACGCGCACCGGTCGGGGGACGATCGGCGCCGTGCCGTGCGCCGTGACGTCGGCACCGCGCGAGGACCACGGCGTGCGGGTGGGGCCGACCGCGTCGGTGCGAAGCCGCCACACCCCGGGGCGGCGCCGCGATCCGGAGAGCGCGATCCACCAACCGTCGGCGCCGGCCGGTGCCAGGCGGGTGACCACTTCGTGCGGCAGGGGCACGGTGCGAAGACGCGTGACGGCCCCGGATCGGCGCAGCGTGACGATCTCGGCTTCGCTGCAACCGCCCTTGTTCCAGGACAGTGCGGCCGTCCGCCCGTCGTTGGTGACCGACAACAACTCCAGGTCGGCGTCTTCGCGTGCGGCGGCGACGCGCGAGCGGACGAGCGAACCGGTGGCGGTGAGTTCGACGCGGACCAGAGCGGCGAACTCCCGGTCGGCGTCGCTGCGCAGCCACAGCGTGCGGCCGTCGGGGGCGAACCGGCCGATCCACGGGTCTCCGTCCGCCACACGCAGGACGCACACCGGCTCGGCGCGGGACGTGGACACGATCGCCGCCTCGCGCCGCCCGCGCGGGCCGCGGCGCAGAAGGGCCAGGCGTCCGTCGGGCGACACGTCGCATACGCGCAGGGTCGCCGCGCCCTGCTCGCGGGCGATCAGGGTGGGGGAGCGGATGCCGTCGGGGTCCACGAGGTAGGCGGTCGAGGAGCTGTCACCCGCTCGTTCCCAGGCTTCCCGCTCGGCGGCGGAAGTGGGGATCAGTCGACCGGGCGCCGGTCCCGCACCCGCGCGGCGGGCGGACGCGGCCGGTGACGAGGCGGCCGGGACCGCCCCGGCGTCGGTGGTGGCGGATTCGGTGGTGAGTGCTACCGCCTTTCCGTCGCGTGTCCAACATCCCAGGTACGCGGAGCCGCCGGCCGGCGCGTCGGCGAGCACTCGGCGACCCGACCCGTCCGGGCGTACGCACAGCACGCGCGTGCGTCCTCCCCCGCCGGTGGTGGCGGTGTACGCGATCCACCGTCCGTCCGGTGACCACGACACTTCGTTCACCGGGTCGGAGCCGGTGTCGAGCAGGTGCGGTTCGTCGGTGTCGGCGGCCGCGGTCCACACCTGGGGTGCCCCGGCCCGATCGCAGACGAACGCCACGTGTTCGCCGGTCTGGTCACCCGACGGGTCGCCGCAGGCGTGGGCCCGCGTCCACCGGTGGGCGGTGTCGCGGGCCCCGACCGCGTCGGGCAACGCCGAGGCGACGGGCGCGTTTTCGGCGGGCCGGTAGCCGCCCCGCTCGCCTGTGCGGGGCGGCTGGGGGTTTGGCATCGTGGTCATTCGATTCCGTGGGTCTGGAGCCACATCTCCAACAGGGCGACCTGCCACAGCGCGTTCGCCCCACGACGGGTGCGATGATCGTCGGGGGCGCTCAGCAGCTCGGTCACGAAGTCCGGGCGGAAAATGCCGCGTTCGAGGGCTTGGGGCGAGGACAGCGCGTCGCGTACCCGGGTGAGCACGGGGCCGGCCATGTGGGTGATGGCGGGGAGCGGGAAGTAGCCCTTGGGCCGGTCCACGACCTCGACCGGAAGCACCCGGCGCCCGGCGTCCTTGAGGATGCCCTTGCCGCCTTGCGCGAGCTTGAGTTCGGGCGGACATGCTGCGGCGAGCTCCACGAATTCGTGGTCGAGGAAGGGGACGCGTGCTTCCAGGCCCCAGTCGGCGGTCATGTTGTCGACGCGTTTGACCGGGTCGTCGACCATCATGACGTGCGTGTCCAGGCGCAGAGCGGCGTCGAGGGCGGTCTCCGCGCCCGGTGCGCTCATGTGCGTGGTGACCAGTTCGGTCGAGGCGTCGTGGTCGGCCCTCATGTGCGGTTGCAACATGTGGGACAGGTCGGTGTGCGCTCGGTCGAAGTAGACGTCGGCGTACGTCTGCGGTTCGTGCTCACGCGGTACGGCGGCGAGGTCCGGGTACCAACGGTAGCCCGCCAGGATCTCGTCGGCGCCCTGCCCGCTCTGCACGACCTTGACGTGTTTGGCGACTTGTTCGGAAAGCAGGTGGAATGCGACGACGTCGTGGCTGACCATCGGTTCGCTCATGGCGGCGATGGCGCCGTCCAGGGCGGTGGACAAGCGGTCGGACGGGACGAGCAGTTGGTGGTGGTCGGTGTCGAAGTGCCGCGCGACGAGGTCGGAGTAGTGGAACTCGTCGCCGCTTTGCCCGCCCTCGGATTCGAAGCCGACGCTGAAGGTGGCCAGGTCTTCCTGACCGGCTTCGGCGAGGAGGGCGACGATCAGGCTGGAGTCCAGGCCGCCGGACAGCAGGACGCCGACCTGGACGTCGGCCACGGTGCGGCGCCGTACGGCCGTGCGCAGCGAGTCCAGGAGAGCGTCGCGCCAGTCGGCGGCGCTCATGCCGGCGTATTCGGCGCGGCGGGTGTAGTCCGGTTGCCAGTAGCGGTGGTCGCGATACTCGCCGTCGGGCTCCACGACGCGGATCGTGGCGGGGGCGAGTTTGCGTACGCCCGTCAGGATGGTGTGCGGCGCGGCGACGGTGGCGTGCAGGCTGAGGTACTGGTGCAGGGCGACCGGATCGATCGAGGTGTCGATGCCGCCGCCGGCGAGCAGGGCGGGCAGGGAGGAGGCGAATCGCAGGCGACCGGGCTCCTGCGCCAGGTAGAGCGGTTTGATGCCCAGGCGGTCGCGGGCCAGCACGAGGCGACCGCTCGCGTGCTCGGCGATCGCGAACGCGAACATGCCGTACAGGTGCTCCACACAGTCGGTTCCCCACTCGCGATACGCCTTGAGAACCACTTCGGTGTCGGAGGTGGAGAAGAACCGGTGGCCCAGACCGCGCAACCGGTCCCGCAGTTCGCGGTAGTTGTAGATGCAGCCGTTGAACACGCCGGTCAGGCCCGTTTCCGGGTCGGTCATCGGTTGTGCGCCGCGTTCGGACAGGTCGATGACCTGGAGGCGGCGGTGACCGAGTGCGATCGCGGCCTGGCACCACATGCCGCGGCCGTCGGGACCTCGCGGTGCCAGGCGGTCGGTCATCCGCTGGACGCCGGCGAGGTCGGGTCTGGTGCCGTCGAAACGTATCTCGCCGCTCAGGCCGCACATTGCGCGTCTCCTCGATTCGTGGTCGTTCGGGTTCCGGGTCGCGGGCGTGTGGTCGAAGGGCGGTCACCGCGGGTGAGTGCGATCAGATCACCGACGGCGTCGGTCCAACGTTCGCGGGCCGCGTAGCGCCGCAGACGATGTGCCTCACTGCCGCGGGCGAGTTGTTCGCGGGCCAGAAGATGCACGGTCGTCCAGTCGCCCGAGGCTTCCAGACGGGGCCGCAGCCGGGTCAGCATGGTGTGCACGACCTCGGAGGCGGACGCCGGTTCGCGGGTGAGCGGATCGACCAGCGCACCTTCGAGCCCGGAGCGCGCCGCGCGCCAGGTTGCCGCACGCAGCCACTCGGTGCGGGCGATCGGCCAGTCGGTGCGATCCTCGCGAACCGCCTCGCAGGCGTCGATGACGAGGGCGCGAAACAGGCCCGCGACCAGGACGACGGTCTCCACGCGCGGACAGGAGTCGGTGACGCGCAGTTCCAGAGTGCGCTGCCGCGCGGACGGGCGGACGTCGTAGTAGACCATGCCGGGATCGCTGATGACCCCGGACCGGACCAGATCGGCGATGGCTTCGTCGTATGCGGCGGCCGAGGCGAAGTGGCCGATGGGTCCCGCCGTGGGCCAGCGCTGCCACAAGAGCGTGCGCCAACTGGCATATCCGGTGTCGGCGCCGAGCCAGAACGGCGAACTGGCCGTGAGCGCGAGCAGCACCGGAAGCCACGGGGATACGAGGGTCGCCGCACGCACGGCCGTGTCCCGATCGGGCACGTCGACGTGCACCTGAGCACCGCAGATGAGTTGTTCGTCGGCGACGAGCCGATAGTCCTCGGCCATGTCGGTGTATCGGCGCTCGTCGGTGGTCTGGATGTCCTCGACGCGGGCCTGTGGCACCGTGCCGGCGGCCACGACGGCCAGACCGAGGGTGTCGGCCGTGTCGGCGAGGGCGCGACGGGTCTCGCTGAGGTCGCGGTAGAGCGCGTCCAGCGTCGTATGGACGGCGCTGTTCGTCTCGATGACGGACCGCCGGAACTCCCGGGTGTAGGTATCGCTCGACAACTTCGCCAAGAGCGCCGGTGCCTCCGGCACCAGGCTCCGAGTGTCGGCTCGGACGATATGGAATTCTTCTTCGACTCCCAATGAAACTCGCATCAGAAGCTCCTTGCCATCAATAGCCGGCACGACTCACGCAACCGACACGACTCACAGCGGTCGTCATCCGCATAGGCCACGCGGGCCTGCGCCCACCGGGTCACCGGGGGCGATTCGGAGTGGGTTCCTGCTGCCCGCCTCCGACGAGAACAAGCCTCCCACTCGAACACCGGTCGTGTGACCTGCGCCGCAGCGTCGAGGGGCGCAATCGAGGTGTTCGCCCGTCCTGCGGGAAGCGTGACTTGTCCGAATCACGGGTTGGCCGAGCAAAGGGCGCCGAACCACAGGGGATGACACTTTGCGCACGGGCTGCGACGGTCCGGCGAGCACGAGGAGGAAACGTCGTGGCCGTCCACGAGCCAAATTTCGGGGATTCGGGGATCACGCCGGCGCGGCCGTCCCGGCACTGGGTCCGGAAGCAGCCCGTGGCCATGAATGCGCAGAGCGAGCACGCCATATCCGAGTGGCGCATCACTCTGACGAAACCGAACAAAATCTGCCATTCGATATGCAGGCAAACGGTGCTCGAGCGATTGCGAGCCGTTCGGGTGAATGCTCGATGGTCGGGTGTGAGGCCGGGCGTCCGGGGTAGTGAGCGCGCGTACCGGGGCGGAGTGTCGTGGCCGCGAATGGCCTCGGAGGGTGTGGTGTACGAGCGCTCGCCGAACGACGACGAGCTGCGGAAGTGGCCGCCAACACGGTCGTCGCCCCTGACATCCCGCTCCCACGCGCCGCTCCGTAGGCGCCGGACCGGAATCGGCGGACGAGCATCTGTCCACGGCAACGACCGGTGCTCGTCGGCCGGACCGATGTACGTGCCGGGCAGCCCGGCAGCCGGACCCTGTGACGGCCTCGAGTGCAGAGCGAACGGCGCCTCCCGGCTGTCGCCGTCGTGCAGATGGCTTCCCGCGCAATGGACGCCGTGCCGGCCTTGGTGGGTGAAGCGACCGTTCGCATAGCGAAGGCCGATCTCGTCCCAAGGATGTGAACCTGCGCGAGCACTACAAGACGTTCGCCGAGCCGGAGGCGGCTTGCCGAGCAGAACTCGCAGAGCGCGGTGGCGGGCAACACTGGTGCGCCGGGGCGGAGTTCGCCTGCCCGCCGAGGCTGTCTCCGGCTACGCTCCGCCAACCGCTACTGCGGTCTGGGCAGTGCCGACGCGCTCGTCCTCGATATCGTCACCGATACCACCGTCGACGCGGTGTGGGCGACGCACAAGGCCGACCTCGAGGACTGGGCACGCGAGCAGGAACTGCGGAACCACCCGGACCTCGCCGTCTGGACGGGGACCTGGACCGCATCCGACACCGCTCCTGACC
Source organism: Embleya sp. NPDC008237 (assembly GCF_042956465.1). Classification (NCBI taxonomy): domain Bacteria; kingdom Bacillati; phylum Actinomycetota; class Actinomycetes; order Kitasatosporales; family Streptomycetaceae; genus Embleya; species Embleya sp. NPDC008237. The sequence goes on from NZ_JBIBGL010000017.1 coordinate 48,722, forward strand.
CGACCGTTGCCCCGCTGCGCCGGTCCGGCCGCGCGCGGGTTCGGGAGCCGGCGGGATCGACAAAGAGGTCGGCACGACCACGGCCGTGAAACCAGCGCCCTTCGCCCGCGGCTACGAATCTCACCACACTGCTCCGAAGCCGTGATCCACCCGGCCACGATCGACCTCGTGAGCCGATGACTCATCCGCGAGAACACCCGAACTCGCGCTCCCCGCCGCGTCGTCCGGCGATCCGAGGACGCCGGCGGGTCACTGCTTCGGGCGTACCCGGCGAGGTGTCCCCCGGGGCGGTGCGCTCGCGGCCGAAGCGGGCGGGTCGGAAGTCGCCGCGGGCGCGGTCCGATGCCACCGCGTCCGACACGTCGGCCGGCTGGTTGTCGGCGTCGCGTCCGCTTCTCGGCGGCCGGTGGGCGTGAGCGCACCGGCTCAGGTGGCCGTGGGCCCCGATCCACACCGCCGCTGCCACCGTCAACCGCCGGGACTCCTTTCGGCCGCCTGCTCCGCCCTGCCGTAGTATCCGTCGCCCGCGAACCGCACGCGCAGCGGCTTCCCGAGCAGCCCGGACGGGATCCGCAGGACGGCCTCGCCCTCCCGAGAGGTCCAGGTACGCGCGATCGTCGTCGTACTCTCGTCCACGAGCGCCACCTCGACCTCGAACAGCGGCGCCCCGCAGGCGTCCCGCAGCGAGACGGCGATCGTGCCCCGGTCCGGCTCGGTGGCGGCCAGCCGGGGCTCGCGGTCGGTACACAAGGTCGCGGTGAAGTCGCCGACCTCGAAGAGTTCCGCGCCGGCCCCGCCGCCGAACCAGCCGAGCGCACCGCTCCCGCGCACCACCGGCCGGTAATGGGCCCGATCGCGCAGTACGGCGAGCAGCAGGCCGCGGTCCGGGCCGCCGGTCGTCAGCAGTACGTATCCGGCGCCGGACGTCCGTAACCGGCGCTCGAAGTCGGCGGCGTCGCGCGGCTCCCCCAGGCTGGTGACGCGCCGTTGTCCGCGCTCGCCCATGATCAGATTCACGAAGCGTTGGTGGGTGAATTCGGTGTACGCCACGGTGCGGCCGTCGGGGACCCGGTTCATCGCGGCGTAGGCGGCCGTGGGCAGGATGCGTCGGTCCCGGTCCGGGTCGCGCATCAGCTCCACGGCCTCGCGGACGGTCGCCCGGTGGGCGAACGTACGATCGCCGATCCAGGTGTTGGTCGGCTGGGTGGCCCACCACATGGAGATCGCCGTGGTCGCCACGAACGCGCCCGCGACCAGGCCCGCCGTACCGCGGCGCCACATCGGCGCCACCCGTCCCGGCCCCGGAGCCCGCGGTCGTTCGGCCACCGCGGTCAGCACCGCCGCCAGGCACACGCAGCCGAACGCGGGCAGGATCAACTGGTAGCGCGCCCACCACGGTGCCGGGGAGGCCGTCGCCGAGACGAGGACCGGGAGCAACAGCCCCCACAGCAGTTCGAAGCGGCGTCCGAGCACGAACAGGGCGAGAGCCACGAGCACGATCGGGAGCAGTACGTAGATCCACTGGAGGCCGAAGCCGCCGGGCTGCTGGTCGTGGGTGTAGGCCACGCGTTCGCGGTCGTAGAGCCACGAGTGCCAGGTGGCGCGTAGTTTGCTCTCGCCGGCGAGCCGGGGCAGGGTGTTGTGCACGATGATCAGTTCGTCGACGGATCCCTTGCCGTGGAAGCCGAGCATGGTGAACGGATGGAACGGGTTGCCGTACCTGATCCAGGTGCGGATGTACCAGTAGCCCCCCAACGCGAGGGCGGGCAGGCCCAATACGGCGGTGTTCGTCAGCGCCGACCGAGCGGTGTCGGCGCCGCGGTCGCGCAACCGGGCGAAGCGGGTGGCCGGTTGTCGCCGCGTGGCCGGCGAGGCGGGGCCGACGAGGTCGACCACACGCCAGGTCTGCACCAGGGCGAGGGCGGTGACCACGACCGCGGTCAGCAGGTTCGAGGACTTGACGCCGATGGCCAGTCCCAGGGCGATTCCGACGAACAGGATTCGGCGGCGCAGAAGGTGGCGCGCGTCCGCACTGCGGTCGACGGCCTCCCGGACGTCGGGATGCATGCCCAGCGTCAGGTGCAGGGCGGTCAGGCCGGTGGCGGCGGTGGCGAAGTCGACGTAGGTGGTGGAGGCTTCCAGGAATACCGCGGGGATGGCCAGGATGCCGAGGCCCGCGAGGGTGGCGTGCGCGCGGCGGGCGCCGGCGGTACGGGCCAGGCCCGCCGTGGCGACCGCGCCGAGCGCGAGGAAGGGGAGGCCGGATGCCCAGCCGAGGCGGGTGTCGCCGACGAAGGCGCCACTGAAGCCGGTGAGCAGTTCCTGGCCCTGCGGATAGACGTCGGCCCACAACACCTGCGAGGTGTGCCCGACGTGGCCCTGTTGCAGCCAGATGGCGGGCCCGGGCAGGTGGTACCACAACCCGTCGTAGTCCAGTGGGCCCAGGAACGCGGCCAGTGCGGCGCGCCAGCCGTACTGGGCGGCCACCGACAATGCCAGGACCACGACCAGCGGATGCCGGCCGCAGCGCCGCGCACGTGGCCACAACCCGGCGGCGAGAGCGGCCCCGCGGCGGCGGGCGGCGTCGGTGCCGGGCCGTCGGGTGGCCGCGATCTCCGCGCCGGCGAGCAGCGTCGCGGCGCCGAACAGGGCGCCCGCCTCCAGGTGTCGGAGCAGGCCGCCGACCAGCAGGGTGAGCGCGGACAGTTGGGCGGTGCTCAGCAGCAGCCACACCAGGACCAGGTCCACCGCCCGGCGCGGTCCGCTCGCGCACGCCAGATGCCAGCATCCGGTCAGCGTGCCCAGCAGTGCGATGACGAGTGCGGCGGCGTTCACCGTACGGGCCCGGGCACGTCGCGGGCGCGGATCCGCGAGGGCACCGCGGCGGCACCGGACGGCGCGGCGCGAAAGACCCAGGTGCGGTAGCCCCAGAAGCGGAACGCGGTGGCCAGGGCCATGCCGATCAGGTTGCCGGAGATGTTGTCCGCCAGCGGACTGTCGAAGCCCAGCACGTCGCGGGAGAGCGCGAGGCAGCCGACCTGGATGGCCAGGCCGCCGCAACTCCAGCCGACGAACAGCAGGAACTGCCGTCGTGGGCCTGCGGCGTCGGTCGGGTCGGCGGATGCGGCCCGATCCCCGTACGTCCAGCGGCGGTTGCCGAGGTAGGCGATCACGGTGGCGACCCCGAGCGATATGAACTTGGCCGGCAGGGAAGGGGTTTCGAGGAGGGCGCGCAGGACGTTGAACAGGACGACATCGGTCGCGTACCCGAGGCTGCCCACCAGGGCGAACCTCGATACCTCCGGTGCCAGGCGGCGCAGGCGCGCACGTGGTGCAGGGAACATGGGTGCCTTCTCGTCGCTGTGCGGACAGTCGGCTGCAACGGCCGCGGCCGGCCTGATCGAGCCCGGTGCCGGCTCGATGGAGCCCGGACGAGCTCGGCCGGGCGCTTGCGGGCAGCCCGAAGCACGCCCCGGCGCGGTGTGTGCGCACCGGGGCGACGCGCGGTGGTTACTTCGGGGAATGGGCCCGACCGGGCGGGTGGACCGGGTGGTCACAGCAGGAATCAGCGGCCCGGACCGGGCTTTACCGGTGTCTGCCGGTCAGGGGGCGTCCCAGCGTGGTGACGCCGCGATCGTCTTGATCTGCTCCTCGATCACGACCGGTCCGGGTCGTTCGATCGCGCCCTTCGTCGCGGGCGTGTTCGCCTGGAAGCGGATCCTGAGTCCGTGGGCGCGAAACGCGGTCAGCGCCCAGGGCACGAACCTGCCGTCCTGGGTGCGCTCCGTGTCGATCCGCGCCAGGGTGCCGTCGGACAGCTTGACGATCCGGCAACTTCCGCCCGGCGCCGTACCGTTGGCGTCCGGCGGGCAGACCGGGCGCTCACCCACGGGTCCGGCTTCGACGCGTACGTTCAGACCGTTCGTCCCGGCCTCGGTCTCCACCACGAACTCGCCCGCGTCCGACGTGCTCTCGGCCGGCACCACACGCGATCCCGGCAACAGGTCGGGCAGCAACCCGGTGACCTGCTGAGCGGCGGTGGGGACGGCGGCGGCCACCGGTTCCCAGCTTGTGCTGCGGGCGATGGCGACGATCTGCTCCATGGACAACACCGGGGCACCGACGGACTCGTCCGACACGAGATATCGGCCGGTGACCTGGACATCGACGCGGGCGCCGTCCGCGCGGTCGTACACCGCTCTCCACTCCTGTTCGACGCTGCCCGGCCGCTTGTGGGTCTTGCGGGTGAGCAGCACACCTCCGTCCGGGTCCGTACTGCGGTTGCACTCGTTCGTTGCCGAAGTCCCGGCGCAGGTGCCGGTGAGCGGGTTCTCGGCATGGCCGGGGCCGGGGCGATCGATCGACACCGCGAGATGGGAAGATCCGGACGCGTCGCTGTAGACGGCCTGGACCACCGCCCGAGACCGCGCCACCCTCGGCAGGTCGGCGTCGAAGTAGTTCTCTCCCTCGGTCAGTCGACCGCCCGCGGGAACGGCCTGGGTCAGATACGGCATCAGGTCGCGCGGCGCGTTGGTCACCCAGGGGCTCCCGGTGCGGCCGGCGGGGCCGGCGGCCGACTGCTCGAACGTGCCCTGGACGGTGACCCATCCGGCGACGCTCGCCGTCACCAGCACGGCGGCCACGGCGCTGCGGCGCAGCGTCCGCACCCGCCTGCGCTGCCGGCCCCGGGCGATGCCGCGCGCGACCAGATCCGAACTGGGGCCGGGGAACGTGTCGCCGGCCGCCCGCAGCGCGCCGGGCAACTCCTTTTCGAATCGCTCGAATTCCTCGTCGCCGAACGGGTCCGTATCGGTGAACACGGCCTGCACGTCCTTCCGGTCGCGATCACGGGGTGTGGGGCGGTGGTAACTTTCGGATCCGGTCAGCATGTCGCCGCCGGGGCGCGCAGTTCGGTGCCCAGGAGGGTGCGCAGCCGGGCCAAGGCCCGCTTCGCGCGGACCGGTACGTTGCCGGGCGCCGTTCGCAGGATTTCCGCGGTCTCCTTGACCGAGTAGTCCTCCCAATAACGCAGCACCAGGACCGCACGGTCGGCCGGCGACAGCCGGGCCAGTCCCTCCAAGAGAGTCAGGCGCAGCTCGATGTCGTCGGTGACGGGCGCGTGCGCTTCCGGGAGTTCCCGGGTGGGATGCTCCGACCAGCGTTTGAGTCGGCGAGCGGACAGGAAGGTGCGGACCAGGGTGGTGTGCGCGTATGCCATCGGGGCGTCCATCGTGCTCACCCGGTTCCAGCGTGGGAACAAATTCCCGAAGGTCTCCTGCACCAGGTCTTCGGCCAGGTGCCAATCGCCCGTGAGCAGGCAGGCGGTGCGCAACAGTTGGCTGCTGCGCGCATGCGCGAACTCCTCGAAGTCCGCGGCTTTGCTTCCCGACATGGGGCCTCCACCCGTTGGCGTCATACGAGTAACGCCTCGACCGTGGGGTTTCATGACACCCTGGGCCGGAGCGGTTTCGCGGACCCGTGCGTCGGGTGTCGGCTCCTGACCCGAACACGATCGCGAACGAGAGTAGGTCCGTGAGCGTGTCCGAGTGTGATTCCGATGAGGGCCTTGCGTCGGCCGTGTGGTGTGCGCAGTTGCCCGGGGTCCAGGCGGGTGGGTCGGGGCCGGTGCCGGGGTCGGTAGACGACGAGGACGGCGACGCCGCAGGCCACGCGCACCGTGCCCACCGGCAGGTCGAGCGCCTGCGCGACCTGCGCGTAGGTCAGTCCCGAGCACACGCACAGCATGAAGATCTCGCGATCCAGGGCCTCCTCTGTCGCGCCGACCGGGGCCACCCGCTCGCCGCCGTCCGCCCCGGCCCCGGTGCGGCGCAACCGGCCCAACGCGGCGTGGGCGGCGGACAGGCGCTCGTCCACATCGATTTGGGTGACCACGGTGTCGGCGATGTCGGGGACGACGGTGGCCCCGGGGGCGCGGGCCATCGCGTGGCGATGTCTGCGGGCTCCCGGGCGAGCCGTTCCCGCAGCAGTCCGGGCCGGAGGGCCTGGACCGAGATGTGCGGATCGATGCCCTCACGCAGGCATTCCTCGCGGTAGCGGGCGGCCTCCCGTCGCAATTCTCGCCCACCGCAGTCCGTACATGGTTGCCGCGTTCCTGGGCGTGTTGAAGGCCCGTCTCGCGTACTCACCGCTCGCCACGGACGAGACCGCCGAACGGCCGGCACTCATCCCGGACACGGCCCGGCCCTCGCCGGTGGTCGGCACTACCGGCCCACCGAGCGCTTGGCACGGTCCGGCCGGCAGGCCGATCGGTGGCGGCCGACCCTCGACGAGGAGACGCTTGCCGGCACGCCCGGCCCAACGACCGTTCCCCCCGAGGTGACGGTCGTCGAGCCGGCGACGTCGTCGCGTCCTCAGTCGCGGGACGATTCGGGTGAGTCGGTGCGGTGGAAGTGGAACGCGCAGTGGGGATCGCCGTGGCCGATGGTGCCGGCACGATCGAAGCGCAGACCGTGCCGTGCCGGGTCGATGGCCCGAATCCAGTTGAGATCGAAGGCGCACATCGCGGGCGTCAACTCCGGAGCGGAGTTGGCGACCAGCACGTCGTGGTAGAAGCAGCGGTGGATGTCGAGGAAGTAGCGTCGATCGTCGTCCGCCGGACGCACGAAGGCGAACGTCCGCCCGAAGGACTCCTTCTCGCGGGACTTCGACATCGCCACCATGGCCGCGAACGGGTCGGGTGCGGCGTCGAGCATCGCCGCGGTGGCCGCCTCGGTGAGTGCGCCGAGCGGTTCGACGATCGCGTCCCGGACCACGGCGACGGCCTCGTCGCGGGCCAGATGCGGCAGCAGGACGCGGTACGCCGCCACCAGTGCGAGGGTGATCCGCAGGTTGTGCCGCGACGGCTCGTCGTCGATCAGGTGCGCGTTGACGGCCTCGAGTTCGTGGTGCAGCGCGATCACGTCGGCCGGGAGCCGGTCCGGCAGTGCCCGCTCGCGGACCGCGTTCGCGATGTGCGCGACGAAGGCGTCCAGCAGTATCGCGGTGTCCCGCTCGGCGTCCGGCGTGTACCCGCCGTCGTCGAACACGTGGTGGTCGGTGGTCATCGTGGTCCTTCCGAGACAGGCTCGGATCCGAGACACGAACGCACACCGCCGAGGCGGAGTCGCGTCGAACTCGCATGCCGAGCGAGCCCGACAGCACACTCCACCGACCGACCCGGCGCTGACGAACTTCGTGATGTGAATGGCGTATTGCCGCAAGCAGCCTACCCACCGACGCACCCGACCGCGCGCCCGGCCCGGCAAGCGATGCGCAGGGCGGCCTCGTCCACTCCATGCACTTCGACAGGGCCGCTGTCGAACTGGTCGAGGAGAAACAAGGACGGAGCGCGGCCGGACCTTCGCGGGGTGGGGCAGTGCTGGACGCGGACGCCGAGGCGGCGCGGCCGTGGTTGGTCACCCGGTTCATCGCCGGGCCGGCCGCGGCGCTGGTGGCCGTGCGCGACGCCGGGCTCGTGCACCGCGTCTCAAGCCGTCCGACGTGCTGCTCACCCTCGACGGCCTCCGCGTGATCGACTTCGGCATCGCTCGGGCGGCGGACGCCACCGCGCTGACCACGACGGGCGTATCCGTCGGCTCGCCCGCGTTCATGTCGCCGGAGCAGGCCAACGGTCTCGACGTCGGACCTGCCGGGGACGTGTTCTCGCTGGGTTCGGTGCTGGTGCACGCGGCGACCGGGGTCGGACCGTTCGGCGAGGGCAACGACCAGGCGCACATGTACCGGGTGATCGGGCACGAGCCGAACCTGTCCCGGGTGCCGTACTCGCTGCACCTGGTGATCGAGGCGTGCCTGCGGAAGGATCCGGCCGAGCGGCCGACGGCGGATCAGGTCGTGACCGCGCTCGCGCCCGAGGGCGATCCGCAGCGGTTGTTCGTGCCGGGCTGGTTGCCGGGCCTGGTGGTGGAGTCGACCGCCCGCCGGGCCGTGGAACTGCTGGAGATCGAAACCGAACCGGCGACCGACGACGCGGTGCCGACCCGGGTGGTCGGGGCCGAGCCCACCCGGGTGGCCGGCACGGAGGAGACTCGGCTCGCCCCGGAGCCGCCGGGCCAGGGCCCGCGACGCGTTCGCCGCCGAACACGACCGCGAACCCACGTCGGCCGAACTCGCCCACCGGCTCGGCATCGGCGTCGAGGAAGTCGTCGAAGGCCTCGCCGCCGCCGCGGGCTACACGGCCGCCTCCCTCGACGCCCCGGCCACGGACGACGGCCCCACCGAGGTCCACGCCTCGCGCGCCTCGTTCGTCGACCCCGGATACGACCTCGCCGAGAACCTGCACGCCCTCAAGCCGCTGATCGCGGCCCTGCCGCACCTGCCAGGTGGCCGCGGCGACCTCCAGCGCACCGAAGACGACCATGCGGCCGTCATGAGGGTCGCGGCTTCGTCGACCTGTGGTTCGCCGGTTCCCCGGGCCGACCGACGTCCGTCCGCCACAGGCCCGCGAGTCTCGCCGGTCGCAGCCCGCCGGCGATCGAGGAATCCAGATTCATCCGCGCTTTTCGCGGTGCCTCGCGTAAGGCGCACGACGGGTACTCACGTCCCGCGCGTCGGCCGGCAACTGGGTAGTGGAGGGGCCGCCCGGCCCAGGTCGGCGGCGACCTCCCGATGCCGCCGTGACCGCAGTCCGCCCGCGGCAGCGACGATTGCGCCGTAGGCGGCTGCATATCCGGTCGCGGTGCGTTCTATGGCGTGAACGGTCCTTTGCGCATTTGGTCGCGGACCGTGACCACCGGCGGGTTGAGCAACGCACGGCGTTGCCAGTTGGCGCCGTCCACCACCAGCGTGTGACCGGAGATGAAGCGTGCGTAAGGCGAGGTCAGGAAGGTGGCCGCCCAGCCCAGTTCGCGTACCCGGCCGACCCGCAGGGCGGGTTGCAGAGGGTCCTTTTCGCTGCTGCGGTCCACGTTGCTGCGGATGTCGGCGGTCATGTCGGCGTGCGGGAAGAGGCCGGGGACCAGTCCGTTGACCTGGATGCCGTACGGACCCCACTCGACCGCGAGGGTCTCCACCATGTTCTTGACGCCCGCCTTGGCGGCCGCGCTGTGCGCGAAGCCGGGTCCGCCGGTCCACGCGTACGACGCGCCGATGTTGACGATCGAGCCCGGCGTGCCGACCGCGAGGTGTCGGCGGGCGAACTCGCGGGCGCAGAAGTAGGTGCCGTTGAGGGTGATGTCGACGACGGTGCGCCATCCGTTGGGCGACATGTCCTCGGCCGGCACCGGGAAGTTGGCGGCCGCGTTGTTGATCAGGATGTGCGGCAGCCCGAAGCGCTGCTCGGCGGCGTCGAAGGCTGCGGCGATCTGCTCGGGGTCGCGGATGTCGCAGGTCACCGTGGCGACCCGGCCGCCGAGCCCTTCGAGGCCCTCGCGAGCCGCGTTGAGGTGGTCGTCCTTGCGGCCGGCCACCACGATGTCGGCGGCGAGGCGGGCGTATTCGGTCGCGATGGCCTTGCCCAGGCCGGTGCCACCGCCGGTGACCAGGACCACGGTTCCGTCGTAGGTGCCGGGTGGCAGCGCGCGGGCGCCCGGCGGCGCGGGTTCGGGCAGGCCGGGGTAGGCGCGGGCAGGCACGGGTTTGCTCTCGTCGGTCATCGGTCAGCTTCCCGTGTAGTGCGGCGGGCGGTTCTCGGCGCGCGCGGCGCGGAACTCGGCGAGGTCGTCGGACCTGCTCAGATAGGTCTGGGCGATCAGCTCTTCGGCCATCGAGCTGCGGATCTGCGGCTCGGCGAGGTGCCGGATGACGCGGCGGGCGGTCTTGACCGTCGCGAACGGGACGGCGGCGATCTTTTCGGCCATCTCGCGGACCACGGAGTCCAGGTCGTCGGCGGGGACCACGCGGGAGACCACGCCGTGCGTCCACGCTTCGGCGGCGTCCATGGGCCGGCCGGTCAGCACCAGGTCTGACGCGACGCCGTGGCCGCAGATCTGGAACAGCCGCCCGACGCCGCCGGTGTCCGGGATCACCCCGTGGGTGGTCTCCGGCAGCATGAACCGCGCGCCCTCGGCGGCCACCCGGATGTCGGCGAGCAGCGCGCGCTGGAACGACGCGCCGATCGACCAGCCCTTGCACGCCACCAGGATCGGGGCGTCGAGGTCGAACATCTGCTGGACGCCGCGGTGCCCACGCGTCATCAGCTCGTGGTGGGTCACGGTCACCCGGCCGCCGCCGATCGCGCCCACGTCGCGGCCCGAGGAGAACGACCTGCCGTCCGCGCGCCAGATCACCGCCCTGACGTCTGGTCGCTCGCGCAGTTCGGTGAGGATCTGCCACAACAGCTGATCCATGTCGTCGTCGAACGCGTTGTGCTTGTCCGGGTTGTTGTTGGTGATCGTGGCGATCGGGCCGTCGTACTCGAGCAGGACTTTTTCGGTCACGGTCACCTCTGTCATGTGTGCGTACGGGTGGCGAACGTCGGCGTCGTCGGGTGGGCGCCGGGCCGCTGAGCCGGACGCCCATCCGCCCGGCTCCTACGGTGCGAGACCGATGCGGTCCATGAGCACCGATCCGGAGTTGAACAGTTCGACGCCGGCGACGCGGTCGGTGAAGACCGGGCCCTGGGACGATTCGGCGTACACCCACATCGGCAGGTCCGCGGCGAGGACGCGTTGCAGGTCGGTGTAGGCGGCCTTGCGGGCGGCCGGGTCGGTGGCCGCGCGGCCGGCCTGGAGGGCGCGGTCGGCGTCCGGGTTCTTCCAACCGGTCAGGTTTTGCGGGCTGGTGGAGGTGAACGCGTTTCCGGTGCGGGGTTCGGGGTCGATCACCCAGTCCTGGTAGAGGGTGGCCTGGTAGTTCTTCTGCACCACCACGCGGGTGACGTACGCGGCGATCTCCAGGGGTTCGATGCGCATGGACACGTTGCGGTACCGGTTGAGCCGGCTCTGGAGGTATTCGGCGACCTTGTTCGACACCGACGCCATGGGGATGACGAAGGTGAACTCGGTCTTGCGGCCGTCGGCGGCGAGTTCGTCGAACAGGCGCTGCGCCTCGGCCCTGTCGTGCGCCGGTTGGGCGGCGTCGGGGGCGAAGAACGGTGAGGCGGTGGTGAAGTAGCCGCGGGCCGGGACCGCTCCGAGGTTGAGGGTTCTGGCCATCTCCGCCGGATCGACGGCGAGTGCGAGCGCGCGGCGGGCCCGGACGTCGTCGAACGGGGCCCGGGTCAGGTTGAACTGGACGGCCTGGCCGCCGTTGGCGCGTACCGGTCGGCTGTCGAGGCCGTTCTTCGCACGGTCGAGGAGCGCCTCGGCGCCGATGACGACGTCGGCGCCGCCGGAGCGAAGCGTGTTGTACTGCTGCGCGATGTCGGAGATCACCTTGATGCTGACTCGGTCCAGGTGGGGCAGGTTTTTGTCCTTCTGCCAATAGGCGGGGTTCTTCTGGTAGATCTGCTCGGTCCCTCGGGTCCAGTGGGTGAGGGTGAACGGCCCGGCACCGACGGGCTGGTTGCGGTAGGCGTCCGGTCCCTTGGCGAGCACGGACGGGGCTTCGACGAATGTCAGGTCCGCGGCGACGGTGCGGTCGAAGCTCGGGTTGGGCGCGGCGGGGGTGATCCGAAGGGTGAGCGGATCGGCCACGTGCAGCGTCAGGCCGGTGGCGGCGACGCTGTGTTGTGAGCGGGTCTCGGGTTGGGCATGCATTTCCCAGTTCATGCGCACCGCGTCGGCGTCGAAGGCGGTGCGATCGGAGAACGTCACGCCGGGGCGCAGCTTGAGTGTCCAGGTCGTGCCGCCGTCGGTGCTGGTCAGGGCCTCGGCGAGGTGGGGCTTGACGGTGTTGGACTCGGGGTCGAGGTAGACCAGCGGGTCGTACAGCGCGGCCATCCGTGCGTTGTCGGCCGGCGCGCCGCCGTAGTTGGCGCCGAACGGGTCGAGGGAGTTGGCCTCGCCCGTGGCCAGCATGGTCAGCGAGCCGCCGGTCCGGGGCGCCGCGGTCCCGGCGTGCCCTCCGTTTCTCGCGGACCCGCTTCCGCTCCCGCCTCCGCAGGCCGTGACGGCCAGCAGCCCTGCTGCGGCCACCGCCGCGGCGGCGGTTCTTGCACGGTCGGCGTGTCTGGCTGCGCACATGTGTGGGTCCTCGCATCGATGTCGGAGCGTCCGGCAAACGGGGTGGGGGATGGCGGGCGGTGGTCAGCGGCGGAAGCGGCGCGCGAAGTGGGCGCGGCGGCGCGCGAGGGCGGCGGCACGTTCTGCGCGGGTGACTCGGCGCGCGTCGGCGGGGATGTGGCGGTCGAGGTCGGCAAGCGGGACGACGCGGGCGACCGGCGTTGGTGCGGTGCGGGCCCAGACCCAGCGCCAGGACACGTGTCCGGTGGCGCGGCCTTCGGTGTCGAGCCAGTTGGGCAGGCCGGGGTCGGTGTGGGCGACGACGATGCGGCAGATGTCGTCGTCGTCGACGTGGGCTTCCTGGCCGTTGAGGGCGTTCTGCCGGTTGTGGATGTCGAGCGACTCGAACCATGGGCTGCTGTAGAGCATGACGCTCCAGTAGTCCGCGTCCGGTACGGTGGTCTCGATGAGCAGGGCTTCGTCCGGTCCGAGGTCGTAGACGCCGCCGCCGTAGCGGATGCCGTCCGCGCCGCCGGGGACCGAGCCGGGCGGCGAGATCCGGTTCGCGCCGCCCGCTCGCTCGTAGACGGTGTTCATGAACGGGCCCCAGTACTCCATCGTGGCCCGCTGCCAGACGGTGGCCTCGGTGAGCCGGGCCGTCAGCCGCGTCGATGTCAGCGGCACCGGGGCCAGCCCCGCCGAGCCGATCCGCTCGATGACGAACTCGCCGGTGCGATCGGCTTCCAGATCACACACGAACACCCGGATCGACAGGTACCGCGCGCGCTCGTCCAGCCTCATCCAGGGCCCGGTGTAGCGATCCGGCGGTGCGGCGGAGACCACCAACTCGAACGACCCGTCCGCGGCGACGTCCAGGGCGTCGATGTCGCACTCGGCGAACACGCCGTACTGGTTCAACTGCATGTCGCCCTCGGGGAGCGACACGATCACGTTCCGCACGCCGGCGAGGTTCCCGGTCAGCCGATAGCCGTAGTCGGCGTCGACGCGGGCACGCAGGTACACGTTGTCGACGTTCGGGCCGCCCCACTTGACCACGTCGTCGTCGAATCGGTGGAACGTCGGGAACGCCGGGTCGCCATGCTCGACGGCCGACTGCAGCGCGTGGACCGCCACCCGGCTCAGGTGGCGCAGACCCTCCGCCGGATCCGGGTGGCCGCCGTCGCGGACCGTGCGTCCGAGGTCCACCAGCTCCGCGCAGAACCGCTCCCACGCGGCGAAGCACGCGTCGGAGGCGTTCGTCGGTCCGACGAGGGTGTCGGTCATGATCCTCCCCTTTCACACAACGTTCTGAGGCAACGCCTTAATTAAGGCACGGCCTCAGTAAGGCACGACGCGGATGACGAGTCAAGGGAACCCGCACCGCCCGAACCCCCTCCCCACCGCCGGCCGCACACCACCAAACCTGCCGCTACGCTGGACGGATGCCTCGCGACGCGACCGCCACCCGCAACCTGCTCATCGACGCCGCCGAGCAGGTCTTCGCCGAACAGGGCATCGGCCAGTCGAACCTCCGGGACATCCACCGCCTCGCCGGGCAGGCCAACAAGTCCGCGCTGCACTACCACTTCGGCTCCCGTGACCGCCTCCTCGACGCCGTCCTGGAACGCCACCACGCGCACGTGGACCCCCTGCGTGCCGCGCTGGTCGCACGGCTGCGCGACACTTCCGGCCCGCCCGACATCCCGGCCATCCTCGACGCCCTTGTCGCTCCGCTCGCCGCGCAGCTCTCCACACCCTCGGGGCGGAACCGCATCCGCATCGTCGACCGGATGCGCCACGACCGCGGCCTGCCGGCGGCCACCCTCATCCCCGACGACGCCGCTCCCGAACTGCACTGGCTCTTTGCCCGACTGAACGAACACCTCACCCATCTCCCCCCGGCAGTACGGGAGTTCCGGGTGCTGTCCTGGTCCGCGATGACCACCGGCGCACTCGCCGACTGGGCCCGAAGCGGCGACACCTCAGCCCCACTGGGCTTCACGACCGACGAACTCGTCGTCAACCTGGTGGCCATCGGCACCGCCGCACTCACCGCCCCCGCCCCCGGCGCGGCACCCCCGCACCCGGCGAACACGAAGACCACGCCCGCATCGCGCGCGCGGAAGAGCGGGTAGCGGCCCTTCCGGACACCGGCCGTGAGGTGACCGCCGTCGATCACGCACGGCACACCGCGGGGGCGCCACACGTCGTGGCCCCCGCACGGAGGAGGCTTCGAGCCCGGCTCGCCGACTCCCGACGGGTGGTCGACATGCAGACGTACCCGACCCTCGATCGGGCTCGGCATGGAAGTTGATCCGCACAGGAGAACCAGACCGGACGAATTTGCACGCCCCTCGACCCGACGGGCCGCCGCGCCCGGCTGTCCGTGGCCGTTGCCCTTGGCACCCCCTTACCGAGATCTCCCCGATCGACCACAAGACTCCACCCACACAGTCGACGGTCGGCGCGTCGTCGACGCGGACAGCTTCCTGCGCCCCTCGGCGAGGCTGTGCATCGCACGACCCTCGACGATCCACGTCACGAACACCGTCCACGTCGCAAACCACCAGGACGCAGGTCGCGGCCGGCGCCGCCGCGCTGCTCGTCGCCGGCCTCCCGTTCAACGCACGGTGTCGGGTGGGCGCGTGTGCGGGGGCAGGGACCGATATTCGCCGGGTTCGCAGTGGAGTCCGCGCAATTCGCCTCCGCGCGGCCCATTCGCGACTCAGGCCGTCGAACTCCGCCGGCCTCGCCGCCCTCGTGATCGACCACTTCCCGCACTCTCGCCGCATCGTGAGGGTTCGCGAATGAACGCACACACCATGTGGTCGCAGGATTCGTACCGTTCCGCGCCGTCGTGCAGGGCCGCGCCCCGACATCGTCGTCGAGGCGCGGCTTGCGCGAGTGGTCTCCCTATCGGAAGCGACGAGCCCCGAGAGTGCACCATGCGCCGGGGCGCACGGCCGCCTTACGGCGTGTAGACGGCGTCACTGCCGTACAACTCCCTGGTGAACGCGGAGACATCGGCGCTGCGATCGGTGCCGTCGAGGTTGTACGTGAGATACACGCCGTACCCCTCGCGGACGGTGCGGCGGGCGAGGCCGGCGGCCGTGCTCTGCGAGGTTCCGCCGATCTCGACGGCCGCCGGTGACAGCTTCGACTTGGGCAGGGCGATGCCGGGGACCCGCCAGGTGCCGTAGTACGGGTTCCAGGCGTAGTCGAACTTGGAGGAGATGTCGACGCCGCCGTAGGACAGGCGCGACGCGGACGGGCCGATGTTGTAGAGGCTGATGATCTTGTTCGGCATGTTCGCCCGCAGTGCCGTCACCAAGTGCACGAACGAGCTGCTGTTGGGCCGGCCGGTGCCGTTGTTGCCGTACTCGGCGTACTCGTCGTCGAAGTCGATGCCGTCCAGGCCGTACCGGGTCACGGTGTCCGACAGCTGTGTCGCGAACGCCGAAGCCGTCTGCTGCGAGGGGAAGTTGGCGAAGCCCGCGCCCTGGTGGTTGCCGAGCACCGAGAGGACGACCTTGATGCCCTTGCGCTGCAACGGTCGGACCTCGGTGGCAACGTTGTCGAGAACGCGCTGCACGTTCTCGTTGAGGTGCAGATAGGCCGCCTTCGTGTCCGTGTCGTAGTTGATGTTCGCCGCGAAGATCACGGCTACGTCGAAGACGTTGCCGCCGCCCTCGGCGAGGGTGTACTTGCCCACGTTCAGCATGCTCTGGTCGTTCACCTCGACGTACGCCACCGAGGTCGGTCCCTGCTTCATGGGGGCGGGGGCGGGGGCCGCTGACGCGCCGGTCGGGGCGGTCGCGCCGAAGGCGAGGGCCGCGATGGTCGAGAGCGCGAGCGCGGCTGTCCGCACTCTGCGCCGTAGCAGTTTCGACATGGTCGATCGATCTCCCGTCGTAGGAATCGGCGCCCGACCTGTTCGAAAGCGCCGAAGGAGCCGGTGGTGTCGCGTCGCCCGGTCGGATTCCGGGCACGCCGCACCGAAGGGGGAAGGCGATGTCCGACCCCCTGGTCGAAGGGTGCTCAGGGGCGGTGGGCCGCCACGTCGGTCGCGGTCGGCGGGTCGGCGCCCGGGCGAGCGCAGGTCAGGGCCGAGGTCAGGGATGCCTCGGCCAGTACCTGTGTCAGCAGGTTCGGGTGCAGGAGGGTGGCGGGGTCGTGGGTGCCCAGGATGCCGCGGCGGTGGAGTGCGTCGAGCATGCCCGAGGTGTAGGCGTCGCCGGCGCCGACCGTGTCCACGAGCGTGATCGGGGTCGCGGGAACGGATACGGCGCCGGTTCGGCACAGGCCGTAGGAGCCCTTCGCGCCGAGAGTGACGACCACCATGGCGGGTCCGAAGTCCAGCCAGTCGGCGGCCACGTCGGCGAAGGGGCGGGAGGGGTGGAGCCATGCGAGGTCTTCGGCGCTCACCTTGACGATGTCGGCCAGGGCGACCAGCGACTCGATTCGTGTCCGGGCCGATGCGGGATCGCCCATCAGCGACGGACGGCAGTTCGGGTCGTACGACACGCTCGTGCGCCCCTGTCCCCACTTCCATTCCCGGGCCCGTTCGACGAGCGAGCGCACGACGGCCGCGCCCGGTGCGAGCGTCGCCGCGATCGAACCCGTATGCAAACACGTGCAGTCGGTTGTCGGGAGGGTCCCGTCCGGATCCCAGGTGATGTCGAAGTCGTAGGACGCCACTCCGCAATCGTCGACCCGGGCCCGTGCGACGCCGGTCGGGCCGTCGTGCACCGACCCGGGGAGGACGGTCACCGAACTCGCCGCCAGATGCTCGGCGAGCAGGGCGCCGTGAGCGTCGCGCCCGAACGCGGTGACCAGTTGCACCGGCGCGCCGAGCCGCCCGAGTCCCACCGCGACGTTGGCCGGACTTCCCCCCGGACGCGCCACCGGGGGACCGCCGTCGGGTCGGACGAGATCGACGAGGGCTTCGCCCACCACGGTGATCACGGGCCGACCTTCCCGAAACCACGCGGAACGAGCCCGCCGCGCATGGGGGATGGGGTGACGCGCCCACCGGCGATCGAGGCCACATCCCGCACGGTCGTGCGGCTGCGGGCATGCGCAGAGGGTGTCGGATCGGTCCTGCCGGTCCTCTCGGGCGGCCGGCGCATCCGGCGTTCCTTCCCTTCCGGTTCCCCGACGCCAGGGCTCCGTGAGGGCCTCATGACGCTTGGCCCGAGCGGCCGCGGCGCAACGCCTCGGCGGGGGACGGCGCGGCCGGCAGTCGGGGCAGCAGGGTTGCCTGTACGGCGTGGTACGCGTCGGGTTTGCCGGACCACACGGTGGCCGAGGGCCGGTTGTCCGGGTCCAGTTCGTGGTGCCAGCTGCCGCGGGCCCGGTCCAGGAGGAAGACGTCGGCGTAGGTCCACCACGTTCGGTACCAGTGTTCGTAGTCGGGGTCGCCCGTCGCCCCGTACAGGGCCGAGGCCGCCATGACGGCCTCGGCGAGGACCCAGTGCATCCGCGTGCGGACGACCGGTTTCCCGTGCCAGTCCACGGTGTACACGAACCCCGCGCGGCCGTCGACGTGCCAGCCCTCGCGAACCCCGGCCGCGAACAGCGCGGCGGCGTCGTCGAGCAGCCATCCGGGCGGGTCGGGCACGCACGCGGCCAGCGAGACCAGGAGACGGGACCACTCGAACCAGTGCCCGACCGTGGCGGCGTACGGGCGGAACGGGTCGTCGGGACGCTCGCGGTTGTAGTCGTACATCGGCCGCCACGAGGTGTCGAAGTGCTCGATCAGCCGCCAGTCGTTGCCCCGGGCGTATTCGTGGACGACGCGCTCGGCGATGCGCAGCGCGCGCGTCCGCCACACCTGCTCGCCTGTCACGTCGGCCGCGGCGAGGAAGCCCTCCACGGCGTGCATGTTGCTGTTCGCACCTCGATAGGCCTCGCACGTCGTCCACGCGCGGTCCCACGACTCGACGCACGCGCCCTCCGCCTCGCTCCAGAAGCAGCGCTCGACGACGGCCAGTGCCTCGGCGAGGAGTTCGTCGGCGCCGGGACGCGCAGCAGCCGCGGCGCTCGCGGCGGCGAGGACGACGAAGGCGTGGTCGTACGCGCGTTTGTCGCTCGTCAGCGGCCGGCCGGCGCCATCGATCGACGCGTACCAGCCACGGTGCCGGCCGTCGCGCAGCAGGCTCGACAGCGCGGCGATCCCGTGGTCCACGAGCGGCGAGGTGTCGGGAACCGCGCGCAGGTGGGCGAGGGCGAAGACGTGGGTCATCCGCGCGGTGATCCAGGTGTGCACGGTGTTGTCGGGCGAGGCGACACCCACGTCGTCGAGCCGGCCGAACCCGCCGCCGGCCAGGCGCGCACCCCGCGCGAACGTCACCAATCGATCGAACTCCGCGTCCAGCCACCGCGATTGGCCGGGTGGCTCCGGCGGTCCAGGCTCCATGTCGGCCCTGCCCTCATTCTTGTCGACGCGCTGACGGCGTCGGGTGTGGGAGATCTGGCGGTTCCGGGGGTCGCGCACGGCACCTCTTGCGGCCGGCGGGGCCGAGGATGCCACCGATTCCGGGGAACCCGGCGGGGTCGCCGGGCTGGTGCGGATGAGCCGAACGTCAGATTGGCGGCTGCCATCGGGGCTGTCAACGGTTTCTTGCGCACCAATTCCCCGATGCCGACAACAGGCGAGGTGGCGGCGTTGAGGCCGTTCAACTAATTCGCTTTAGTGCGCACCGGATCAAGCGCATTACCCGGGTGATGCGGCTGGGGTAGGCTTCGCGCCATGGATGCCACGGACCCGCCGGAGCCCGGTCGGCGGAGGCCGGCCCGCCGTCCCACGATGAAGGACATCGCCCGGCGGGCGGGTGTGTCGGAGAGCGCGGTCTCCTTCGCTCTCAACGACCGTCCCGGGGTCTCACCCACGACCCGTGAGCGGGTTCGACGAGTGGCCGAGGAACTCGGCTGGCGGGCCAGCACCGCGGCCCGGGCCCTGTCCGGCGAGGGCGCGGCCACCGTGGGCCTGGTCTTGGCCCGGCCCGCGCGGACGCTCGAAGTGGAGTCCTTCTTTCTGCAACTCGTCTCCGGTATCCAGGAGTCGCTTGCCGTGCGCCACCTGGGATTGCTCTTCCAGGTGGTGGAGGACGTGGCCGAGGAGTGCGCGGTCTACCGCCGGTGGTGGGCGGAGCGCCGGGTGGACGGTCTGCTGGTCGTCGATCCGAGACTGGACGACCCGCGCCCGCGGCTGCTCGACGAACTCGGTCTGCCGGCCGTCGTCATCGGAACGCTCGCCACGCACACGCCCGCCTATCCGGGCATCTCCACGGTGTGGGCGGACGACGCGGCCGCGATGGCATCGATCGTCGGACACCTGCACGGGCTCGGCCATCACCGGATCCTGCACATCGCGGGCCTGCCCGCACTGGTGCACACCCGGCGCCGGGTGGAGTCGCTTCGGGCGCAGGCGGCCCGGCTCGGCCTGGTCGACGTCACCTCGGTGCCCACGGACTACTCCGAGGCCGAGGGCGCCGAGGCCACCCGCAGGGCCCTCGAGGCACCGCTGCCCCCGACGGCGATCGTCTACGACAACGACATACTCGCCATGGCGGGCCTCGCGGTCGCGGTCGAGAGCGGGCTGGTGGTGCCGCGGGACCTGTCCATCGTCGCCTGGGACGACTCCGTCCTGTGCCGTACCGCGCATCCGCCGCTGACCTCCCTGGTCCGCGACACCGCGGCCTACGGCCGCCATGCGGCGGAGCAGCTCCTGCGCCTGCTGGACGGCGGCCCGGCGAGCGTGGTCCCGGATCCCCTGCCCACCCTGGTGGCCCGCGGCAGCACGGCAGCGCCCTCCGGAGCGCGGCGGGTTCGACCGCGCGGTTGAGGCGGGGCCGAGGCCGCCCCGGGTCCTGTGCCGGCCGGGCCGGATCGGCGCTCCCGCGGCGCCCGTCCCCGGTGCGTCCGGCGGCCCGGGGATTGGCTCGGCGCGAATCGGCGCGATCCCCCGGCTCGTCGCCGTACGGGCTTCGCATGTTCCGGGACGGGGACCCGCGGCGGGGCTGCCCGCGCGCGTCACGGCGTGGCCCCGACCTGTCGGCGAGACGGGATCCTCCACGCCGCGTCTTGACACGCATTCCGGGGTCGTTCCATAGTTTCGTTCACCGGCTATAGCGCTTTAGTTTCTCTCCGGGTTCGCCTTGTAAATCCTGCGTCCCGTTGTGGTACGCGCTTTCTGCAGTGTTTTTCGGGCACAGCCCGGCATCCCCATGCACCGCCCTTTCGGTCCGACGAGAAAGTTGGCGCTCATGCACTTCAGACTCAAGTTCGCGGGGACGCTCGCCGCGGTCGCGGTTCTGCTGCCCCTGGCCGGTTGCGGTGTCGGCGGCGGTGACAAACGGGCCGACCACAAGACCGTCGCCAC
The DNA here is from genome assembly GCF_042956465.1 of Embleya sp. NPDC008237. Taxonomy (NCBI): domain Bacteria; kingdom Bacillati; phylum Actinomycetota; class Actinomycetes; order Kitasatosporales; family Streptomycetaceae; genus Embleya; species Embleya sp. NPDC008237. The sequence goes on from NZ_JBIBGL010000017.1 coordinate 69,164, forward strand.
GGACACCCCGCTCAAGGGCTCGGTGACGTTTCAGACCTGGTCGCTGAAGAACGACAAGTTCACGCCCTACTTCACCGCGCTCATCGCGGACTTCCAGACGAAGCACCCCGGTACCACCATCAACTGGATCGACCAGCCGGGGGACGGATACTCGACCAAGGTCAGCAGCCAGGTGACCAGCGGCAGCCTCCCGGACGTCGTCAACCTGCCGCCCGACATCGCACATTCGATGGCCAAGGTGGGCGCACTGCTCGACCTGACCAAGAACGTGCCCACACTCTCCGCCGACTACGTCAAGAGCGGCCTGGACGCCTACACGTTCCCCGACTTCGCGAACGCCACCTACGGACTGCCCTGGTACCTCGGCACGGATGTCAGCTACTGGAACAAGACCATGCTCACCCGCAACGGGCTCGACCCCACGAAGCCGCCGAAGACCTTCGAGGACCTGGTCGCCCAGGCCAAGATCATGCACGACAAGTCGGGCGGCAAGGACTTCCTGATGAGCCGCGCGCCCGGCCTCTCCGACATCGTCAACTCCGGTACGAAACTGATGACCGCCGACGGGAAGAGGTTCGACTTCAGCACCCCCGCCGCCCAGGCGATGCTGGACCAGTACACCAAGGCGTTCGAAGCGGGCTACCTGCCGTCCAACGTGCTCACCGACACCTATGAGGGCAACTCGACGCTGTTCTCCAAGCAGCAGGTGGCGTGGACGACGGGCGCCGGCAACTACATCAACAGCCTCGCGCAGACCAATCCCACACTCGCCGCCCAGGTCGTCCCCTCGCCGTCCCTGGACACCCCACCGCTGTACGTGCAGGGCATCTCCGTCGCCGCGAAGAGCAAGAACCTGCCGCTGGCGCTGGCATTCGCCAGGTTCGCGACGGACAACGCCAACCAGACGGCCTTCGTCAAGCTTGCCCAGGGATACCTCCCCGGCACCGCCGCCGCGGCCGCCGACCCGGTGTACAGCAGGAGCGACGGCACACCCCAAGGCGACGCAACGGCCTTCGCGTACCAGGGCATGCAGCGCGCCGTGAACTTCACGCCCCCCGGGTGGACGGACGCGATGAACACCTACCTCAACCAACAGATCGCACTCGCGATGACCGGGAAGCAATCGTCCAAGCAGGCGCTCGACAACGCCGTCACCAAGGCGAACCAACTGCTCAGCGACTGACACCCGCCCCCGTGCGCCGTCGGCGGGTGCCTTCCCCCTTGCCCGTCGGCGGTCCCGGACCCATGAGGAGATCATGAGGCCCCACCGCTGGTACACGCCATGGCTGCTGGTTCTCCCCGCGTTCGCGTTCCTGGCCCTGTTCAGCCTGTGGCCGGCGGTCAACACCGGGGTGCTGTCCTTCACCAACGTCCACACCCTGACCGGCGGGCACTTCGTCGGATTGCGCAACTACCAACGAATACTGGACGACCCGCAGTTGCGGGACGCCCTGGTCAACTGTCTCGTCTACGTCGCCGTCTGCGTTCCGCTGCTCACCCTGCTGCCGCTGCTTCTCGCGTTGCTGGTGGAGCGGAACCTGCCGTTCATGGCGTTCTTCAGAACCGTCCTGTACTTCCCCGTCATCGCCTCGGCCGTGGTCGTCGCGCTGATCTGGCAGTGGCTTCTGGACGACCGCGGAATCGCCAACGGACTGGCGCAGCAGGCGGATCTGATCCACTCCGCGATTCCGTTCCTGACGGGCAGGTGGCTGCTGCTGTTCAGCGCCATCGCCCTGACGGTCTGGAAGGGCCTCGGCTACTACATGATCCTCTACCTGTCGGCGCTGGGACACGTGCGCCGCGAGCTGCACGAGGCGGCGGCGGTCGACGGCGCGGGACCGGTGCGGCGGTTCTGGTCCGTCACCGTCCCCGGGGTCCGAGGCACCATGCTGCTGGCATCGATGCTCGTGACGGTGTCGGCCATGCGGGTCTTCACCGAGCTGTACATCCTCGGCGGCAGGACCGGGGGCGTCGGCGGCCGGGACGTCTCCGTCGTCATGTTGATCCAGCAGTCCGTGTCCGGCAGCGACGGCCGAGTGGGATACGCCTCCGCGCTCAGCGTCCTGTTGTTCGTGATCACCATCGGGCCGATGGCACTTCTGGTCCTGCTCAACCGGAGGGCGGAGCGCTGAGCACCATCCACGAACACGCGGATCGGGCCGACCACGCCGATCACGTCGGCGGCACATTCGTTGCCCGCGCCACCGCATCCGGGCGCCGCCCGCGGTCGGCCGGTCCCGCGGGCCGCCGCGACCGGGGCCGGCGCTCCCGCGCCTTCGGCCGCAGTACCCCTGCCGGCCTGGTGTTCCGCTACACGACACTGCTGTTCGCCACGCTCATCACGATCGGACCGCTGTTGTGGGAGCTGTCGACCTCGCTCAAGAGCAAGAGCGAGGACGTCTACGCGGCCACGCCGCAGTTCCTGCCGCAGCACCCGACATTCGACAACTACGGCGAGGTCGCCCGCACGATCCCGGTCTGGCACTTCGCCGCCAACTCCCTGGTGGTCGCCGTCCTTTGCGTGGCCGGGAATCTGGTCGGAGCCACCTTCGCGGGATTCGCCCTGGCCCGGCTGCGGTTCCGGGGCCGGGGATTGGTGTTCGGGTTGTTCCTGTCCGCCCTGCTGCTTCCGGCCGAGGTCACGATCATCTCCCAGTTCCAGACCATCACCCGCCTGGGCCTGGGGGACTCGCTGCTGGGGGTGGCCCTGCCCGGCATGATCGGCGCGCTGAACGTCCTGCTGATGCGGAACGCCTTCCTGTCGATCCCGCAGGACATCGACGAGGCCGCGGTCATCGACGGCGCGACCGTCCTGCAGCGGATCCGTTTCGTCGGTCTGCCGAACGTCAAGGGCACGCTGGCCGTGATCGCGATCCTGACGTTCATCGGCGCATGGGACGACTTCCTGTGGCCGTTGCTGGTCCTGCAGACACCGTCCAACCTGACGCTCACCGTCGGCCTGTCCTACCTCAAAAGCACCTTCTCCGCCGATCCGCGGACCATCGCGGCCGGCGCGATGATCGCGCTGGTACCCATCCTCGTCCTGTTCGTCTGCCTGCAACGGCTCTTCTTCAAGGGCGTCGGGGAGGGCGCCGTGAAGGGCTGAGCCAGGTACCGCGCGGGTTTTCACCCATCACCCCGGCGGCCACACCGCCCCTTGCACGGAGGAAGCTTCGCGCCCATGCCCGAGTCCCGGCACGTCTTTCCAGGGTCAGCAAGGCCCGCAGCCCGCACCGCGCCGACTCCCGCGGCCACTTCGACGACACCGCGCTTCGGTGTCAACTACACCCCCAGCGTCGGCTGGTTCCACCACTGGTTGGACTTCGATCCGGACGTCGTGCGCGCGGATCTGGACTCGATCACCGCGCTGGGGATGGACCACATCCGGGTCTTCCCCCTGTGGCCGCTGTTCCAGCCGAACCGGACGCTGATCCGGCCGCGTGCCGTCGAGCAGTTGGTGGCGCTGGCGGACGCGGCCGGCGAGCGTGGGCTCGACGTGAGCGTGGACGGACTCCAGGGGCATCTGTCCAGCTTCGACTTCCAACCCTCGTGGCTCCGGACATGGCACCGGCGCAACATGTTCACCGACCCGCAGGCGCTGTCCGGCGAGGAGGAGTATCTGCGGACCCTGGCAGCGGCCCTGGCGGACCGTCCCAACTTCCTCGGCATGACGCTGGGCAACGAGACCAACCAGTTCTCCGGCGACCCGCACCCGGACCCGGACCGGATCGGCTCCGAGCAGGCCGCGGCATGGTTGGAGCGCATGCTCGAGGCATGCGAGACCGGAGCGCCTGGCCGGTTCCACCTGCACTGCTCCTACGACGCGGCCTGGTACCTGGACGACCATCCCTTCACCCCCGCCCACTCGGCCCGCATCGGGGCCGCCACGGCGGTCCATTCCTGGGTCTTCAACGGCACCGCGCAGCGCTACGGCGCGAAGTCGACGGCGTCGAACCAGCACGCCGCGTACCTGATCGAACTGTCGAAGGCATGGTCGGCCGATGCGCACCGGCCGGTGTGGCTGCAGGAGGTCGGCGCCCCGGCGCCTCACATAGCGGCCGCGGACGCCGCCGACTTCACCCGCAAGACCATCGAGAACGCTCTGGACTGCGAAGACCTGTGGGGTGTCACGTGGTGGTGCTCGCACGACATCGACCGCGCGCTGGCGGACTTTCCCGAGGTGGAATACAGCCTCGGACTGCTGACGCACCACCGGGAGCCGAAGCCGGCCGGTCTGGAGATCGCCAAGATCGTCGACGAGGTGCGCCGGCGCGGCCACGGGCCGCAGCCGCGTACCACCGCCCTCGTCCTCGACCTCCCCGACACCGTGACCGCGCGCTCGACCTGCGGCCCCGGCGGCGCGTACTTCGAAGCGTTCATGCGCCTGGCCGGAGACGGCGTGCGGCCCGCCACCGTGCTGGCCGAGCGTGTTGGGGATCAGACCCACCTGGACGCCCGAGGGATCACCGAGATCGTGAGGGTGGGGGATGTCACGGCACGTTGACCGTTGCCGACCCGCCGCCGACCGAACCCGCCCGCCCAGCCCCCGGCCACACAGCCGCCACCGATTTTTGGAGCCGCAGCGATGCATGATGACCGGTCTTTGGTCGAAAGCCGCCTCAAGCGCGTCCTGGAGGAGCGCGTCATACCCGCGATCTACCCGGAGTCGGTGCCTCTCCGGATCGGCATCTGGGTCGCGCCCGGCGAGCCGGTGCCGGTGGCCGAGGGGCTGGCCGCACCGCGGACACCCATCGAAGCCGGGGCGCAGTGGGGCGCGCCGTGGGGGACGAGCTGGCTGACCGTTTCCGGGACCGTGCCCACCGCATGGGCCGGGAAGACCGTCGAGGCGCTGATCGATCTGGGCTTCGACAAGAACATGCCCGGATTCCAGTGCGAGGGCCTCGTCTACCGGCCGGACGGCACCCCGGTCAAGGGCCTCAATCCGCGCAATCAGTGGGTACGGATCGCAGCCCCGGCGGTCGGTGGGGAAGAGGTGCTGCTGCATGTCGAGGCCGCCTCCAACCCGGTCGTGCTCGACTACCACCCCTTCCTGCCGACCCCGCTCGGCGAGAAGGAGACCTCCGGGGACGAGCCGCAGTATCGGCTCCAGCGGATCGACCTCGCGGTGTTCGACGAGGACGTGTGGAACCTGGTGCAGGATCTCGAGGTGCTCGGTGAACTCATGCTGGAACTGCCCGAGGACTCCGGGCGCCGATACGAGATCCTGCGGGCGATCGAGCGGTCGTTGGACGCGATCGATCTGCAGGACGTGAACGGCACAGCCGCCGCGGCGCGGTCGCAGCTCCTGGGGGTCCTGTCCGTGCCGGCCACCGCGTCGGCGCACCGACTGAGCGCAGTGGGACACGCACACATCGACTCGGCCTGGTTGTGGCCGCTGCGGGAGACGGTGCGCAAGGTCGCCCGGACGACAGCGAACATGACCGCACTCCTGGACGACGAACCGGACTTCGTCTACACGATGTCGCAGGCCGCCCAGTACGAGTTCGTCAAGGTGCACCGGCCGGAGGTGTACGACCGCGTGAAGAAGGCGGTCGCCGCAGGCCGTTTCGTGCCGACCGGTGGCATGTGGGTCGAGTCGGACACGAACATGCCCGGCTCCGAGGCCATGGCGCGGCAGTTCGTCCACGGCAAACGATTCTTCCTGGACGAGTTCGGCATCGAGAACGACGAGGTTTGGCTGCCGGACACGTTCGGGTTCGCCGGCGGCTTGCCGCAGATCATCAAGGCCGCAGGCAGCAAATGGCTGCTGACCCAAAAGATCTCATGGAGCCAGATCAACAAGTTCCCCCACCACACGTTCCTGTGGGAGGGGATCGACGGAACACGAATCTTCACGCACTTCCCGCCGATCGACACCTACAACTGCTCGATGCACGGCCGCGAAATAGCGCACGCGGCGCGCAACTTCAAGGACAAGGGTGTCGCCAGGCACTCGATGGCCCCGACCGGCTGGGGCGACGGCGGGGGCGGCACCACCCGGGAGATGATCGCGAAAGCCGCCCGGATGCGCGACCTGGAGGGGTCCGCGAAGGTCGTCTGGGAAAAACCCGCGGACTTCTTCGCCAAAGCGGAGGCCGAATATGCGAACCCGCCGGTGTGGGTCGGCGAACTGTACCTGGAACTGCACCGCGCGACACTGACCAGCCAGGCCAAGACCAAGCAGGGCAACCGACGCAGCGAACACCTGCTGCACGAGGCCGAACTGTGGGCCGCAACCGCCGCGGTACGAACCGGTCACGCCTACCCGTACGAGGCTTTGGACCGAATCTGGAAAACGGTGCTGCTGCATCAGTTCCACGACATCCTGCCGGGCTCGTCGATCGCGTGGGTGCACCGCGAGGCCGAGGCGACATACGCGGTGGTCGCCGCCGAACTCGACACCATCATCGATGCGGCACAGCGTGCGTTGGCCGGCGATCCGGCCTCCGGCGACGTCATCGTGTTCAACGCCGCACCGCACACGCGCGGCGGTGTCGCCCCCGGAGCCGGCAGCCGGGCCTCGGTCGGGTCGGCCGGGTGCAGTCTCTCCACGCGGGACGACGGCGGATTCGTGCTGGACAACGGACTGATCCGAGTGACCGTGGACCAGCGCGGGCTGGTGACGTCGGTCTACGACATCGCCGCCGGGCGCGAGTCGCTGGCTCCGCGACAGCCCGGCAACCTGCTCCAACTGCACCCGGACTTCCCGAACATGTGGGACGCGTGGGACGTCGACAAGTTCTACCGGAACACCGTGACCGACCTGACCGACGCCGACGAAGTGACGATCACCCTGGACACGGACGAGGCCGTGGCGGTCCGTGTGGATCGTTCGTTCGGATCCTCGAAGGCCGTCCAGACGCTCACGCTCACCGCCGGTGCCAAGCGCCTGGACATCGAGACCGAGGTCGACTGGCACGAGACCGAGAAGTTCCTCAAGTTGGCATTCCCCCTCGACATCCACACCGAACGCTATGCCTCCGAGACGCAGTTCGGACACCTCTACCGACCGACACACACCAACACGAGCTGGGAGCACGCCAAATTCGAGGCGTGCAACCACCGCTTCCTGCATTTCGACGAACCGGGTTGGGGCGTGGCACTGGTCAACGACTCCACCTACGGCCACGACGTCACCCGGACCGTGCGTGAGGACCACGGCACCACCACCACGGTGCGTGCCTCGCTCCTGCGCGCGCCGCGTTTCCCCGACCCGGAGACCGACCAGGGAACGCACCGCTTCCGGCACGCGCTGGTACCCGGCGCCGGCGTCGGCGACGCCGTCCGCGAGGGTTGCGCGATCAACCTGCCCGAGCGCCGCATGCCGGGTGATACGGAAGTCGCACCGCTGGTGGGTATGGACAACGACGCGGTCATCGTCAGCGCCGTCAAGCTCGCCGACGACAAGAGCGGCGACGTCGTCGTGCGGGTCTACGAGGCCCGAGGCGGCCGTGCCGAAACGCGCCTGACGGCGGGATTCCCCCATGCCGGCGTCGCCATCTGTGACCTGTTGGAGCGCCGGGCCGCCGACAGCGAGGGACCCGAACTCGTGGCGGACGGCGCCATCCGCCTGAAGTTGCGCCCCTTCGAGCTGGTCACCCTGCGATTCACCCGCCGCTCGACCGGTGCCTGAACCGCCGTCGAGCCGGACGGCTCCCCGAGCGTCCGGCTCGACGGTCCGCCCGGCGTCGTGCAGGTCGCGCGGCAGGCCGGATGGAACCGGCATCCGCGGCGAAGCCCGGCCGGGAGGGGTAAGGGGACCCTAAATTGCCGCCGGTATAGTGCGGTCCGTGCAGCAGGTCACGAGGTCGGGCGGTGGCCAGACGCGCGAGGTGGAGCCGCCGTATGCCGTCAGCACGTCGCGGCTGGGGCGCGAGGTGCGGCCGGGCGGTCATACGTGGGAGTCGCACCGCCACCTCGACCACGGCGACGGCGTCCAGGTGGGCCGGGCCGAGTGACGAGCTTGCCGAGACTCCGGAGCAGTCCCTGCACCTGCCCGAACCGCGCGACGACCGTCTGCGCGCCGTCACCGATCTCCTGCACGCCGATCCCGGCCGGACCGCGACCCTGGCCGAGTTGGGGCGCACCGCAGGAGCGGGGACACGCACCCTGAGTTGCCGGGATCGAGGGGCGGTCCGTGCCGCCCCTCACGGCCCGGCCCATCACACTCACCACGCCGGCAGCCTGTACCCATCGGCCCCGCAAAGCGGCGATGATGACCGTGAACGCCTGCGGGGACCGAACCGGCGACCCGCTGCGCCTGCCGCGAGCGCGAGATCGGTCTCGACGCCACCGACTCCGGTGCCTGCTCGAAGTCGTCCCGGCCACCCGGTCGAAGGTGACCACCCGGCTGCGGCAAAGCCTTCGGACTCGGGGCATCGGCCGCGCGTTCGCCGCCCGCATCCGGGCAGGTCTACGTGCCGCGGCCGCCCGCTCACTCATCGTGCGAGGTCGAGCGCCGCCGGCCGGCGAGTCACGTCGTGCATGTCGATCCGGCAGCGAGACAACCGGACCGGCCTCTCCACGACGATGGAGATTCTCTCTGCGCCACCGGGTGGTTCCCTACGCCACGCATACGTGAGCCTGTACTCGAACACGATTTTGACAACCATCGGCACCGGCACCGGCGCAAGGTGGTGTCGGTATCTGGTACATCACGCGACGGCCGTCGGTGGGGGCTTCGTTCGGGTTGTTGTGTGACCTGGCGGAAACGGGCAGTCCCGACGACTGTGCGTCGTTACGATCGCGGTGAACCTCCGTTCCGTCCGGTCGATTTCGCGGGGCGGTTTCGCCCTGTCGATTTGGAGCCCCATGTCCCTCGTTTCGACACCGCACCGCCTTCGACACCACGAGCCCTGCCTCCGAGGCAGGGGCGGCCGGTGTGCCGGGACGACCGGTGCTCTCGTGGCGTGCGCGCACCTCGACGGCGGGGTGGCGCGATGAGCGAGCGTTCGCCCTCCCACATCGTCGAAGTGCCCCTGGGCGACGGGGAAGACGTCGTCCGGGTCCAGGTGAACGAGGTCGACGAGAGCCTGGTGCGTGTCGGCCGGGGCGGTCGCTCGGTGGGGCGGGCGGAGGAGACGCTCGGGCAGATGCTGGGGGTGATCCGTCCGGTGGCGAACGCCTTCGTCGAGCAGTGCCGCCTGATGGCGTATCCGCCGGACGAGGCCACCCTGCAGTTCGGCATGTCACTGTCCGCGGACGCGAGGATCCTCATCGCCGGGTCGTCCGTCGCCGCGAACTTCTCCGTCGGCATGACCTGGCACCGACGCGACGCCCAGGCACCGCCCGCGAACGGCCCACAAGCGACGCAAGGGAACTGACCCGGAGCCGGGTCGCGTTCACGGGGGAGGCCCACGGTGGCGAAGGACGGCGGCAACGGAGCGCGGGAGCCGGGTGCGGTGCTCGTGTCGGCGGTGGTGCGGGTCAGGGGAGCGGACGGCACGATCGGCGGCGCGGGATTCCTCGTCGCCCCGGACCTGGTCCTCACCTGCGCCCACGTGGTCTCCGACGTCCTGGACCTGCCCCGCGACGCCCCCGTGCACGTCGGGGCGGAGGTCGTCGTCGACCTGCCGCTGGCCGACGACGAGGGTGACATCCCCAAGTCGCCGGCCGAGGTACTGCGGTGGGTGCCGATCCGGGCGGACCAGAGCGGGGACGCGGCCCTGCTGCGATTACGCGACGCCCTCCCGGGCGCCGTTCCGCTGCCGATGGCCGACGCCGAGAGCGTGTGGGACCACCGGGCCCGGGTGGTCGGCTTCACCGACGACCACCCCGACGGCATCTGGCACCGGGGAACCTTCAGCGGCCCCACCGGCCGCGGCTGGGTCCAACTCTCCCGCACGACCACAGAAGCGGCGCATGTCAGACCGGGTTTCAGCGGGAGCCCCGTCTGGGACGACGACCTCGGCGCCGCGGTCGGCCTCATGGTCGCCGCCCAGCCCGCGCGCGAGGCCCAGCAGGCGTTCGTCCTGCGCACCCGGGCCCTGTTGCGCGAGATCCCCGAACTCGCCCCCGTACTGCGCCCGGCGTCCCCCTTCCGGGGCCTGGCCACCTTCACGGAGGCCGACACCGAGGTGTTCTTCGGGCGCGACGACGACGTGGACAGGGTGATCGCGGCCCTGCGGGGCGATCCGCCGAGCGTCACGCTCTGCGGGCCCTCGGGCTGCGGGAAGTCCTCCCTCGCCCTCGCGGGCGTGGTGCCCGCGCTGCGGCCGGCCGGCCACGTGGTGCTGGTGGTCGACGCCGGCCGCGTCGGATCCGTCCGCGCGGCGCTGGCGACGGAGCTGTTCGCGACGGCCACCGCGGACGGTGACGGACCCGCGCCGGTCGACAGCGCCGACCGGGTGGACGCCTGGCTGCGCGAGTGGGGGCTCGTGGACGCCCTCCACCGCGCCACCGGCCGGCCCGCCGCCCGGCTGCTGGTCGTGCTCGACCAAGCCGAGGCACTGCTGAACACCCCGGAGACGGAACTCGCCGAGACGATCGCGCTGCTGTTCCCCGAACACCCGCCGGCCGGCCTGCGGATCCTGGTGACCCTGCGCGCCGACTTCATGGACGCCGCCCTGAGCCATCCGCGCCTGGGCCCCGCCCTCCGGCGCGGCACGACACTCCCGCTCACCCCGATGACCCGCGACCAGCTGCACACGGTGATCACCGAACCCCTCGCCCGCGTCCCGGCCGTCGACTACGACCCCGGGCTGGTCCGGCGCATCCTCGACGACGCGGGCGAGGAACCCGGGACCCTGCCCCTCCTCGGCTTCGTCCTGCAACAACTGTGGGAACGACGCAACGCGGGCAGGTTGCGCGCCGCAACCTACGAAGACCTCGGCGGCGTCTCCGGGGCGCTGCGCGACCACGCCGAACGGGCATGGCACGCATGCGTCGGCCTCACGAACCAAGCGGAGGCACAAAGGCTGCTGACCGGCCTGGTCCGGGTGCTGCCGGGAGCCGAGGCCCCGCTACGCCGCGCCCTGACCCGCGCGGAGGCCGGGGACGACGCCTGGGGCCTCGCTCGCGCGCTGGCCGACCACCCCCACCGCCTGCTCGTCCTCCACGGCGGCGACGGCCGGCCCGAGAGCGCGGAACTCGCCCACGAGGCGCTGATCAGGGTATGGCCGACACTGGCGGAACGAGTCCGCGCCGACGCCGACTTCCTCGCCGCGCGCGCGGAGGTGCACCACGACCTGGCAAGGTGGCACAACGCGAACCGCCCCGCCGACCTCCTGCCCGGCCCCCTCCACCTCGCCGCACTGGAAGCCAGGCTGCGCGGGCGCGAACCGGAACTGGCCCAGGACCAAAAGGACTTCCTCGCGCTCGCCCGCCGACGCCGACAGACGCGACGAATCCGGGCCCGCGTCGCGTGGATCACGCTGGCCCTGATCCTCGCCCTGGTCGCCGCCCTGGGTACCTTCCTGGCCCAACAGTCACAGGTCAGCGCCCGACGCCAGGCCGAGGGACGCTCCCGCACCCTCGCCGTGTCATCGGACGAACTCACCAACGTCGACCCCGGACACGCCGCCCTCGCTGCCCTGGCCGCCTACGAGACCGCACCCACACAGGAAGCCCGCAACGCCCTGCTGCGCCGCTACGAAGGGTTGAGGGACACGGCGTGGATCCTGTTCGGTGTCGAGGGGAAGATCCGCTCGACGGCCATGAGCACCGACGGCGCGGTGACGCTCGTGACGACCGAGACGGGCCGCGCGAGCCTGTTCGTCCGATCCACCCAGGGCAAGGTCCGACAGGAGCAACTGCGCCTGTTCGACGGCCTCGCGACGCCCGTGGTCAGTCGGGACGGGCGGCGGATCGCCTATGTCCGGGGCGTGGACGACGTGGTGGTCTGGCACGATGTGACCCCCTCGGGAAAGCGGTTGGTGGGGCCGGCGCATCCCCTTCGGGGAACCCTTCGGGAGCGCCCCGACGGCAACGAGAAGAGCATGGACTTCTCCCCGGACGCCCGTCGGCTGGTGGGGGTGTCGGCGGCGATGTCACCACTACCGGTGCAGGTGTGGGACCTGGACACGGGACAGCCGCGGACACTGCCGACCAAGATCGCCCATCTCCGACAGGTGTGGTTCGGTCCCGACGACAACACGCTGGTGGCCGGCCAGATGACGGGGTCGAACGCGGCGCCGGGCGCGATGGTGGCGATCGACATCGGCACCGGCGCAACACGCCGCTTGGCGGCGGACGTCACCCATCACCACGTGTCGGGGGACGGCGCCGTAACCGTCGTCTGCGAGCAGACCAAGACCGAACCCGGACCGTCGTTCCAAGCCCACTACCAGGCCATCGCCGTGGCGGACGGACGAATCCTGCGCCGCCACAACACCGACGACCTGTGCCGAAACGTCGCCGTCGACGCGAAGGGTGAACACGTCGCCGTGGGCACCGCCTCGTTCGACGTTTGGGAGTTCCTCGAAACCCGCGGTGACCGTCGCGCGCAGCGATTCCACGTCCCCTGGAGCGAGCCCCTGGGTCCGAAGGATCGGGCCTTGCCACTCCTCGGCACCCCACAGGATCCCATGCTGGTCACCCAACGCGAGAACTCCGTGACCGCATGGAAGACGACGAGGACGGAAGGCCTCACCGTCAACAGCCGACCGAAGCTGCTCGGCGACGGCGCCACGATGGCGATCCGCACCGGAGACCGCGACGACACCGTGAAAGTCATGGAGACCGAGGGCGCCCAACGAACCCTCGCCGAGGTCGGGATCGATGCCCGCATCCCTGCGGACGCGTCACAGAACCTCGTGGTCAACGGCACCGAAACGCTGATGGCGGACGTGTCCGACCGCAATCTGATCACCGTGCGCGCTCTGCCCTCGCTCCGCCGGGTGGGCGCATTCACCACCGCCGAGCCGCCCGCCGACCGGGACGGACAACCCGGCCTGCTCGGATACCGCTTCCTCGACGGGGATCGACTCCTCACGGTTTCCGGCACGCTCGTCGAGTACTGGGACGCCCGCAGCGCACGCCCCCTCGCGCCGCCGATCGACCTGAAAAACCTCCGGCTCACCACGAAGGACCAACCGAACTACTCCGTCAGAGGCCACCCCGACCCGAACCACGTGGTGGTCGCCGTGGCCGGCGAACCGGACATGCACACCATCGACCTGCGAACGGGCAAGGAGAACGAAAACCTGCGCGTGCACCTCACCGACGGACTCCGCGCGCCCCTGCCCCTGAGCGATCGGCGCCACGTGGCCGTGCTGACCACGGGCGACACGGTGGAACTGTGGTCGACCCCGCCCGGGAAACCGGCGAAGAAGGTGGCGGGCCCACTCGGGCCGGTGAACGACGAATCCCTGGCGGGCGGCACGGGGGGCACCGGGTTCTTCCTGGCCAACGGCAGCTCCGTGCAGTTTCTGAAGGCGGACGACCCCGAGCACCGACAGACCTACCAACTCGCGCAGAACCAACACTTCCTGGCGGCCACCAAGGACGGCAGAACACTGCTCCACGGAACGGGAGGCCACATGGAACTGCTACGCCTCGACCCCGCCCTGTGGAAGCGGCACATGTGCACCGTCCTGGGACGTGACCTCACCGACGACGAACGCACCAGCCTCCCCCACCACCTGCCGACCGAGATCTGCCCTCCGTGAACCCTCGCCCCCACGAGGGCGGTTCACCGAACTCGACGGACACGGCCGAGTCCCGTCCGGCCCGCGGCCGCCGGCGCCGAACCCACCCGCCCCCGGAGGAGCGAGAACACCGCCGGCATCGACACCCCACCCTGGGCGACGACACTTCGTGGGGTGTGGACCGGCGACACAGGGGCTGCGTCGATGCCGCGAGCGCGGGCCGCGTAGTCCGGGTCGGGAAGTGTCCGAGGATCTGTGGAAAGCGACACTTGTCGCGGACGGTCGCCTTTAGGGTTTGGGATGTGACGGGTAGTGCCGACGCGGGGCGCGGCGCTGGGGGAGTCGGGGCCGGCGACGGCCCGTCCTGGTGGGGGATCGGCCCGAAGCGCCGCGCGTGGCAGAGGAGGGCCGCTCGTGCGTCCACCCGTTCCGCAGCCGGAGAGAGGAGACGTATCCCATGCCGGAGCCGCACGTCGAGTCCGCACCGCCGCGCGCAGTCGATCGGCGAGTCAGTCCCGCCCGGATCGCCGTCGTACAGTGCGATGCGCGGGTGGGTGTCGACAACCACGAGGAAAACATCGAGCGGGGCCTGGCCCTGGCCGGGCGGGCGGCCGACGCCGGTGCCACGTTGATCGTGCTCCCCGAATTGTGCGCCACCGGATACGCGTTCGCGACCAGGGCAGAGGCGTACGCGCATGCCGAGGAGGTTCCGGCCGGAAAGACCGTCCGCCGGTGGGAGGCGTTCGCCCGCGACCGCGCCGTGCACCTGGTCGCAGGGCTCGCCGAGCGGGACGGCGTCCGGTTGTACAGCAGCGCCGTTCTGGTCGGCCCGGACGGCTACATCGGTCACTACCGCAAGACCCATCTGTGGAACACCGAGAAGTTGTGGTTCACCCCCGGAGACACGGGCGTCCCGGTGTTCGAGACGACGCTGGGACGCGTCGGTCTGCTCGTCTGCTGGGACATCTGGTTCCCCGAGATGCCGCGGCTGCTCGCCCTGCAGGGCGCGGACGTCATCTGCAGTGCCAACAACTGGGTCTGGACGCCGCCGCCGGTGTTCGATCCCTCCGGTCGGTGCATGGCGGTCTACCTGACGATGACCGCCGCCCATGTCAACAACGTGGTCATCGCCGCCGCCAATCGCATCGGCACCGACCGCGACGCACGATTTCTCGGCTGCTCGCTGATCGCGGGTACCAACGGTTGGCCGATCGGCGAGATCGCGGGGCCCGACGAGGAACGCATCCTCACCGCGGACGTCGACGTCGTGGACTCGCGTTCCGCACCGATCTGGAACGGGCTCAACGATTTGGTACGCGACCGTCGGACCGACCTCTACCACACGATGCTCGGCTACACCCAGGGCCGGGCGTTCCCGAGGTAGCGCGCTGCCCGGCGGATCGGCCTCCTCGACGTGGCCGGGAATGTGCGACACGGGCAGCCGGCACACCGAGGACCACCGGACGAAGCGGGGCGGGGCCTTCCTGCCCAACAGCCGCCGGGCGAGGCGGTGTTCGAAGCCGACGGACGGCCACGCCCCGGGATGTCGTGCGCACCCGGGCCTCGGCACCCGGACCTCCGGGGCGTGCCGTTGTGCGCGGATCGGTCGCCCGCCTGCTCCCGGTGGTGGTCATCCCGGCCCGAGCCGGACGTCCTTCGGCCGCCCGCTCACGAATCATCCGCTTCCGGCGAGGTTGCCCGAGCCTTGCATGCCTCCTTGCCCGAGCCTTCCAAGGGGAGGTCCGCGCCGCCGCAGTATCGGCGCCCCATCGCTGCTCGAAGTCGATTATCTCACCGTCGGCCACGCGAAAATCTATGCTGACCGGAGTAGACATCAGGTGGCGGTGTGGTTATGGTTTCTGTCGTAGCCCAGAGAGACGGAAGGGCCTGGCAGAGACGAACTGCCGGCCGCAGTACCCGTAGTCGTAGTACGCAGTACCCGAAGTAGCAGGTGCAGAACGGTGCGCTTGTGGAGTCCCGAAGCCAGGTTGTCGCAGGACGGCGACGGGACTGACGGCCGCACCGGGTGGCTCGCGATGATCGGGGCCGCCGGAGAGCAGTACCGCGGTTCACGCAGTGGCAATACCCGCAGTCGAGTAGGTGAGCGGTACCTCGGTGAAGGCGTCTGCTGCGGACGCGCGCACCGGGAGGTTCGGCAGTGGGGTTCCACGCCAAGCGGACGCAGGACGGGCGATCGGGGCCGGCTGCCGAAGCGTGGCGCTGTCACAGGCCACCGAGCAATACGTATCACCGGCAGTATGCAGTAGAGCAGTTGCAGTACGCAGTAACCGATAGAGCAGTACCGGCAGTACGCAGTGGATGTCACAGAGGAAACAACGAGGGAGTGGAAGCGCCATCGGGATCGCCCGGGCGGAAATTTGGTCCCGGGTACCGCAGAGGACTTCGATAGTGAGGTGGTCTCCGGTCACGAATCCGCGATCCCCGCACCCCCGACCGCGGTTCGGTCGGGTTTGCGGTAACAACGGGCCGGCGCCGTGTCAGGGCCGGCGGATGGTGTAGCAGTTCCTTCGGGGCCCTGGTGCCAACGGCACCAGGGCCCCTCCACATGCCCCACGGGCGACACACACGCACGACAGAGAGGTGCCATGACAGCAGACAACCCCGACCGTCTCGACGACGACCACTACCCCGCCTACACCACCGGCCGGGCCGCCGAACTCCTCGGCACCACACCGAGTTTCCTGCGCGCCGTCGAACAAGCCCGGCTGATCACCCCGCAGCGCTCCGCCGGCGGACACCGCCGCTACTCCCGCCACCAGCTGCGCATCGCCGCCCGCGCCCGGGAACTCGTCGACCGCGGGACCTCCATCGAGGCCGCCTGCCGCATCGTCACCCTCGAGAAGCGACTCGAGCAGGCCCGGCGCGTCAATGCCGCACACCGCCCCACGCTGGAATCGGCGAGCTCCACTGCCGTTGCCTGAGACGACCCGGATCCGCAACCCGCAGAAGTCTCGCGGCTGTCGCCCGCACATCCGCCCAGGACGCGCGGCGTTCCGGGTGATCTTCGCCCCTCGGTGGTCCGGTGCCGAGAGCGAGCCACGCGCGACCACGCTCCTCGGCGACATCGACCACCCGGGGGATCCTCCTCCCTTGCCGGATCGGCGGAGTACCGTTGCCAATCAGTTGATCTCGTGTTCGTTGCGGCGTCCCGGAGGGCCCCGACCCCGCGCGGGTCCGTGTCCGGGACGCCAGTCGGCTCGTCGGCCAGGGGGTGCGCACGTATGGCCGGCGGGCCGATCGTGGCCGTCGGACCCGAGTGGGGAGGCAAGGTCGCCGACGGCCACGCGCGAACGTGCAAGCCCCCACCGACATCGACACCGGGTGCACGCCTGCTCGGGATCGACATCCGCGATTCGAAGCGGGGAATGCCCGCCCTGACACCGGCCTGGCCGGCGGCACCTCGTACGGCCACTGCGGCAACGAATGGTGGGGCTACGACACCCCGGCCGGCCTCGCCGTCAAGACGAAGTGGGCCAGGGAACAGCAGTTGGGCGGCGCCTTCTTCCGGGAGCTGAGCGGCGACACCGAGAACGGCGAACTCGCCGCCGCCCTCGACCGCGGACTGGGATAACCCACTCGCCCCACCCGAGAAAGGTCGCGGCCGGACCGAGCGTGGCCGGACGCGACCTTCCGGGCAGTCTGCACAGCCTCGGACTCCCGGGGTCGGGCCGGGCGAACGTCCGTCGCCACGCCCGGGCCTGCCCGGCGGTGGGGTCAGGACAGGCCAAGGTGCCTGGCGATCATCATCTGTTGTACCTCGGTGGTGCCTTCGCCGATTTCCAGGATCTTGGCGTCGCGGTAGAAGCGGCCCACGGGGCTGTCGTTCATCACGCCGGAGCCACCGAAGATCTGGGTCGCGTCCCTGGCGTTGTCCATCGCCGCCCTGGAGGAGACCAGCTTGGCCATCGCCGCCTCCTTCGAGAAGGATTCGCCGCGCAGCATCGAGGCCGCAGCCGAGTAGTAGGCCAGGCGTGCGGTGTGGGCGCGCGTCTCCATGTCGGCGATCTTGAACTGGATCGACTGGTATGCCCCGATGCGCTGCCCGAACGCCGTCCGCTCCTTGGCATGGCGCACACACTCGTCCACGCAGCCCTGGGCCATCCCCGCTCCGACGGCCGAGATCGCGATCCTGCTCTCGTCCAGCACCGACATGAACTGCGCGATGCCCAGGCCGCGTTCGCCGAGCAGGTGCTCGGCCGGCACCCGGCAGTCGGCGAAACCGAGTTCGTGGGTGTCCGAGGCGCACCAGCCCACCTTGGAGTACGACGGCGCCACCGTGAAGCCCGGGGTGCCCGACGGCACGACGAGCGCGGAGATCTCCTTGGCTCCGTCGGCGCGGGTACCGGTCACCGCCGTCACCGTGACCAGGCTGGTGATGTCGGTGCCGGAGTTGGTGATGAACGCCTTGCTGCCGTTGATCACCCATTCGTCGCCGTCGAGTTCCGCCTTGGTGCGGGCCGCCGCCGTGTCGGTCCCGCCGCCGGGTTCGGTGAGCCCGAAGCCGGCGATCCGCTCGCCGGTGCACAGAGCGGGGAGCCAGCGTTCCTTCTGTGCCGCGGTGCCGAACCGATGGATGGGGATCGCGCCGAGCGTCACGCCCGCGGACAGTGCGACGGCCACCGAGCAGTCCACTCTGGCCAGTTCCTCGATGGCCAGACACAGGGTGAACACATCCCCGCCCATGCCGCCGTAGCGTTCCTCGAAGGGCAGTCCGAACAAGCCCATGCGGCCCATGGCGGCGACCAGTTCGTAGGGAAACTCCTCGCGTCGATAGATATCGGCGATCACCGGAGCCACCTTGGCGCGGGCGAAGTCGGCGACCGTCTCGCGCAGCAGCCGGCGTTCCTTCGACAGGCGTGAGCGTGTCATCGTGCTCCTTCGGGGGGATCGGACGTGGACCCGGAGCCGGACCCGGCGACCGCCCGTCGGGCCGTCGACGAGAGCAGGCCCGGTACGGGTCCGCGGTGGGGGTACAGGGCGTGCGCGCAGGCCGACGCCAGCGCGTCGACGCTGGACACCTGGAATTCCGCCGGCAGCCCGCTGTGCGCGTAGGCGAGCGGGAGTTCGGTACAGGCGCTGATCACCGGCAGGCACCGAATGCGCAGCAGCTCGTGGACCGCCGAACCCAGGGTCGCGCCGGCGGCCGGCAGCCGGTTCGCCTTCACCAGCACGGTGGCGGCGTGGATGCGCTGCTGGAGCGCCTCGTCGGGGAGCAGGAGTCGGTATCCCCGGTGCTGCGCATAGCGCTGATAGATGCCGCCGGCGACGGTACCCGCGGTCGCCGTCAACCAGGCCCCGTCGGGACTGGCGACCTCGGCGGCCCGCACGCTCGCCTCCACGATGTGCACCAGGGGCACCGGCAGTCGGCTGCGGAATCGGTCGATGTAGACGTGCGCGGTGTTGCAGGGCACCGCGAGCAGCTCCGCGCCCCAGCCGGCAAGGGTGAACAGCGCCTGCCGGATCGGCAGGAGCGGTGCGTCGTCGCCCCTGAGCAGCGCGGCGGTCCGGTCCGGGATGCCCGGCTCGGACAGCATCAGGATCCGGGGGTGCTCCTGGTCGCTGCCGGCCGCGACGCGCACGGCCAGCAGCCGCAGGAACTCCGCCGTCGCCGCCGGTCCCATCCCACCGAGCACACCGAGGGTGCGTGAGCGCGCCACCTCAGCCGGCCTGCTCCCCGATCAGCCGCTGCGCGACGCGCTCGGGGATGTGGGCCGCCGCCAGCCGCGTGCCCACGGAGGCGGGACACCACCAGGTGAGCACGAACTCGCCGGCGTCGACGACACCGGTGATCGTCGCATCGGTGTCGTCCGGGTGCCCCGGCCCGGCGAAGTCCCGCCACACCGTGTCGCGCAGCGTCCAGGCCACCCCCGACGGAAGCAGCGCGGCGGCCGGATCGCCGAAGTGTTCGTAGCGCACCCTGGCCGGCTCGGCCGCTCCCGCGGCCCGTACGACGCTCGCTCCCCGCGCGAGCGGGGTCACCACCCAGCGGTCCGCCTCGGCCAGCGGACCGATCACCCGTGCCGCGGGCCTGCGCGTGGTGTGATCGAGGACGTCCGCGACCAGTCGCCCGCCGCCGAACTCCTCGACCAGCACGTGCGCGATCGCAGCGGCGACGTCGCGGGCCGTCGCCCCGCGCACCGGGCAGCGCGCTTCGAGCGGCTCCTCGGCGATCGGCCCGGGTGCGGGCGAACCCGGGAGGACACAGCCGACCCCGGCGACCTCCGGGCCCGCCTCGTCCTCGACGCCGGCGGGCTCGGTCGGGTGGTCCAGGAACGACGCGGCAGGCGGCAACCGCACGTCCGAGCCCGCCTGGAGCTGTCCCAGCCCCAAGGCCAGGTCCGCCAACAGCACCCGCCAGGACTCGACGTCCGCGGCCAGTTCGTGCACCACGATCAGCAGACCCGCCGGCCGGGTGCCCCGGTCGACCACCGCGGCCCGCAGCAGCGGACCCCGATCGACGTGCAGCCGGGCCCGCATCCGGTCGGTGAGCCGACGCAGCACCTGCCCCTGCGCGCCCGGGTCCCGGTCGGTGAGGTCCACCCGCGAGACGTGCACCGCACCGCCGAGGCCGCCCCGGGACTGCCGCCAGCCCTGGTCCCCGTGGCCGAACCGCAGCCGCAACGCCTCGTGGTGCAAAAGCAGTTGCAGCCACACCCGCTTCAGGTCGGTGACCGGGAAACCGGCCTCCGAGGTCAGGAACAGGGCTCGGGCCCGGTGCGCCGCCCGGACCGGATCCCGATCGAGAATCCGACGCTGTACCGGACGGACCGCGACCGAGCGATCGGAATCCGCGTCCGCGGTGACGCCCCCGCCTCGCGAGCCCGGGGCCTTCGGGCGGTGCATCCCGCGCAGAGCCCACTGATCCACGGCGCCCGCGACCCTGGGGATCTCCGCCACCTGCACCCACTGCGCCGGTACCAGTGCGGGCGGCAGGGCATCGGCCACCGCGGCCGCGAGCCGGTCGCCGGACGCGCTTTCGTCGGCGACGTAGTAGACCGCCAGCCGGGCGCCCGTCCGGTCGGCGTCGGCCGGGTCCGGATAGCCGATCCTGGCCAGCATCCGTTTCACCTGCGCGGTCTCCACCGGGGCGCGCAGCTCCGCGTCCGCCTCGGCGACGTCCAGATGCCCGAGCCGTACCTCCCAGCGGGTCGGCGCCTCGTAGTTGTGGAAACCGCGCTCCGCGGCGTGAACGTAGGTGCCCACATCGTTGATCATGCAGTTCGAGCTGCAGAACCCGGTATCGGTGGGCTGCGCCCAGAACGACGAGCGCTCGCGCAGGAAGGCTCGCACGTCCTCCTTCGTCACCGCCGAGTAGCGGAAGTAGTCGACGACCTGGACCGCGTTCACCGCGGCGGCGTCGACCGTGCCCGCGGCCTGGTGGTACACCTCCCGGCCCAGCCGCAACTTCTCCTCGATCTCGGCCACGTCGAAGATGCCCTGCTCGTGGAACCAGGACAGCCGCTCGTCCATGATCTGGCCGCGGGAGAGCCCGGTGACCACCGTGGGGATGTCGCGCTGGTGCGCGAGTTCGGTGCTCAAGTCCAGGAGGGAGCGGAAGCACCCGTTGCACACGCTCTTGTGCTCCTGGAGCGAGTTCAGGAAGATCCGCTTCTGGTCGGCGTGGGTGGCGGTGACGTGTTCGATGCCCAGTTCGGCGGTGACGGTCTCGACGTTGCGCAGCGCGGTCCGCGAGATGAACCCGTTGTCGAAGGTGAAGGTCATCACCCGCAGACCCAGTTCCACGAGCTGGTAGAGCACATACGTGCTGTCCTTGCCGCCACTGAACAGCAGCAGGCAGTCGTAGTCCGATCCGCGCCCTCGCGCGGCCTCGCGCAGCCGCGGCGCCAGCTCCCGCGGGTCACGGAAGTAGGCGTGCATCGCCGATCGATGGGCGGCGTAGCGCGCGCACAGCGAACAGACCCCGTCCGGGTCGAAGCGCAGTCCCGGGTAAGCGGCGCTGATCCCGCACCGGACACAGGCGCGGGCGCCGGCCGCCGCGGGGTCGGCCTCGTTGAACACGACGGCGCAGTCGAGGACGCCGTCCTGGTCCAACACGGCCGTCCGCACCCGGTGTTCGACGGACTCGGTCTGCTCGGCGTCCAGTGGCTGGTCGGTCATGTCAGCTCCCGAAGAGGTCGTCGGCGTCGTCGTCGGCGAGCAGCAAGCGCTCGACCAGGTTCGACAGGCCCTCGATCGTCTGGTTCGCCAGGAAGTCCGCCAGCGGGACGGACACCCCGAACTCCTCGGTCAGCCGCGCCAGTACCGAGATCACGGCCAGCGAGGTGCCCACGTCGAAGAACCGGGTGTGCACGTCGTCGACCGGGGCCGGCAGCGTACGCGCCCAGATCCCGGCGATCGTGCGTTCGGTGGCGGTGCGCGGTGCGACGGCGTCCGCGTCGGGTCGGGCGGGGGACCGCACGGGCACGGTGAGCGCCTTGCGGTCGATCTTGCCGCTGATGGTGCGCGGGATGAGCTCCAGCGGCACGATCACCCCCGGTATCGCGCCGTCCGGCAGGTGTGCGCGCAGATGCTCGCTCAGCCGGGAGCGAAGCTCCTCGGGATCCGTCCCGGTGCCGGTCTCGACGAACGCGCACAGGTACGGCGGGGCGTCGTCCGGCTCGACCGACACGACGGCCGCCTCGGCGACCGACGGGTCCTCGCGCAGGAGCTGCTCCACCCCGTCCAGCTCCACCCGCACGCCGCCGACCTTGACCTGTCGGTCCCGGCGGCCGAGGAAGTCGAGCGTGCCGTCGGGCAGCAGGCGGGCGAAGTCCCCGGTCCGGTAGACGACTTCGTCGTCACCGGGCCGGGTGGGGTCGGCGATGAAGGCGCGTTCGGTCTCCTGCGGCCTGCGGTGGTACCCGAGGCTGCGGTAGGCCGTACGCAGGTGAATCTCGCCGACCCGCCCCGGCGGTACCTCCCGGCCGCGTTCGTCGAGCAGCAGGACGACGGTGTCGGGCATCGGGCGCCCGATCGGGACGGACCTGCCCCGGGCATCGGCGGCGGTGACGAAGTGGAAGGTCTTCGTCATGGTGGTTTCCGAGGGCCCGTAGAGGTTCAGCAGCCGGATCCGCTCGCCGAAGCGGTCGAACCAGCCGGCGGCGTCGGCGGGCAGCACGCGCTCGCCGGACAGGGCCACGCACTTCAGCGCCTCGAACCCCGGCCGGACCGTGTCGATCGCGCCCGCCAGGGCGCGAAAGACCGAGGGCACGCAGTGGATCAGATCGATCCGTTCCCGGTCCAGCCACCGGCACAGGGCGACCGGGTCGAGCCGGACGTCCTCGGCCGGCACGCATACCGTCGCGCCCACGCTCAACGGCAGGAGCAGGTCGCGCAGCACGGCGTCGAACGCGGGCGAGATCAGCTGGCCCACCCGCCACTGGGGACCGGCGCCGAGCAGCTCCGCCTCCCAGCGGATGTAGTGGTCCACCGCGCTCAGCCGGCCGAGGATCCCCTTGGGCCGGCCGGTGGAGCCGGAGGTGAAGAACAGGTAGCAGGGATCGTCCGGCGCCGGCACGTGGGGCGGGTAGTCGTTCCCGGGTCGGTCCTTGACCGTGCCCAGATCGACCAGGGCGGCCCGGTCGCACGTGTCGCGCACGTCCTCCGCGAGGTCGCCGTCGTCGGCGCCGACGACCAGGAGATCGGGGTCCGCCTCGCGCAGCATCCAGCCCAGCCGATCCGGCCGGGTGCCCACGTCGAGGGGGACCACCACACCGCCCAGCCGCAGGACGGCGAGCAGGGCCGCGGTCAGCTCGGCCCGGTCGCCGGCGAGGACCGCGACGACGGAGCCGGCTCGGGCTCCGCACCGATACAGCTCGGCCGCGACGGCGTCGACGCGTTGGTCCAGTTCGCGATAGCGCAGCGAGCCGTGCGCGCTCTGTACGGCGACTCGGTCGGGGAAGCGGTCGATCGCGCGCGCGACAAGCGACTGGATCGGTTCGAACGCCATTGCGGTTTCCTTTGCTCGACCCGCGTTCACACGTGACCGGGAAGGTTGAAGGTGTCCAGCAGAATTCCGAACGTCAGGACGACGAGCAACAGATCGTC
The DNA here is from genome assembly GCF_042956465.1 of Embleya sp. NPDC008237. Taxonomy (NCBI): domain Bacteria; kingdom Bacillati; phylum Actinomycetota; class Actinomycetes; order Kitasatosporales; family Streptomycetaceae; genus Embleya; species Embleya sp. NPDC008237. The sequence goes on from NZ_JBIBGL010000017.1 coordinate 92,818, forward strand.
GTCCAGGTGCGGGTGCAGGTCGAAGCCCGCGTCCAGGCTGCGCGAGCGCAACTGCTCCACGACCGCCGGATCGAAGTAGCCCTGACGGGCGATACGCGCCGGGGACAGCAGGTCGTCGACCCATTCGACGTTGCGCCGGAGCAGCCGAGGGCTCGCGGGCGCGCGGAACCCGTACTTCTCCCGGCGGATGATCTCCGGCGGGACCAGTCCCTCCGCGGCCTGTTTCAGCACGAGCTTCTCGCCCCGCGCGCCCACCTTGAGCCGGTTGGGAACCTGCGTGGCGAAATCGAGCACGGCGCGGTCGAGGAACGGGTAGCGGGCCTCCACGGAATTGGCCAGGGCCATCCGGTCCCCGTGGTCGGTCAACAGGTGGTCCGACAGCCGCAGGGTGAAGTCCAGATAGGAGCGCTGACTCAGCCGCGGCCTGCCCACCAGGCGCTCGTGGTCGACGACCGGGTGGTGCAGACAGTCGAACTCCGCGAAGGCGGCCCGGGCCTGCTCGGAGTAGAGCTCGAACTTCGCGTCCCGCCACGCGTGGTACCGGCGCTCGTAGAAGAGCTCCGGGTCGCCCCACAGCCGGGCGCGAAGGTCGTCCTCGAAGGCGTCCTCCAGCGGATCACCCGACACCACCGGGCCGCGCCCGCCCGCGTCGAACCGGTACCCGGGATACCCGCCGAAGAGTTCGTCGGCCCCCTCGCCGGTCAGGATCGCCTTGACGCCGTGTTCTCGCGCGAGCGCCGACAGGACCAGCGAGCAGGTGTTGTAGGTCTCCTTCACCGGGCACTCGGCATGGCGCACCATGCGCTGGAGTTCGGCGACGGTGTCCTGCTCCGTGAAGACCGCCTCGTGGTGCACGGACCCCACCTTGGTCGCCATCAGGCGCTGATACCCGGACTCGTCGATGGCCGCGTCGGGGAAGGTGATGGAGAAGGAGTGGGCGGGGGGTCCCGATTGCGACGCCAGCGCGCCGATCAGCGAGGAGTCGAGGCCGCCGCTGAGATAGAAACCGACCTCGACGTCGGCCCGCATCCGGAGCCGAACGGCCCGGGTGAGCAGTTCACGCAGGTGTTCCGGGTAGAACTCGTCGGGCCGGTGCGCGACGTCGTCGCGGGGGTAGTCCAGGGCCCAGTAGCACCGGTCGGTGACGACACCGTCGCGCACGATCAGGTAGTGGCCGTTGCGCACGCTCTCGATGCCGCGGAACATGGTGCGCGGACTCACCAGCCCGGGGAAGGTGAGGACTTGGTCCAGACCGGTGAGGTCCACCTCGCGCGGCACGCCGGGGTGTTCCAGGATCGACTTGATCTCCGATCCGAAAACGAAGTGCCCGCCGGTGTTCGTGTAGTACAGGGGAGCGATCCCGGCGTGGTCGCGCGCGAGGAAGAGCTGTCGCCTGCGCCGGTCGTGGATCGCGAACGCGAACTGGCCGTTGAGTCGCGCCAACAGCTCGGGCCCCTCGTCCTCGTAGAGGTGCAGGATCACCTCGACGTCGCAGGACGACCCGAATCGGTGGCCCCGGGCGAGCAACAGGGCGCGCAGCTCGACGTGGTTGAAGATCTCGCCGTTGCACACCATCGTGACGCTGCCGTCCTCGTTGGACATCGGCTGCCCGCCGCCGGCGAGGTCGACCAGACTCAGTCGGCGGCAGGCCAGCGCCACGCCGTCCCGGATCAGGGTGCCCGCCGCGTCCGGGCCGCGGTGCGTCAACGTATCGCTCATCCGCTCCAGTACCTCGGCCGTCGTCGGTCGAGCGTTGTGCAGGACCATGGACCCGGTGATGCCGCACATGTCAGATCCGCTCCTTGATCGCCGGCGACAGGGGCATCGTCGATCGCAACGCCCGCGCGAGGACCGGTCCGATCACCCGCAGCGCCGCGGGGCGCATCATCCGCAGGTGCTCGCTGTCCACCGGCACCACCGCGATGTCCCCGCCGATGCAGGACCGCCACCGTTGCCCGGCCTGCGTTCCTCGGCCGCCGGGCGCGGCCTCGAAGAGCAGCAGCGAGCCGTCGAAGAACTCCGGGACGATCCCCGGATCCTGCAGGAGGCGGATGTTGTTGCCGGTGGCCCGCAGCAGCGCGGCCACCGACTCCTCGTCCAGGGCCGCCATCGCCTCCCCGCCGTCGAAGGCCACCAGCCGGACGTCCGAGGGCTCTTCGGTGTCGCGATCGGTACGAACGCCCGCCGGCCAGGCGTCGATGGCGGCGAGCAGAGCGACCGCATGCCCCGACGCGCGCAGTCGGACCGCGACGGCATGGGCCGCGGCTCCGCCGAAGGACCAACCGGCCAGCAGATACGGCCCGTTCGGTTGGATGTCGACGATCCGCGCGCAGTAGTCCCGGACGAGCTCGGGGAAACTGCCGGCCAGGGCGGTGGAGCCGTCGAGGCCGCGCGCCTGGAGGGCGTACACCGGGTGTCGGGCCGGAATGTACGGCAGCAGGCCCGCGTAACTCCAGCCCAGGCCACTCCCCGGATGGATGCACCACAGTGGCCGACCCGTTCCGCCGCGTAGGCGGATCAGTGGGCCGAGCAGGTCCGCCGTCGCGGGCTGGTCCCGGAGCAGCTGCGCCACGGTGGGGCGCACGAACAACTGCTTCAGGGTCAGTTCCAGCCCCAGGGCCTCCTTGGCCCGGGTGAGCAACCGCGGCATGAGCAGCGAGTGCCCGCCCAACTCGAAGAATCCGTCGTCGATGCCGACCGTGTCGACGCCGATCACCTCGGCGAACACCTGGCACAGCGACGCCTCCGCCGGGGTACGCGGCGCCCGCCGGTCACCGACCGGTGCGTCGATCTCCGGCGGCGGAAGAGCGGCGCGGTCGAGCTTGCCGTGTGGCGTGACCGGCAGTTGGGCCAGGACCACGACGGCCGAGGGGACCATCGGCGCGGGCAGTGCGTCGGCGAGGGCCGCCCGGACGGCTGCCGGGCTCACGCTCGCGACCGGACCGGTCGGGACGACATACCCGATCAGGCGTCTGTCGTCGGAAGAACGCTCGTGGACCACGACCGCGCACCGGGAGATCCCGGGCAGGGCCAGCAGCGCGGCCTCCACTTCGCCCGGCTCGATGCGGTGGCCGCGCAATTTGATCTGGTGGTCCGCCCGCCCGACGTATTCGAGTTCGCCGTCGGAGCGCAGGCGGACCAGATCACCGGTGCGATACATCCGGGTACCGGCCCGGCCGAACGGATCCGCCACGAAACGCTCGGCCGTCAGTGCGAACCGGCCCAGATAGCCTCGCGCGAGGGCCGGACCCGCCACGTACAGTTCGCCCGCGACGCCGCTCGGCACCGGGCGCAGCCGCTCGTCCAGGACGTACATGCTCAGGCCCTCGTGGGGGCGGCCGATGGGAACCGCTCCGGCCGGTGTGGGCTCGCCCGGGTCGAGCCGGAACCGGGCGCAGTCCACGGTCGCCTCGGTGGGGCCGTAGAGGTTGTGGACCACGACGTCCGGGTGTTGCTCCCGCCACCCGGCCAGCGACTCCCCGCGCAGCGCCTCACCGCCGATCAGCAGGCATCGGGTCGGCGACGGATCCACCGGCATCGCCGCCATCAGGTCGAGATGGCTCGGCGTGACGTCCAAGAGGGAGTGGCCGAGCGGGTCGGTGTGCGGCCCGGCCAACTCGTCCAACCGCGCGTGCCCGCCGCTCACCAGCGGGGTGTACAGGGCGGTCACCGTCAGGTCGAAGGACAGCGAGGTATGGACCAGGCTCGACCCGGCCGCGCTCGGATACGCCGCCCGTGCCTGTTCCAGATAGGCGGCCAGGGAACGGTGTTCCACCACCACGCCTTTGGGGCGGCCGGTGGAACCGGAGGTGTAGATCACATAGGCGGCGTTCGCCTCGTGCGGCACACCGGCCCGCGGGCTGCGGGTCGGTCCCGCTTCGGGCGGCATATCCGCCGCCTCGTGCTGCCAGTCGGCGATGTCCAGAACGGGGACGGTGCCCGCCCCGGCGGGGCCGGCCGCGCTCCCCGTGGTGATGAGCAGCGTGGGCGCCGAGTCCGTGAGCATGAAGGCGATCCGGGCGGCCGGGTAATCCGGGTCCACCGGCAGGTACGCGGCGCCGGCCTTGAGCACGCCGAGCATGGCGACGACCGCGTCGATGGAGCGGGGCAGCAGCAGCGCCACGATGTCCTCGGCGCCGATACCCCGGCCGGTCAGCGATCGGGCCAGCCGGTCGGCCCGCGCGTTCAGTTCCCGGTAGGTCGTCCGTGCCTGCCCGGCAATCAGTGCCGTCGCCTCCGGAGTACGCGCCACCTGCGCCTCGAAGAGCCCGGGGAGCAACTGCTCCCGGGTTCGCGCCGGGGCCGGGTGGCACGCGCCGAGGAGGGCGCCGCGCTCACCGGGCCGGAGAATCTCCACGTCGCCGATGGAGCGGTCCGGGTCCGCAGCCATGGCCGCGAGTACCGACTCCAGCCGTTCGACCATGTGTTCGGCGGTGATCGAGTCGAACAGATCGCGGGCGAACTCCAGGCCGCCCTCCAGGCCGTCGGGGCTGCCGTCGTCGGTCTGTCGCTCCCGGAGATGGAGCGACAGGTCGACTTTGGAGTCCGGGTTGTCGATCGGTTCCTCGGTGGCCGGCAGGCCCGGGAGGTACGGGAGGTTCGTGGTGCGGTCCTCCAGGACGAGCATGACCTGGAACAGCGGGTTCCACGCCGCCGAACGGGAGGGGGCGAGCACGTCGACGAGCCGTTCGAACGGCACGTCCTGATGTGCGTACGCCGCCAGGTCCGTTTCCCGTACCCGGGCCAGGAGTTGCCGGAAGGACGGATTACCGCCGGTGTCGGTGCGCAGCACCAGCGTGTTGACGCACATCCCCACCAGATCGTCCATCGCCTCGTCGGACCGGCCGGCGACGGCCGAGCCGATGGGGATGTCGGTGCCGGCTCCCAGCCGGGTCAACAGGGCGGCGAGCCCGGCCTGCAACACCATGAAGAGACTGACCCGCTCCTGTCTGGCCAGCTCGATCAGGGCCAGATGCGTTCGCGGTGCGATCAGCATCGGGATCGTCTCGCCGCGATGGGAGGCCGCGGCCGGCCGCGGCCGGTCCACGGGCAGCGAGAGATTCTCCGGGATGCCGGCCAAGGCGCCGCGCCAGTAGGCCAGTTGCTCGCTGATCAGACTGTCCGGATCAGCCTCGTCGCCGAGCAGTTCACGCTGCCACAGGGTGTAGTCGATGTACTGGACCGGCAGCGGATCCCAGCCCGGCGCCCGCCCCGCGCACCGCGCCCCATAGGCGGTCGCCAGGTCGCGCAGGAGTGGTTCTCGCGACCAGCCGTCCGCCGCTATGTGGTGCAGGAGGATCAGCAGGACGTGCTCGTCCGGTCCGAGCGAGAGCAGAGTGAACCGCACGGGGGCTTCGGTGGTGAGGTCGAAGACGTGCGCTCCCGCGGCTCGAAGGACCGCGGGCAGTTCCGGCGGCCGAATTCGTTCGACCGCCAGGACGGGCCAGGCCGCGGAGTCCTCCAGGACCACTTGGCGGGGGGTGCCGTCGGACTCGGGAAAGACCGTGCGCAGGCTCTCGTGTCTGGCCAGGACATCGGTGAACGCGGCCCGCAGCGCCGCCACGTCCGGCTCCCCGACGAGTCGGTACACCAACGGGATGCGGTAGCCCGTCCCGTCGTCCAGCTTGTTGAGGAACCAGATCCGGTGTTGCGCGTACGACAGCGGAATCATCAGCGGTACCCCAGGTGGGTGCGGTCCGAGTGAATCACGAGCCGTCGCTCCGTTCTTCGGCCGCGGGCCCCGGGCGGGGCATCCGCCGCAACGCCGGCCGGCGCGAACGTTTGGTGCCCTTGATCCGGGCGGCCAGCGCCGCCGGCGTCGGCGCCTCGAACACCGCGCCCACCTCGACGTCGATGCCCAGTACGGTCCGGATCCGGCTCGTCAGTCGGGTGGCCAGGAGCGAATGACCGCCGAAGTCGAAGAAGGAGTCGTCCGGTCCGACCCGCTCCAGTCGCAGTACGTCCGCGAACAGCGCACACAGGGCCTCCTCTTCCGGCGTAGCCGGTGTCCGGGTCGAGGCGAACTGCGCGAAGTCCGGGGCGGGCAGCGCCCGGCGATGGACCTTGCCGCTCACGGTCAGCGGCAGGTCGGCCAGGATCAGCACCGCGGTGGGCACCAGGAAGTCCGGCACCGACTCGGCCACGAAGCGGCGCAGCGCGACCGGGTCCGGACGGGTGCCCGCGGCCGGCACGACGTAGGCGACCAGCCGCTTCTCTCCCGCCTGGTCCTCGCGCACGACGACCGCGACCCGGTCGACGTCCGGGTGCCGGGCGAGCACCACCTCCACCTCTCCGGGCTCGATCCGAAACCCGCGCACCTTGACCTGTTCGTCGACGCGGCCCACATAGTGCAACCGGCCGTCGCCGGACCAGCGCACCAGATCGCCGGTGCGGTACATGCGCTCGCCGGGGCCGTCGAAGGGGTTCGGCACGAACCGGTCGGCGGTCAGGCCGGGACGATTCCAGTACCCGCGGGCCAGGGCCGCGCCGGCGATGTACAACTCACCGGTCACCCCCGGCGGAACCGGCCGCAGGGTGCGATCCAGCACGTACATCCGGGTGTTCCAGATCGGCGTTCCCAACGGCGCGGTCGAGGACTCCCAGTGCGTCAGGTCCGCCGGCAGCGAGAAGGCGGTCACCAGATGCGTCTCGGTGGGGCCGTAGAGATTGTGCAGCCGCACCTTCGGCCGCGCGGACAGGAACTCCCGGACCCGGGGGGTCAGTCGCAGCACCTCGCCGCCCTGTCCGATGTCACGCAGTGCCGGCAGCGCCAACCCCTGGGCCAGGGCCGCCTCGCACACCGCCTCGACCATCACGTTCGGCGCGCAGAACTGCTCCACCTCGTGCTTGTCCAGCCATCTGGTGAACGCCGCCGGGTCGCGCCGGACCTCGTCGTCGGGGACGACCAGGTGCCTGCCGGAGGTGAGGGTCTCGATGATCTCCCAGGCCGAGACGTCGAAGCTGATCGCCGCGAACTGCGCCACCGGGCCGCCGATGCCCGTCCGCTCCCGCCGGACCCACCGGGCGTGCGCCTGCACCAGGTTCACCATCGCGCCCGTACCCATGGTGACGCCCTTGGGCCTGCCGGTCGAGCCGGACGTGTGGATCACATACGCCGGGTGCAGTGCCGACAACGGCCCGGTCCGTTCGTCGTCGCGCAGGTCGTCGGCCGACTCGGCGGCCGCCGCGGCGCCGGTCCGCGGCTCGTCCAGGAGCAGGCGCGGGACGCCGGGCGGCAGTTCCGCACTCGTGCGCACGGTGGTCAGCAGCAGGGCCGGCCGGACGTCGTCGAGGAGGAAGGCGATCCGCTCGGCCGGATACTGCGGATCCAGCGGCAGGTACGCCGCACCCGCCTTGAGCACCGCCCACACCGCCGCCACCAGGTCGAGCGAGCGCGGCACGGCCAGGGCGACCACGGATTCGGGCCCCACCCCGGCGGCCACCAGCAGCCTCGCCAGCCGGTTCACCCGGGCGTTGAACTCGCGGTACGTCATGCTCCCGTCGGGCGCGGTGACCGCCGTGCGCTCGGGGCCCTGCTCGACCCGGGACTCGAACAGGGCCGGCAGCGTGGTCGCGACGACCGGGTGATCCGTGTCGTTCCAGTCCCGCACCACCCGCTCGCGCTCGCCGGGCGCCCACAGTTCGAACGCGCCGATCCGGCGGGTGGGCTCGCTCACCACCTGTTCGAGCAGGCGCCGCAGCCGGTCCGCGATGGACAACGCGGTGCTCCGGTCGAACAGGTCGGTGCCGAAGAGCAGGGCGCCGCTCAGTCCGGTGGGACCCTGCGACCCGGCGGACTCGTCGTCGAACTCCACCACCAGGTCGAACGGGGACATGCCGGTCCACACCGACTCGGGGTGCACCTCGATGCCGGGCAGCACCAGTTCGCCCGAGCGAGTGTTGCGCAGCACGAGCGCCACCTGGAACAGGGGATGCCGGGCCAGGGAACGCTCCACCGCGAGGTCGCCGACCAGCAGTTCGAAGGGGACGTCCTGGTGGGCGTAGGCGTCCAGGCAGGTTTCCCGCACCCGGGCGAGCAACTCGGTGAAGGTCGGATCTCCCGACAGGTCCGTACGCACCACGAGGGTGTTGGTGAAGAACCCCACCAACTCCTCCAGCGCGTCGTCCAGACGTCCGGCCACCGGCGCACCGATGGGGACGTCGTCGCCGGCTCCGAGCCTGGACAGCAGCACGGCCAGCACGGCCTGGAGCACCATGAACGTGCTCGCGTCGTGTGCCCGGGCCAGGTTCACCAGCCCCAGGTGCACGTGCGCCGGGATCTCCAGCGGAACCGAGTCGCCCGCGTAGGAGGGCAGGGCGGGCCTGGGCCGGTCCGACGGGAGGCTGATCTCCTGCGGCAGCTCGGCCAGGGCCCGCCGCCAGTAGGCCAGTTGTCCGGCGTGGACACTGTCCGGATCCGCCGCCGAGCCGAGCCGGTCCCGCTGCCACAGGGTGTAGTCGGCGTACTGGACCGGGAGCGGCGCCCAGCCGGGTTCCCGTCCGGCGGCGCGCTCGGTGTATGCCCGGCCCAGATCAGCCAACAGCGGACGCAACGACCAGGCGTCGCCGGCGATGTGGTGCATCACCAGCAACAGGACGTGTTCCCTGGGCGACAGGGCGACCAACCGCGCGCGCAGCGGGATCTCCGACTCCAGGTCGAACGCCCGCCGGGTGGCCCGGGCCAGGTCCTGTGCCAGGTCGGCCGGGTCGATCGGCACCACGGGCAGGTCGAGGTCGACCGAGTCGGCGGAGAGCACGTGTTGATACGGATGGCCGTCGTCGGCCGGGAACACGGTGCGCAGTACCTCGTGCCGGCCCACCAGGTCGCGCAGCGCGGCGCGCAGGGCGGCGACGTCCAAGGCACCGAGCAGGCGCAGCCCCATGCCTTCGTTGTAGGTGGCGACCGGCCCCTGGAATTGTCGAAGGAACCACAGTCGGGACTGGGCGAACGACAGCGGGATCCGGTCGGGCCGCACCGCCGGGACCAGTGCGGGCCGGGCCGGGCCGGCCGTGCCGAGCCGGGCGGCCAGCGCCGCGACGGTCGGTGCCTCGTACACGGTCCGAATGCCCGTCTCCCGGCCGAGCACGGTCCGGATCCGGGTGAGCAGGCGCGTCGCCGACAGGGAGTGGCCGCCCAGCGCGAAGAAGCTGTCGTCGACGCCGACCGAGGTCAGGCCCAACACCTCGGCGAAGATCGCGCACAGCGCCTTCTCCGCGGGTGTGCCGGGCTCGCGTCCGCCGCTCGGGGCCTGGCGGGACGGGGCAGGCAGGGCGCGCTCGTCCACCTTCCCCGCGGTGGTCAACGGCAGCGCGTCCAGCACGACGAAGGCGGCGGGCACCATGTAGTCGGGCAGGAAGCCGGCCACCTGCGCACGGATCGCGGCGATGTCCGGCCGCGCTCCCGCCGCGGGCACCAGGTAGCCGACCAGGCGCTTGTCGGTGCCGGGGTCCTCGCGCACCACGGCGAGCGCGGCGGCGACGCCGGCGCACCGGGCCAGGGCGGCCTGCACCTCGCCCGGCTCGATCCGGAAGCCGCGGATCTTGACCTGGCGGTCCGCCCGCCCGACGAAGTCCAGATCGCCGTCCGACGTCCAGCGCACCAGGTCCCCGGTACGGTACATCCGCGATCCGGGCGCACCGAAGGGGTTCGGGACGAAGCGCTCTGCGGTGAGGCCGGGGCGCCGCAGATAGCCCCGGGCCAGGCCGGGTCCGCCGATGTAGAGCTCGCCGACGGCGCCCGGGGGCAGCAGGTGCAGACCGGCGTCCAGCACGTACGCCGTGGCGTGGGTGACCGGTGGGCCGATCGGCGGCGATCGGCCGTCGGAGGGCGCGACACACAGTTTCTGCGTGGCGTCGACGGTGGTCTCGGTGGGTCCGTATCCGTTCCAGAACTTTCGTCCGTCCGCGGCCCACTGGTCCACGAGCGTTGCCGGCACGCGCTCGCCACCGGCGGACACCGTGCGCAGCGCGGGCAGTTCGTCGGGCCGCAGCAGATGCATCAGGGCCGGGGACAGATGCGCGACGGTGACCCGGTGGGCGGCCATCAGCCGTTGCAGGGCTTCGGCGTCGAGCCGTTGGTCGTCGTCGGCCAGCACGATCTGCGCCCCGGCGGCCAGGGAGACCCACAGTTCGAGCATGGAACCGTCGAAGGTGAAGGCGTACGCCGCCAGGATGCGGTCCCGCTCGCCCACGCCGTACGCCTGGACGGCGTGCGCCACGTACCGGGCGATCGACCGGTGTTCGATCACCACCCCCTTGGGGCGTCCGGTCGACCCCGAGGTGTAGATCACGTACGCCGGATGCGCCGGGAGGAGGTCGGGCGCGGGTGCGTCGCGTGACTCGGCGAGGGGTGTCCGGTCGGCGGCGCCGGTGACCTCGTCCACCACCAGACACCGTGGCCCGGTCCAGCCGGGTGGAAGTCCCCGCGCCAGGTCCGCCGTCGTCACCACGAGAGCCGGTCGCGCGTCGTCGAGCATGTACGCGATGCGCTCCGGCGGGTATCCGGGATCGATCGGCACGTAGGCGCCTCCGGCGGTGAGGATCGCCAGGAAGGCCACCACGCCCGCCGGGGAGCGGGGCAGCAGTACGGCCACGAACCGCTCGGGTCCGACGCCCCGCTCGGTGAGCACGCGGGCCAGCCGCCCCGCCCGGGCCCGGAGTTCGGCATACGTCAAGGAGGTGTCCCCGTACACCAGCGCGGTTCGCTCCGGGGTGCGCAGGGCCTGCTCGGCGAGCAGCTCGGACAGGGTGCGCGGGGGGAGCGGTGCCGACGGCGGGTTCCACCGGGTCAGGAGCAGCCGCCGAACGGCGGCCGGCAGCACGTCGATTCGGCTCACCGGGGTGTTGCCCGGCGTGTCGACGACGCGGTCGAGCGCTTCGTCGAGCAGGCGCGCGCAGCCGGCGTGCGTGCGCTCGTCGAACCGGTCGGGGTCGGTGTCGACGGCCAGTTGCAGGCTGCCGTCGCGCGAGATGTCCCACAGGTTCAGGGAGATCTCCTCGAAGGGCCCGGTGGCGAGGTTGTGGGCGAGGAAGGGCCGGCCGGCGAGGGTGACTCGGTAGTCGAACGGCATGACGTTCAGGGAGACCGCCCAGGGCACCTCCCCCGGGGCGAGGCCGAGGTCGTGGCGGATGTCCTCGTAGCGGTATCGCTGGTGGCGCATCGCCTCCAGGACCTGGACAAGGCTTCGGTCGACCAGGTCCGCCAGGGTCGTCTCGGGACGCACCGACAGGCGGATGGGGACCACGTTGGCGACGACTCCGGGAATCGTCTGCTCGATGCCGGGGCCGCGGCCGGGTACGGCGAAGCCGATGACCACGTCCGTCTCGCCCGTGGCCCGGGCGGCGAAGAGCGCGGTGGCCGCGACCGCGAGGCCGGCCAGGTTGGTTCCGAAGCCGCGGCAGGCGGACCGGAGTCGGTCGGCCGCCGCGGGGTCCAGGTTCCTCGTCTCGCGCCGGCGCGCGCGGGCCGGTCCTTGCACCGCCCCGCCGGCCAGGGACACCGGGCGGGGCCGGTCCGCCAGCAGGTCGAGCCAGTACCGCCGGTCCTCGTCGAACGCGGGGGAGGCGCGGTACGCCGCATCGGCGTCGACGAGGGCCTGCACGGACTCGAAGGGTTCGCCGTCGGCCGAGCCGCCCTCGAACAGGGCGGTGTAGAGCTCGGCGACGCGGGCGACCACCAGGGGAAAGCCGAATCCGTCGTTCACGATGTGGTGGCAGCCCTGGTACCAGTGGAAGCGCCGATCGTGCAGTTTGAAGAGCGCGAACGTGACGAGCGGGCCGCGTTCGAGGTCGCGCGGGCGGGCCAGATCGGCGCTCATCCACTCCAGCGCGGACCGGTGCGGGTCCCGGTCCGCGCTCACGTCGACGACGTGCAGGCGATGTTCGAGGTCCGGGTCGACCTCCTGGCGGAGCCCGTCCTCGTCCTCGAAGAATCTCAGCCGCAGGGTCTCCGCCTCGGACACGGTCTGCCGCAATGCCTCCTCGAACAGGCCGATGTCGAGGGAGCCGTCGATGTCGAGATACTCGCCCTCGTTGAGGATCGGGCTCCGGGGGTCGAATCGATGGGCGTACCACAGGCCCCGCTGCCCTGCCATGAGCTCGATACGTCCGGCGCTGCGGTCCGACATCTCACACTCCAGATCGAGACGACGCTTGGCGAGGTGCTCCCTGCGGTGGGTCAGCCGGGGTGGTCGAGATAGGAGTCGAGTCCGCCGCTGCGTCGCACGTCGAGGGTGGCGCAGTGGAAGGAGCCACCGAAACTGTTGAAGTTGCGGAAGCTGCACGGAATGGGGGTGAAGCCCCACTCCTTCATCGCGGAGATCATCGGCTCGTCGCCGCGTTCGACCACGACGCGGTTCTCGTCCAGCATCAGGACGTTCATGTTGATCCACTTGCTGGTCAGGTAGAGCGGGTGACTGTCGGGAATCACCGGCCGGGGGGCGCGCATCACGTCCCAGCCCTTGAAGATCGCGGGCACCTTCGACACCCGCTCGGGGTGCACGAGCAGCTTCCCGGGAGCCAGCGGGGCCAGCGTGGCGTCGATGTGCATGGGGTGCGTGTCGTCGAACTCGAGGACGTGGATCCGGTATCGATCACCGAGATGGCGGCGCAGCCAGTCGATGCCGAACTCGTTCGTGACGTTGCTCTTCTGCGCGACGATGTCGCGCCCGAGCCGCAGGAAGTCGGCCGCGTCGAAGGTCGGCTCGAACTCGGTCACGATCAGCCGGGTCGGCATCCCCTCGGCCGGCTCGGTCCAGGTCAAGTCGTATTGTTCGTCGGTGAGTTCGGGCTTGGGTCCGGCGCTCCACCGGGCGCCGGTCCGGAAGTACTCCTTCAGGAGCGGCCGGTAGGCGAGGGTCTCGTAGTACCGGGAGCGCCAGGCCATCGGGCACTCGATGACGTCCTCGCCCACCACCAGGAGGCAGTCCCGCGGCATGGCCGCGTACAGACCGGTACTGGTCCAGTCGCGCGTGGCGTAGGGCGTGCGCTGCGCGACCGGCTCGGGGCGTCGGACCGTCACCCCCTCGGCTTCGAGGATGTGCACGAACTCGTCGAGTTCCTTGCGGGCCGCGGCGATCAGCTCCGCGGGAAACGGTTGCCCGCCGCAGCGGCGGAAGGTCTCGTGCTGGTGTGCCGGAATGACCGGTTCCAGTGACGCGTGCCACGGGGGAAACGTGGCATCGTCAACTATCCCGACAATCACTTCTTCGAGTGGATCCCACTCGGTATATGACGAGACGGAAGAATTTCCTGATAAGTGTATGTCTGCTGACGAATCGGACAACGTGAACTCCAGTCACTCTGCCGCATTCCGGTCCGACGGTCGCGCCGAGCCCTATCCAGGGAGGCCGCACGGCAGGCGGGGTGACATGAATTCAAGCCGCCGTCCCGGCGTGCCGAGTGGTCGGCGGCCCTGGTCGTCCAGGTGGGTCATGGTGAACCTGCCGTCGGTGCGGTCGCCCTGTCAACACGACGCCGATGTGACGCACGTCACTTGCGTTATCCGATCGTGATCATGGATATTAAATGTCGCCTGTCGTAAATTTTTGTTTCTCACCATTTTGCGTGAGAGGGGTGGATGTGACGCCGGGGGACAGCGAAAGAGCGATAACCCACATATACAATTCTGCGGTGGCGGCTTCGGCCATCGGGGCCGCCTGGGAACTCGGTATGTTTGACGAGTTACACACGCAGGGAATGCTCGACGTGCAGAGTTTCGCGGCCGAACGGGGACTCGACACCGTTTCCGTTCTCGGCCTCTTTCGGGCACTGTCGGCGGTCGAGATCGTCGAGCGCGAAGAGTTCAAGATATTACCGGGTGTTCACTTCTCCGAGGCATACCGAAACAAATCGTTCTTTCACTGGCTCACCAGGGGGAGTGCCGATCTGTTCCGGCGGGCGCCCGAGGTCGTGCGCACCGAGAACCGGGTGGGAAATTTCTGCCCGCGCGACAGCGCCGCCATCGCCTTCGCGTGCCGGGAGATCAGCGAGTTCTGCTACGACCCCTGGTTCTGGCAGACGGTGCAGGGCCTGGACTTCGACTTTCACGTCGTCGCCGACCTGGGCTGCGGCAGCGGCGAGCGGCTCATGCAACTCCTCGGCCGCCATCCGGGTACCCGGGCCGTGGGCATCGACATCGCCCAGCCGGCCGTACGGATGGCAACCGCCGCGGCGGCCGCGGCCGGCCTTGCCGACCGGATGACGTTCGTGCAGGCCGACGTGCTGACGATGGCCCCGGTTCCGGTGTTCGAAGAGGTCGAACTCCTGACCTGTTTCATGATGGGGCACGACTTCTGGCCCCGGCAACGGTGCATCGACAACCTTCGGCGGCTGCGCATCCTGTTCCCGCGGGCGCGCAGATTCCTGCTGGGTGACGCCACCCGCAGCGAGGGAGTCGCCGACCGTGACCTGCCGATCTTCGCGCTGGGATTCGAGGTCGCGCACGACATGATGGGCACGTTCATTCCGACCGTGCGCGACTGGGAATCCGTTTTCGAGGAAGGCGGTTGGCGGCTCAGGAGTAAAAATTCGATCGACATCGCCGTCGGCGAGGTCATCTTCGAACTCGAAGGGCTCTGAGCCGCGCAGGATGTCGGAACCGGGCCGGCGCAGGCCGCCGGCCACCGGAGAGGATTCGTATGCCCGATCTCGAATCGGTGCCCGTTCTGCACCACATCGCGGTGCAGACGGACAACCTCGACAACTCGATTTCATGGTACGAGGACTTCTTCGGCGGCCGGCTGACCTGGGCGACGGACATATTCTCGGACCTGACCGTATCCCGCCTGCCCGGCGTCGTGCGGATGGCCGAACTGGCCGTCGGGGCCGCGCACTTCCATCTCTTCGAACGCGGCACTCCCGCCGATCGCCGGGCCGCGCCGGACGCACCTCGTTTCCAACACGTGTGCCTGAGCGTCGAAACGCCCGCCGAACTGCGTACCTGGCGCAGCCGTTGGTTGGAACTCTCCGCTTCGCACCGCTACGCGTTCGTCGACCCGGAGCAACCCACCGAGATCGTGACCGACGCGCAGGGCACCCAAAGTTTCTACTGTCTCGACGTGAACGGCCTGGAATTCGAGTTCACCTGCATCGGGGGAGCAGTGGGGGAAAACGCATGAGGCGCCCGTCGGCCGTCGCCGCGCTCTCCCTGCCCGGAACCAACGGCTGGGACTTCGGCGACTACCCCTACGGCCTGGAACCGCTGACGATGCCGGCGCCGAACAGCGCCGCGCCCGACGGCGGCAGTCGCGACGAAGCCGACCTCGACGACGCGTGCCTGGGCTTTCTGGCCCGGGCCAAGGAGGGCTTCGGGATCACCCCGCCCGTCGACGACAGCCGCCTGGGGCAACTGTTCTGGTTTCGCTGGATCATCGGCCATCACGTCTCCTTCGTGATCTGGCGCCTGCTGGCGGACGAACTGTCGCGACTGTCCTCGAACCCGAAGGACCGCGAGGCCGCCTCGGTCGCCGTGACGGAATACGTGCGGGCGTACTGCGGGATGCTGCTGTACACGGGCTCGTGCAACAGCGCCATCTACAACGCGGACATCCGACCGAGCATGCATCGGCTGCACAGCACCTTCAGCGGTACCTGGGCGCCGGACTACCCGCCGGTACGAAGCCTGTTCCGAGGCCGGAAACTGCCGCCCGTGGTCGACTCCGAGCGGGAACGGCTGGTCCGACAGGTCGAGTTGAGCCACCGCATCCACCTGGGGGTCGCGGCCAAGCTGGTGGAAGGCGGCAGGTCGCTGCTCCAGCAGTCGGTCGCGCAACGCGACGCCAACCAGCCCCGCATGTGGGAGGGGATCTTCGACTGCTACTTCCTGACCCTGCGGGCGCCGACCACGCGGCAGGAGATCCTGGCGCAATTGCTGCGGCGCAACAAGGCCATCGTGATGGACCTCGCCACGAACGGCCTGTATCCGGGGTCGCCCGAGAGCCGGGACGAGACATTGGCGGAGATGCGACACCCCGACATCGTGGAGTGCGAGGAGGATCTGACCCCCTCGCTCTTTCGCGTCGCCGGTCTGGCCGCCGGCTTCTCCGCGGCCCGGGTGGCCAAGGAGATGACCGCCTCGTGAGCACCATGCGGCACGGGGTGATCCTGCTCCCCGAGCAGCGCTGGTCGCACGCGCGGCGACTGTGGACGCACGCCGAGGAACTCGGCTTCGACCACGCGTGGACCTACGACCACCTGATGTGGCGATGGTTCCGCGAAAAGCCCTGGTTCGGCGCCGTCCCCACGCTGGCGGCCGCGGCCGAGGCCACCTCCCGGATCGCACTCGGGACGATGGTCGCCGGCGCGTCCTACCGGCACCCGGTGACCTTCGCCAAGGAATTGATGACCCTCGACGACATCTCGGCCGGCCGGCTGATCTGCGGACTCGGCGCCGGCGCCGGAGGCCACGACGACCGGGTGCTGGGCCACACACCCCCGTCCCCGGCCGAACGCCACGACCGTTTCGCGGAGTTCGTCGAAATGACCGACCTGCTGCTGCGCCGACGGGTGACCGACCACCGGGGTGCCTGGTTCGAAGCCCACGGCGCCTTCATGGTGCCGGGCTGCGTCCAGCGCCCGCGCCTGCCCCTGGCCATCGCCGCGACCGGCCCCCGAGGCATCCGGCTGGCGGCTCGCCACGCCGACATCTGGGTGACGGCCGGCGACGCCGGCTGGGGTGAACCGAGCGGCTACGCACCGGCGATCGCGAAGCTTCGCGCACAGGCGCACGCCCTCGACGCGGCGTGCGCGGACATCGGCCGCGACCCCTCCACGGTGCGCCGCCTGGTCGTCACCGGCGCGATGATCACCGGCGTGATCGACTCGGTGGACGCCTACGAGGACGCCTGCGGGCTGTTCGCGGACATCGGCTTCACCGACCTGGTCGTCCATTGGCCCCGAGCCGACTTCCCCTACCAGGGCAGCCCCGAGGTCGTGGAGCGGATCGCCGGCAAGCTCTTCACGTCGACGGGCACACGATGATCGGCTACGAGCTCGTCAACATGTTCACCGACCGTCCCTTCACGGGCAGCGCCCTGGCCGTGGTCCCCGACGCGACGGGACTGTCGTCCGCCGTGATGCAGTGCGTCGCGGCGGAACTCGGCGCCGCGGAAACCGCCTTCGTCCTCCCCGCGACCTCGCCCCACGCGTCGTACCGGGTGCGCGTCTTCGGTCCGGACGCCGAATCACCGCACGGCGCGCATTCCGGCGTGGGGACCGCCGCCACGCTGGCTCGGTTGGGCCGCGTTCCCACCGGCCACCTGGTGCAGGAATGTGGCACCGGACGCCAGGTGCTCGCGGCGCGGGCCGACCGTGCCACCCTGCACGCGACCGGTCCGGTGCGCGGCGAGCCGCTGGATCGGCAACCACTGCTCGACGCGGTGGGGCTGACCGAGGCCGACCTCGCCGATGCGGACGGCGCCGGCGGGCCGCGACTGGCGGGCTTCGGCGGGGGCTTCGCGGTGCTCCCCGTCCGCGCCGGCGCGATCGCCCGGGCCCGACCCGACTACGCGCACATGCGCGACGTCGCGCTGCCGGCTCTGTGCCTGTTCACCTGGGACCCGGCCGATCGCCTTGCCCGGGCCCGGCTGTTCGCCCCCGGCTTCGGCATCCCCGAGGACCCCGCCTGCGGACCGGTGGCCATGGCCCTGGGCGGGTGGCTGATCGTCGCCGGCCGACTGCCCGCCACGAACGGCGAGCACGGATACACGGTCCGCCAGGGAGCCGAGGCGGGCCGCCCCGCACTGCTCGAGTGCACGGTGACGGTCGAGAACGGCCTCGTGGTGCGAGGCAGCGTGACCGGCCGGGTGACACCGGTCGCCTCCGGACACCTCGCGGACCCCGTCGAATTCCCCTGACCGACCCCTCGGAAGGACGTCTCGTGCTGCATCGTCCGGAACTGCACGGCACCGCGTGCGCGGTCTCCTCCACGCACTGGCTCGCTTCGGCGGCGGGCGTGGCGATGTTCGACCGCGGCGGGAACGCGTTCGACGCCGCCACCGCCGCGGCCCTGGTCATCCAGGTGGTGGAGCCGCATCTGAACGGCCCCGGCGGAGACGTCCCGATCATGGTCTACGACGCGGCGACCGGGTCCACCCAGGTCGTCTGCGGACAGGGTCCGATGCCGCGGCAGGCGACGCCCGAGGCGTTTCGCCGGCGCGGGCTGGCGGTGATACCCGGCTCCGGACTGCTGGCGGCCACCGTGCCCGGGGCCTTCGGCGCCTGGATGCGCCTGCTGCGCGACTTCGGCCGGCTGACGGTACAGGACGTGCTGGAGCCCGCGATCGGCTACGCCGAGGACGGATATCCGCTGCTGCCCAAAACCGCCGCGATGATCGAGGTGATGGCGCCGCTCTTCCGCGACGAGTGGACCGAGTCCGGCCGTACCTATCTGCACCACGGCGCGGCTCCCGCGCCCGGCGCCCGGATGCGCAATCCGGCGCTGGCCCGGACATATCGCCGCATCCTCGCCGAGGCCACGGCGGGCGGACGAACGCGCGAGGCACAGGCGGACGCCGCGATCTCGGCCTTCTACGAGGGATTCGTCGCCGAGGCCGTCGACCGGTTCATGGCAACCGAGGAGCCGATCGACTCCACCGGCCGGCACAACGGCGGCCTGCTCACCGGTGACGACCTGGCCGGCTGGCGGGTACCCGTCGAGGCCACCGTGGCCCTCGACTACCGCGGTCACAGCGTGCACAAGGCGGGTCCCTGGTCCCAAGGCCCGGTCTTCCTCCAGCAACTGGCCCTGCTGGAGGGCTTCGACATCAACGCGATGGGCTTCGGGAGCGCGGACCACGTGCACACCGTGATCGAGTCCGCCAAGTTGGCCTTCGCGGACCGGGAGGCGTGGTACGGCGACCCGGAGCACGCCGACGTGCCGCTGGCCGGCCTCCTCGACCCCGCCTACGCGGCGGCCCGCCGGACCCTGATCGGATCCGAGGCGTCCGATGTCCTGCGCCCCGGCTCCCCCGACGGTCGGAAACCGTGGATTCCCCCGGTACTGGACGTGTCCGCCTCCTCCGGCGACCCGGACTGGCTGCGGCAGTTGGCCGACGGCATCCCGACCGTCCTGCAGCGGACGGCGGCGAAGGGCGACACGTGCTGCGTGAGTGCGACCGATCGCGACGGCAACATGGTGGTCGCCACCCCCAGTGGCGGGTGGCTCAAGAGCTCCCCTGTGGTCCCCGGTCTCGGATTTCCGCTGGGCACCCGAGGCCAGATGGCCTGGTTGGACGAGGGGCACAACAACTCCGTCGCTCCGGGCAAACGGCCCCGTACGACGCTCAGTCCGACCTTGGCGCTCCGGGACGGCGCCCCCTATCTGGCCTTCGGTACGCCCGGGGGCGACCAACAGGACCAGTGGACCCTGAACTTCTTCGTCAACCACGTCGACTTCGGCATGAGCCCCCAGCAGGCGGTGGAAGCGGCGACCTTCCACACCGACCACGTACCGAGCTCGTTCACGCCCCGTCGGGCGCGGCCGCTGGCCGCGGTCGTGGAGCAGGACGGGTTCGATCCGGCCGTCCTGACCGAGCTTCGCCGGCGCGGCCACGAGGTGCAGACGGTCGCGCCGATGACCCTGGGCAAGGTGTGTGCCACGGGCCCGGACTCGCACGGCGGCGTGCTGGCGGCGGCGAGTCCGCGCGGGCAACAGGCGTACGCGGTCGTTCGGTGACCGTGGACGGGCGCGGTGGGAGCCGCGCCCGGCCTTGCGGAAAGCGGTGCCCGGTCACCGGGGGAGCGTCGGATCGTCGACCGGATCCGGATCCGGATCCGGATCCGGATCCGGATCGGCTGCGCCGTCGAGTCCGGCGGGTCGGCTTCGAACCGCCTCGAGACTCGCCAACCTGGGGACCACGACGAGGGACGCGAGCAGGACGACACCGCCGAGAACGGCGGGGGTGCGCACGGAGAACGCGGAACCGAGCCAGCCGCTGAGCCCGGCGCCGACCAGGATCCCCAGACGGCTCAGCAACAGGTAGCAGCTGTTGACCCGACCGAGAAGCCGACGCGGTACGACCCGTTGCCTGAGGGAGACCACCTGCACGTTCCAGGTCACCACACCGAAACTGGCCACGGCGTACAGGACGGCCGCCAAGGCCACGGAGGAGCCGACCCCCAGACCCAGCAGTGAGGCTCCCATCAGGAAGAAGGACAGACCGATTCTGGACGTCAGGCCGAGGCGGTTGCGCAGCCGGCCCGAGGTGACGCCGGCCAACGCTCCGCCGACGGCACCCGAGGCCAACACCATGCCGTACGCCACGGGCGACGCCCCCAGGGTCTTCGTCAACAGCAGCACCAGCATGGTGACCGCCAGATAGAAGGCCATCGACGCCACCGCTGCCACGATGGCCAGCAGCCGGATCCCGCGGTGCGTCCAAGTCCAGCGAACGCCCTCGCGGATGTCCGCCGCCACCGGGCGACGAGGTGACGGCGTGCTCGCGCTCGACCGACCCAACGCGGCCACCAGGGCGGCGGCCAGGACGAAGGAGACGCCGTCCACGGCGAACGGGTACCCCGCGCCGACGACGAACAGGGCGGAGCCCAGCAGCGGGCCGACGAAGTGTCCGCCGACGATGAGACCGCCCTCCAGACGACCGTTGGCGGCCTCGAGTTGCTCGGGCCGCACCACATCCGGCAGGGCGGACGTGGACGCGTTGACGAAGACCGTCTCGCCGCATCCGAGCACGAAGGCCAGCAGGACCGGCACCACCAACGGCGGGCTCGCGACCAGCACCCACGCGGCGAAGCCCAGGACCACCACGGCGCGCACCAGGTCGACCTGCCACATCAGGCGCCGCCGGTCGAACCGGTCGGCCAGGACACCCCCCACCAAGGACATCACCAGCCAGGGCAGCGTTCCGGCCACCGTCACCAACGCCACGGCGCTCGGTGACGACGACACCGTGGCGGCCAACAAGGGCAGGGCCGCCTCCCGCACGCCGTCACCCACGGCGGAGACCGACGAGGCCGACCACAGCAGCGTGAACTTCCTGCCCAGCCTCGACGCCGGAAGCCCCTGCGATGCCGCCGATTTCGCCGTAGTCACCGCCCCAGTCTGGCAGCCGGCCGGCCCCGACGAACGGGAGACGAGAGGAATGGCGCCCGGCAGGCACCAACACGTCGACGGCGCATTCGCCCCGTCCGCCCGATTCGTGGTGAGCACCCGGATCCGGGTGAGGACGTTGCCCGCGTCGGTAGCCGTCTACGCCCCATCGAGGACCTGACGAACGACGAAGTGTGGATCCTTGTGATGCAGTTCCGTGCGAACCCGTGGGACGGGACAACAACGACCTGTTGTCGATGTACCAGGGCGCTTCAGTCCAGGCATCGAGCCGCGCGAGGTTCATCGCTGCGGCGGTGAACAGGTGCTGAAGGTGGGCCTTGGACTGGCTGCGGTAGCGCGACCGGCGCATGCCGAAAGCACGGGCTCCTTGGGAGAGTGTGGCCTCGACGCCGTTGCGCCCGGGCCGCCCCTCACCGCGCCCCCGCGGACGCCTCGGTCCCACCAGAGGGAACATTCCCTTCTCGTCCACCTGGCAGCTCGACCAACCCGTGAGCGGGGCACAGCCTTGGCAGGCGAGGATGCCGCGCATGGCCGGATACCGGCGCTGCCACTCCGCGGGTTCCATGCGTCGGCGCGGGACCAGGGCCTGGGCCCATGCCTCGATCGAGCGGGGGGCGTCGTGGACGAAGGCCATGTCCAGGGGGTGGAGCCGGCGGTCACCGGGACCTCGCGTACGACCATGCGCAGTTGCGCCAGGATCATCGATCCGACCCAGCGGGGCAGGTCCTGGCCCCTGAAGCCCTCCGGGAGCGGCGCCCACGTGCTCGGGGCGCCGGAGGCCACCGGTTCGAGGACGATGACGAACTTGACCGCGTGTTCGTAGCCGTTCACGGCCGTGATCCAGGCGTCGGAGACGGGGATCGCCTGGTTGTCGAACCGGGGGTCGTCGCGCTGGAACAGGCGGGCGTGGTTGTCGATGCGGTGCAGGGACGTCACGAGCGGGATGTGCCGGATGTCCTCGTCGGTTTCGCCGGCCAGGACGACGAACGGTGTGTCCCGTGGCGGATCGTCGCCGCCTGCGGGGCAGGACGAAAGAGGTGTGGTGGATCATGGCGTGCTCCCTTCGAGGGGCGGTGTGTCGGTGCGGGTTCCATCCAGGCCGGTCGACAGCGTTCGTTCACGACGCCGCGCGGTCGAGCCACGCGTCCGTAGCGGGCGATGCAGCGCCGGACGTCCGGGGCGAGATGGGCGTGCTCCGGGTCGGCGAGGAGCACTGCAGCGCGCGACGCGCCAGTCCCACAGTTCCCCGATCGCCGAGACGCCCCGACGATGGCGATCTCGGCCGCGGTGTACGACGGGGCGTCGGGGAGACCCGACGCGTGATCGCCGCTGGTCCTTGGCGTGGGCGTTTGCGGCCCTTTGCAGCGTGCGCGTGATGATCGAGGGATCGACGCCGTAGCGGCGGGCGAGTTCGGCGCGGCTGAGGGGATGGCCGGCGTGGGGTCGGCCATGGATCGTTTCTCCCGATGTCCGGTCGGGGCCCGGCCGCCGTGGGGGCAGGGCCCTTCGGAATGCGGATGCGTCGCGGCAGCCGCGCGGTGGGCGTCGGGCAACAACGGGGCGCGATCGCTGCGGGTCTTCCCGTGCTTGAGTACCAGAAGTGTTGCCCGAGAACTCCCAACCAGTCAGAAGGGAGGTTCGAGATCGCCGCGGCCATCGCTGTGTGGCCCGCAGTCCCAGGGTTCCTCCTGGGAAGGTTCGATCCCGGTGACGTCGTGGCCCCATGTTTCGAGGGCCTTCCGGGCAACGCGCCGGTCAAGGTCGTCGCTGCCGGTGTCCAGGATGCGGCGCGCGTGCACGGCGAGGTGATCGCGGTGCCGGGCAAGCGCGGGGTGTTCGGCGAGGACGAGCGCGGCGAGGCCGGCGGCTTCGCGCACGTCCTGGTGATCGTCCTGCAGGTAGGGCACGACGGCTCGATAAAGCATCGGGCGCAGGTCCCGGAAGGCTGCCAGGGTGGTGTCGGGGGTGAGGAAGCCGGGGAAGTACTGCTCGGTGCGGTCGACAATCTCGTCGGAGGCGTCGTAGGCCGTGGAAACCAACCAGTTCAACAATGTTGCGCGGATGGGGACGTTGCGATACGGCCGCAGGGTCATGGCCGCCGGGTGGGCGAGGATACCGGCGACGTACATGGCGACGGGGGCGGTGGCTTCGTAGATGCTGTTCTGGTGGCCGACCAGCTCCGTCAGTTCCGACAAAGCGGCGACCTGCACCTTGGAATCAGGCTCCAGCAACCGTGCCAGGACTTCGGGAAGGCATTCACCGGTTCCGAAAGCCGTCTGGAGCGAACCCCAATCAGTTTCCCCCAGGACTACCCGGTAGGGCGGCAAGTCAGGCTCGCGGGGCGCCCCGGCCTTGGAGCTGCTGTGGTTCACGGGCCGAACCTAGCCCAGACTTCCGACACTTCGTTCGTGTTGTTTCTGCCCGCGTCCTTTCCGACGGCCGTTCCGGCGGGCGAGGCACGGAACGCCCGGTCGGCGGTTCCTGTGGGTCAACGGGCTTACTCTGCTCGGGCGTCGGGGTTTTCGCTCCACTCGTGAAAGTCCTGTGCCAGGTCTCGGTGATCCGGCCGCGATCACGCCACCAGCCCCGGACCGCAGCCGCGGCGGCGACTGGCGCACCGTGTTCACCGAGGGACGCGGGGTGGGCGACGTGAAGGACAAGGACACCTACACCCTCCAGACCAAGGAAATGAACTCAACGCCGCATGCCGTACCGCTCCCTGGAGTCCGGCAAGTACGGCATGCGAGCCTCCGCCCTGGCGCCCTGGCGCCATGGCCGGGCGGCTGGGCGGCTGGACGAGCCGGCCGACGGCGTCGCCTCGCCCGTCGACACCGAACGCGGCCTGGCCGCACATCTGCGCTACCTCACCGCCTCCGGAGCCGGCTACGAGGCGATGGACACCGCCGGCATCGCCGTCACGCCACGCACCCTCGCGGCCTGGCCGGCCGAGGACCGCACGCCGAGCCGGGCGAACCTGCGCCGGATCGACGCGGCGTACCGGGACCTGCGCCGGCGCAACGTGGTCCGGTCGTTGATCCGCCGGTTGAACAACGGAGGCCGGGGCACCCGGGTGGAACTGCACCCGCACGACCAGTCCGGGGTGCGCGACCAGCACCGCCGGGCGGGCGTTGCCGGTCACCGTAGCGTCAACGTCCGCCGCTGGGACGCCATCGTCCGCACCTGGGCGGCCGGCGACGAACGCGCCCTGGACGAGGAGTGGACCGACGAGGTCCTGGCCGACCTCGGCTCCGACTGGGGCGGCTACGAGTACGCCACCGGAGTCGGCTTCGCAGCCTGAGGGCCCCTGTAGGGCTCATCCCGCGTGTCCTAATCTCACGTAGCTCAGCTCCGCCCAGACGCAGAGCGTGAACGCCTCCTGCTCGGTGCGGCTGAGGTGGCCGAGGGCTTCGCGTACCAGGCGCATGCGGCCCTCGTCGGCCAGTCGTTGCGCGACGAAGTCGGCGTGATCGGGCTCGCCCGCGCGTTCGGTGAGGTGGTGCAGGCGGTCCAGCGCGCGCCGGGGCCGGGCGCGGGAGCGGCGGTGTCGGTGGATGACGTTGTTGGCGACGCCGAGCAGCCAGGGCAGCAACGATCCGGCGTCGGCAACGAGCACGCGCTTGCGCAGTCGCCAGGTTTCGAGGAAGACCATCGACGTCGCGTCTTCGGCCGAGTCCCACGCAGCGGTTCGTCGGAAGCAGTGGGTCAGGACGGCGTCGGAATGTCGCCGGTACAGCTGCGCGTAGGCGTCGCCGTCGCCGTCGTGGACCCGCGCCCACAACTCGGCGTCCGCGACGCTCGTGCGGAGATCGGTTGTTGTCATGCCCCTTCATGCCCGATGTGGCTATGGAGTTCCATCGTTGATCTCCGTGGGCGTCGCCTTCGGACCCGAGTGGTCGGACGGACTGCTCGGCTGTCGGCTCGCGGAATCCCGGGCCTGATCGGGCCGCCACCCCGCCGAGTTCTCACCACTGAGCGACACCACGACCGGACGGACGTCCACGTCACCACGCCGCCTGGCAGTCATGGCCGGACGGGTTTCGGCACTACCCCACCCTCGGTACCCGTGATCCGCCCTGCCGTTCCTCCTGCAAAAGCCATGTCGTTTGAGAACAGCGGAACCTGCGTTCTTCAAACGAACATGGCAACCACCCGGCTCGCAGGCGTCTCAATCGCCATCTGCATTGCGACAGGACAGGCGCGCACTCGGCGTCCGATCCGAGGATTCGGACACGGTCGTGAGATTCCGGGACTGGACACGTCGTGAGACACCGCGAGAAGCCCCAGGTCACAGCGTCGGCGCAGGCGGAGGCGACCGGGCCGGAGCGCGAGCGGCACGGCGAGCCGGGAGCCGCCATGCACTTCGGGCACGGATGGCGTTCGACGAGATCGGCTTCCGACCCGGCCGGCGGGCAAGACTCTTGAGGGTCCGTTATGAGTCCGGATTTGCGCTGTCTCTTCAGTCCAGGTCGGACATGTCGAGCACGAAGCGGTAGCGGACGTCGTTTCGCCGGAGGCGGTCGAGTGCGGTGTCCACCTGTGACGACGGGAGTACTTCGATGTCGGCGGCGATGCCGTTGTCGGCGCAGAATTGGAGCATCTCGGCTGTCGCCGGGCGGCCTCCGCTGCCCGCGGAACTGAGCTTCTTGCGGCCGATGAGCAGGTCCGTCGCTTCGACGGTGACGGGGCCCAGGTACCCGAGGAGGCTGAGGGTGCCGTCCATCGTCACCAGCTTCAGATACGGGGCGAGGTCGTGAGGGGCGGGGATGGTGTCGATGACGACGTCGAACGTGTCGCGTGCCGTGGCCATCCGCCGGCTGTCGGTGGAGTCGACGAGGTCGTGAGCGCCGAGCTTGCGGGCGTCGTCGAGCTTGTCCCGGGTGCGGCTGATGACGGTCGTGGTGGCGCCGAGCGCCACGGCCATCTTGACCGCGAGGTGGCCCAGGCCTCCGAGGCCGGCCACGGCGACGCGACTGCCGGGGCCCACGCCCAGGGAGCGCAGGGGTTCCCACACGGTGACGCCGGCGCACATCAGCGGGGCGGCTGCGGCCGGGTCGAGGCCGGAGGGGAGCGGGTAGGCGAAGGTGTCGCGCACGACGTACTCGCGGGAGTAGCCGCCCAGGGTGGTCGACCCGTCCTGCCGGTCGGTGCCGCCGTAGGTCAGAGTCGGGAAGGAGTGGCAGAAATTCTCCTGTCCGGCTTCACACATGACGCACACGCCGCAGGAGTCGACGATGTTGCCCACCGCGACGCGGTCGCCGACCGAGAAGGTGGTCACCACGGCGCCGGTCCCGGTCACCACGCCGGTGAATTCGTGACCGGGCACCAGGGGCGCTCTCGTGTGCTGGTCCCAGGCGTGCAGGGCGTGCAGGTCGGTGTGGCACACGCCGCAGTAGTCGACCTGCACCGCGATGTCATCCGGGCGCAGGTCACGGCGCTCCAGCGCCGCGCGCCGCAGCGCCGTCGGACCGGCCGCCTGCCATCCGGTGGTCGTTCGCATACGTGACTCCTTAAACAGACTATTCTGTCTGTTGCAGCGTAAGCGCGATCGCACCCCAAGGCAAACCTACTGTTCTGTTTGATATGATGTGGGCATGCCGGAACAGCCCCAGACCTCGCGAGGCGCCGCGACCTACCAGCGCATCCTGGACGCCGCCACCGAAGAGTTCGCCCAGCACGGCATCGCCGGGGCGCGCATCGAACGCATCGTGACGGCAGCGCGCACCAACAAGGCACAGCTCTACGCCTACTTCGGCGACAAGGAACGACTCTTCGACGCGATCTTCCTCAGCTCGCTGGAGCGCATCACCAACGTCGTGCCCATCGACGCCGACGATCTCGCGGGCTGGGCCGTCCGTCTCTACGACGAATACCTGCGCCGCCCCGACCTCATCCGACTGGCGACCTGGACACGACTGGAGCGCCGTCCCGACGGGCACCTCGTCGAGACGCACCAGCACTACGACGACCGCAAGCTCAGGGCCATCGCCGAGGCCCAGGACGCCGGGCGGGTTCGTGCGGGTGACCCGTTCGACATCATGGCCATGGTCATCGCCATGTCCATGGCCTGGTCACCGGTCAGCAACGTATACGCGGCCGGCAGCCAAGAACCCGATGACGTACACGAGCGGCGCCGCGCCCTGCTCCGCGACTGCGTCCAAAGAGCCACCGCGGCCGGCAGAAGCGACGCATCCCCCTCGTGACTGCCACCCACACCCTTGGTGACACTCACGCACGTCGCCTGGGCTCCGGCCAGGACCGGCCCAGGTCTCATGCCGGAACTGCCGCTGCCTCCGCCTGCGGAGCTCGCGGCGACAGCCCCGCCGGTCCGCCTCGGTGAGCGTGTCCGCCCACTTCGGATCCGCCAAACCCCGTTGTACCAGCAAGGTATTGACATGCACGAGACTGCTCCGCAAAAGGTGCAGGGCGAGCATCGAGCCTCCTGGCTCTCCTTGTCCGCACCCGTCAGGTCGCCGTCCTTGCCGTAGAACAGGTCGGAGTTCGCCGAGTTCCAGTTCTCCGCCACCTGCAAGCCCTCGCCGATCTCCTTGCGCATCGCCGCATCCGACAGGTAGTCGCAGATGAACGCCGTCCGCACTACGCGCCCCAGCTCCTCGATCGCCTGGTAGGTCGGGTGCTTGGGGCCGCCCTCGGTGAAGCGGCGCAGGACCTGCTCGGCCTCGGCGGTGCCCAGCCGCAGGGCGGTGGTGTACTTCACCATCCGGTCGTACTGCTGGGCTATCAGGTCCCAGTCGATCGTGCGAGTGGAGAGCACCGGGGCCATGTGCGGCCGGTTCTTGTCCTCGCCCGCCGCCGGCCGGTACAACCGGGCCCGCCCGATGCAGCCCGCGCTCACCAAGCGGATCCAGGCGCTCGAGGCCCGCGTCGGCGGCGCGTTGCTCCGGCGCGGTCGGCATGGTGCCCACCTCACCGCGCCGGGGCGGGCGTTGTTGCCCGACGCCCGCGACGCGACTGCGTCCCCGGATCCTCCAGCGCGCCCACGACGTCCAGACCGTACCGGCCCTGGTGGCCGCAGGCATCGGCGCGGCGCTGGTGTCCGCCCGCGCCGGCGCCATCGCGCCGGGTCTGCGCCCCGTCCCGGTCGACCGCCCCGCCGCACGCC
Source organism: Embleya sp. NPDC008237 (assembly GCF_042956465.1). NCBI lineage: Bacteria > Bacillati > Actinomycetota > Actinomycetes > Kitasatosporales > Streptomycetaceae > Embleya > Embleya sp. NPDC008237. The sequence goes on from NZ_JBIBGL010000017.1 coordinate 121,002, forward strand.
GGCGGACCGGCCTGGCCCGTGCGCGCCGCGAACCGTCCCCGACGCCGGCCGTGTTCATCGAGTCCGCCCGGGACGTCACCCGAAACCCGAGGCCACGGCCGTGACTTCGGATCCGAAGCGAAAGGTATGGTCATCCGTACCTTCGGTCCTTTGTGTGATCTGGGTCATGTTGACGCCTCGCGTGTCGGCCCGCCATTCTGAGCCCGTGGACGAAGGACGTTGGCTGACGACGCGACGCACCGTGGATCTGGGCCGGTTGGCCGCCGCCGTGTGTTGCTTGTAGACGACCTCGTAGTCGCCTCCTCCCGACGGCCCGCCTCCTCGTACGCGCACGGCGCCCTCCGGCGCCCGCGCCTCCTCCGCCCGGCTCGACGCCGCGTCGCCCCGCCCGCCGAGCCCGCTCGGCGCGCCTGACGCGGCGCCGCGCGACCGGCGGCCGCATCCGCACACCCACTCGCGACTCCCGCGTGACCTCGCCTCGGCTTCCGACGCCGCGTGGCCGAGGTTCGCCACGTCACGCCACGAACGCCACGGCACGCCGCCACGAACCCGGAGAGAACATGTACACGCGATCGAGAGTCAGGCTGGCCGCAGGCGCCTTGGCCCTGGCGGCGGGGCTCGTCTCCTGCTCCGGGTCGACGGGCCACACCGGTACCGGCGCCGACGCGGGCCCGCCCAGGGACGGCGGCACGCTGACCTTCGCCACCGACAAGGAACCCGACTGCTACGACCCGCACGTCAGCCCCGCAGACATCACCGCCGTCGTCATGCGCAACGTGTTCGACTCGCTCGTCGCGGAGGAGCCCGGCGGGAAGTTCGTGCCGTGGCTGGCGAGTTCGTGGACACTCTCCCCGGACGGCACCACCTACACGTTCGAGTTACGCACCGACGTACGCTTCACCGACGGCACACCGTTCGACGCCGAGGCCGTCAAGGCCAACCTCGACCACATCGCCGCCCCCGCCACCAAATCCCAGTACGCGGCCTCCCTGATCGGCTCCTACCAGAGCACCACGGTCACCGGCCCGCACACCGTGCAGGTGCGACTCGCCCGCCCCTTCGCCCCGTTCCTGCACGCCCTCGGTACCACCTACCTCGGCATGCACTCGCCCCGCACGCTCCGCACCCAGGCCGCCGACCTGTGCGCCGGCGGGCCGGCCACCGTCGGCACCGGTCCCTTCCGCTTCACCGCGCACACCAAGGGCCAACAGGACGAGTTCGCCCGCAACCCCGACTACACCTGGGCCCCGGCCAACGCCGCCCACCCCGGCGCGGCCCACCTCGACAAACTCGTCATCCGCTACCTGCCCACCGGCTCCGTCCGGGTCGGCACCCTGCGCAGCGGCCAAGTCGACGCGATCGACAACGTGCCCCCGCAGAGTGTCGGCGTCCTCGAGGCCGACCACCGCCTGCGCACCACCACGGCCGACCTGCCGGGCCTGGGCTACACGTACTTCTTCAACAGCTCGCGACCGCCCTTCGACGACGTCCGCGCCCGCCTCGCGGTGCGCTACGCGGTGGACCTCGCGCCCCTGCTCAAGGCCGTCTTCTTCGGCCGCTTCCCCCAGGCGTTCAGCGTGCTCGGACCCTCCACCACCGGCTACGACCGGGCGGCGCAAGGCACTTGGGGACACGACCCCGCCAAGGCCGACGCCCTCCTCGACGAACTCGGCTGGACCGGCCGCGACTCCGCCGGCTACCGCACCCGCGACGGACACACCCTCACCGTCGCACTGCCGTTCGTCCCCGAGTTCACCGTCACCGACCGGCGCACCCTCGACGTGGGCGTCCAGGCCGACCTCAAGAAGGTCGGCATCCGCCTCGACCTGGTGCAGTCCACCGCGAACGACTACCTGCCGCGGCGCAACGCCGGCGACTACGACCTGATCGGTTTCAGCTGGGGCGGCGCCGAACCCGACCTGCTGCGCGCCCTGTTCGACTCCGAGCAGCAGTTCGCCCAGGGCGGCACCAACGCCGCGCGGCTGCACGACCCGCAATTGGACGCGTGGCTGCGCGAGGCCTCCGCGAGCGGGGATCCGGCGCTGCGCCGGACCCGCTACGCCGACATCCAGGCCCGGATCGTCGAACAGGGCTACGCGTTGCCCACCTACGTCGGCCGACGCGTGATCTCCACGACCGGCGCGGTACACGGACTCACGTTCGACGCGAACGCGTGGCCGTTGTTCCGCGACGTATGGCTGAACGGACGCGGCTGATGCCCGCGCTCGCCGGCTACGTGGCGCGCCGACTGCTCGCCGGCGTGGTGGTGTTGTGGGGCGCGGCGACGGTGACGTTCGTGGCGCTGCACCGCATCGGCGGCGACCCCGTGGACGCCGTCGTCGGCCCCACGGTCAGCCCCACCCCGGGGCTGCGCCGGCAGATCACCCAGGAGTACGGCTTCGACCAACCGCTGATCGTGCAGTACGGCAGGTGGCTGGGCCGGCTGATCGGCGGCGACCTGGGCCGTTCCTACCAGTTGGGCCGACCGGTGACCGCGGTGCTCGCCGACCAGGTCTGGCCGACCTGCGCGCTCGCGCTCTCGGCCGTGCTGCTCGCGAGCGTGTCGGCCGTGGTCACCGCGCTGGCCACGGCCGGTCGCGGGCGGGTGGTCCGGGGCCTGGTGTCCGGCGCCGAGTTGGCCGTGGTGTCGCTGCCCTCGTTCTGGCTCGGCCTGCTCGCGCTCAGCTTCCTGTCCTTTCGGTGGCACCTGTTCCCCGTCGCCGGCGACCAGGGCTTCGCGGCGCTGGTGTTGCCCGCCGTCACCCTCGCGCTGCCCGTGGCCGGGGTCCTCGCCCAAGTGCTGCGTCAGTGCCTGGACGAGGCGCTCACCCAGCCGTTCGTGCTCACCGTGCGCACCCGCGGCGTCCCCGAGGCACTGGTGCTGACCCGCCACGCGCTGCGGCACGCCGCGATCCCGGTGGTCACCCTGGCCGGGTGGGTGGTCGGCAGCCTGCTCGGCGGCGCGGTGCTGATCGAGACGGTGTTCGCCCGACCGGGTCTGGGCCGAGTGCTGCTGGCGGCCGTCGGCTCCAAGGACACACCGGTGGTCGCGGCAATCGTACTGCTGTCGGCCGCGGCCTTCACCTGCGTCAACCTGCTGGTCGACCTGGCCTACCCGGCCCTGGACCCACGTCTGCGGACCGCGCCCACCGCGCACCGCACCCGACCGAAGCCCACCACCGCGGCGAAGGAGAGTCCCGTATGAGCACGACGGCGTATGTGCTCGCGCGTCCGACCGCGGCCCGCGCGGCTCGGGCGGCCCGCGCCGCCCGGCTGCGCCCCGGCGTGGCCCTGGCCCTGCTCGTGGTGGCCGGTGCCGTACTCGCCGCCCTGTGGCCGGAGTCGTTGACCGACCGGTCGCCCGACGCGACCGCGCCGGCCCGGGCGCTGCGCCCACCGGACGCCGAGCATCCGTTCGGCACCGACCAACTCGGCCGCGACGTCTACGCCCGCGTGGTGCACGGCGCACGACTGTCGTTGCAAATCGGTGTCGGTGCCACCGTGATCGGCGCCGTCGTGGGCACCGTGATCGGTCTCGTCGCGGGTCTGGGCGGCCGGGCGGCGGACGCCGTGTCGATGCGGGTGACCGACATCCTGACGGCCTTCCCGGAACTGCTGCTCGCGCTCCTGGTGATCACCGTCACCGGGCCCGGAACCACCAACGTACTGGTGTCCATCGGGGTCGCGTCAGTCCCCGGATACGCCCGACTGGTGCGCTCGCGCGCGCTTGTGGTGCGCCGCGCCGACTTCGTCGAGGCCGGGGTCGCCCTGGGCGTGTCCCGCCCGGCCCTGGTCCTGCGGCACATCCTGCCGAACACCCTGGGCCCGCTCCTGGTGCTTGCGTCGATCGGCACCGGCACCGCCGTGGTCTCCGGAGCCGCGCTGAGCTACCTGGGGATGGGACCGCGACCGCCCGCCGCCGAGTGGGGCGTGATGCTCGCCGACGGCCAGGACTTCGTCCAGACCGCGTGGTGGACCACCGTCTTCCCCGGACTCGCGGTGGCCGCAGTGGTGATGGCGGTCACCGTACTCGGACGCGCCCTGCGCGAACGCGGGACGGAGGCGACCCGATGACCGCGCCCACCCGAACGCGGCCCGGCACCGAGACCGTCCCCGACCCGACCGCGCTGGTCGAGATCGCCCAACTGCGCGTCGACTTCGGCACCGGCCGCCGACGCGAGCGTGCCGTGGACGGGGTGGACCTGTCGGTGGCCCCCGGCGAATGCCTGGCCCTGGTGGGCGAGTCGGGCTCCGGGAAGAGCGTGACCGCGCGCGCCCTGGTGGGTCTGGCCGGACCGCGCGCACACGTCTCCTGCGCCCGCATGCTGGTCGACGGGCGCGACGCGACCCGCTTCGACACGCGGGCCTGGCGCGAGGTGCGCGGGCGGCGGATCGGCTTCGTCCTCCAGGACGCGCTGGTGTCGTTGGACGTCCTGCGCACCGTCGGCGCCGAGGTGGCCGAGCCGCTGCGCACCCACGCGGTGGTCCCGCGCGACCTGGTCGACGAACGTGTACTCGACCTGCTCGCCGACGCCGGCATCCCCGATCCGGCACGCCGGGTCCGCCAGTATCCGCACCAGCTCTCCGGCGGACTGCGCCAACGCGCCCTGATCGCCTCCGCGTTGGCGGCCGAACCCGCCCTGCTGATCGCCGACGAGCCGACCACCGCGCTGGACGTCACCGTGCAGGCGCAGATCCTCGACCTGCTCGCCGACAAACGCGCCCGGGGCATGGGCCTGTTGCTGATCAGCCACGACCTGGCCGTGGTCTCGCGCGTCGCCGACCGCGTGGCGGTGATGCGCGACGGCGTGATCGTCGAACAGGGACCGGCCGAGCGGGTCCTGCGCGAGCCGGAACACCCCTACACACGGCTGCTGTTGGCGGCCGTACCGTCGGAACGCACACGCGGTCGCCGGCTCTCGCCCGGTCCGGACGACGCACCCGCCCGAGAAGCCGGCCCGCCACCGAACCGGGACGACCCCGACGCGGTGCTCCTGGAGGCACGCGCCATCGGCAAGCGCTTCACCGACGCGGACGGCGGCGTGCGTGACGCGGTGCGCGAGTTCTCGGTGAGCATCCGCCCCGGGGAAGCCGTGGGACTGGTCGGCGAGTCGGGATCGGGCAAGACGACCGCGGCTCGCATGCTCCTGGGCCTGGCGACCCCGGACACCGGGAGCGTGCACTTCGACGGCCGACCCTGGAGCGCAGTGCCCGAACGGGTGCGCCGCCCGCTGCGCCGCCGCCTCCAGGTCGTCACCCAGGACCCGCTCGGGTCGTTCGATCCGCGCTGGAGCGTCGGGCGGTTGCTGGGCGAGGCGCTGGGCACGGTCGGCGTCCCGCGTGGCGCGGCGCGTCGGGAGCGCGCGGTGGACCTGCTCCTTCGGGTCGGCCTGGCCGCCGACCACCTGGGGAGCAGGCCGGCGACCCTGTCCGGCGGACAGCGTCAACGGGTCGCCATCGCCCGGGCGTTGGCCACCGAACCTCGGGTGCTGGTCTGCGACGAGCCGGTGTCCGCGCTGGACGTGTCGGTGCAGGCGCAGGTGCTCGATCTGCTGGCCGACCTGCGCGAGAGCTACGGCCTGGCGCTGTTGTTCATCTCGCACGATCTGGGCGTGGTCCACCACGTCTGCGATCGCGTGCTGGTCATGCACGACGGCCGCGTGGTCGAACAGGGCGATGTCGAGAGGGTGTTCACCGACCCGGAGCACGAGTACACCAGGACGCTGCTGCGCGCGCTGCCCGGCCGGGAGCGCGCGCGGGCCACGTCCCCGACACCACCACCGCCCCCGTCCGGGGTCGCGGCGGACTCTCCCCCCATCAGGAGGACGGAACGATGATCGTGGTTTTGGAGCAGGAGATCGACGCCGTGCGCGCCGCCGGGATCTCGGCCGAGCTGGCCTCGGCGGGCGTGGCGACGACACCCGGCACCGACGGCGGCGGACGGGCCGTGCTGGTATCCGAGCGCGGGGTGTCGGCGGGCGAGAGTACGTGGATACGCGGCCTGCCCGGGGTTGCGGAGGTCACCGTGACCCCGGGCAAGTATCGCTTGACCTCACGGGTGTTCCGGCCGACCACCACGACCGTCGACATCGGGGCGGGAGTGGTGATCGGCGGCCCCGGGTTCGTCGTCGCCGCGGGTCCGTGCGCGGTGGAGAACGCCGGGCAACTGGACTCCGTGGCCCGGGCGGTCGCCGCCGGCGGTGCGGCGGTGCTGCGCGGCGGAGCGTTCAAGCCGCGCAGTTCGCCGTACAGCTTCCAGGGCCTGGAGGAGAGCGGCCTGCGACTCCTCGAGGAGCAGCGGGCCCGGACCGGACTGCCGGTGGTCACCGAGGTGTTGGAGCCGGCCTGGATCGAACGCGTCGCGAAGAGCGCGGACATCCTCCAGATCGGCGCACGCAACATGCAGAACTACCCGCTGCTGCGCGAGGCGGGGCGGTCGGGCCTGCCCGTACTGCTCAAGCGCGGACTGTCCGCGACCGTGGAGGAGTGGCTGCTCGCGGCGGAGTACGTGCTCCTGGAGGGCAATCCGAACGTGATCCTGTGCGAGCGCGGCATTCGTTCCTACGAGCCCTCGACCCGCTTCACCCTGGACCTGAGCGCGATACCGGTGGTCAAGCGGGTGAGTCACCTGCCGGTCATCGTCGACCCCAGCCATGCCAGCGGACGCGCCGATCTCGTCCGGCCGATGGCGCTGGCCGCCGCGGCGGCCGGGGCCGACGGGCTGCTCGTGGACGTGCACACCGACGCGGCGAGTGCGCAGTGCGACGCCGATCAGGCGTTGACCGGACCCGAGTTCGCCGAACTGGTCGAGGCCCTGGAGCGGGTCCTCGACGCGGTGGACCGACCGCTGACCCGGCCGGTGTGGGCGTCGGCCGCAGAGGCGGTGTGAGGTGCCGGTCAAGGAGCAGACGGCGGCGTCGCCCGTACCGCCCGTCGGCGCCGCGCCCACCCGGGCGGCGGGCGAGGAGCGGGGGATGACCGACGCAGAACGTGTCGGCCTTTGGCAACAACGGCTGTTCGAGGCCGAGGCCGGCATGACCAAGTATCTGGTGGAGCAACACGCGGGCGCGGCACTGCGGGAGTGGATCGGGGTGCAGTCGGCGATCTTCGCCGACCTGCCGGAGCCCGGCGTCGCCGATCCCGGCGCGTGGCAGCGGGTGTTCTTCCGGGCCCAGGCCCTGATGGAGCGCTTCGTCGTCGGGCACTACGGGCACGGCGAGTTGGCCGGCTGGGCCAGGGCCAACGCGGCCGTACACGGCGCGGTCGAGCGCGATCACGGCGGCGGCAGTGCGGACGTGATCGGGCGGGTACGCCGCCAGGCCGAGTTGTACGGCTCCCGCTACCGGGTGGTCGAGTCCTCGCCCGAACACTCCGAATTGCTGATCTCGCACTGCTCGATCTGGGACTACCGCGAACGCGCGCGCAGCCGGGGCGTGCCGATCACCCTGGCGTCGCCGTGCGAGTACTGCACGAAGGCGACCTCCGCCAACATCGCGGCCCGCGGCTACCGCCCCGAGTTCGAGCTGTTGGCCGAGGACGGCGATCGTGGATGCCGCTGGCGGGCGAGCAGCCCCGCGCGGGAGTCCTCGTGAGGGCCCGTACGGGCGCCGTCGAGCAGGCATACGTGCCGGGGGAGGGGATCGCGCGCCTGCACGTGGACGGGCCGGCCGGGCGGCTGGCCCTGGTCGACGCCGGCCCGACCGACGCGGCGAAGGCCCCGCTGGTGCTCGTGCACGGGTGGGGCGCGGACTCGCACGACTGGGACGCGATCGTCGCGCGTTTCTCCCCCGAGCGGCGGGTGCTGGCCGTGGACCTGCGCGGGCACGGCGGTTCGGCGCCGGCGCCGGACGACGACCACCGGCCGCACACACTCGCCGCGGATGTGGCGTTCGTGCTCGGCGAGCGGGCGGTGACCGGTCCGGTGATCCTGGTCGGCCACTCGTTGGGCGCCGTCGTCGCGTCGATCCTGGCGGTCGGGCAACCTGTACCGGTTGCCGGCCTGCTGGTGGTCGACCCGGCGTACGGCCGGCCGGCGGGCCACCATTCGCGGGTCGAGCCGTGGGTGCGCCGACTGCGCGCGGGCGACGCCGCGTTCGGCGCCGAACTCGTCGCGGGCTCGGTCGACGCCATGCGGCATCCTCGGTTGCGGGAGTACCTTTTGCGCCGCACGGCGGGCATCCCGGCCCGGACGATCTGGCGCACGCTGGCGGACCTGCACCTGTCGGAGGGGGCGCTGTCCATCGAACCGGCGAGCGGGCGCTACCTGGCGCGGCGGGCGTGTCCGGTGCTCGCGCTCAACCGGGACCGGGAGCGGGCCCGTTGGGAGGCGGGTGTGCTCGCGGCGAGCGCGAACCGGGGCCCGGTGCCCTCGCGCAGTCTGGTCTGGGCGGACGGCGGGCACTTCCTCCACCTCGAACACCCGGATCGGTTCCACACCCTCCTCGACCAGTGGGCGGGCCTGCTCGCGGGCGCGCCGGAGCGGACGTTCACCTTCGACGGGGACGTGGTGCACCCGGCGCTCGCGGACGGGGGCACGGCCGATGCGTGAGGCGGTCGGCGACGCCCCGACGGCGGTCGGGCGGGCCGACGCGGCCGGCCCCGGCGTGGTCGAGGCGGCCCGGCTGGTGCGCGAACACCTGCTCTCCCCGGTCGAGTTGCTGTCCCGGCACCTCGACCGGATCCAGGCTCTCGACCCGGACCTGCGGGCATTTCACGCACTCGACCTCGACGGCGCCCGGGAGGCGGCGGTACACGCCGAGCGGGCGGTGCTCGCGGGCCGGGCCCTCGGGCCGCTGCACGGCGTGCCGGTCGCCTGCAAGCGACTGTTCGACACCGCGGCGCCCGGCCGCCGGGAGGCCGCGGCGCCGGCCGCGCTGCGGGCGGCGGGTGCGGTGCCGCTGGGCACCACGGTCGCGCCCGACCTGTTCGACTTCGACTCGCCCGCGCGCAACCCGTGGGACCGGTCACGCACCCCCGGCTGGTCGAGCGGGGGTTCGGCGGTCGCGGTGGCCGCGGGCCTGGTGCCCGGCGCGCTGGGCAGCGACACCGTGGGATCGGTGCGCATCCCCGCCGCGCTGTGCGGCGTGGTGGGGATGCGGCCGAGTCGAGGCCGGATCGACCGGCGCGGGCTGGCGGTGATGTCGGAGACGTTCGACGAGGTCGGCCCGCTCGCCGGCCGGGTCGAGGACGTCGCGGCGCTGCTCGGTGTCCTGGAGCCGGCGGCCCATTTGGCGACGTCCGCCGAACGGGCGGCGGACGTGCGGGGTTTGCGGATCGCGGTACCGGCGGGCCGGTTCCACGAACGCTGCGCGCCGTACATCTCGGCGGCGGTCGCCGAGGCGGCGCGGATCCTGTGCGCGGCGGGCGCCGAACTCCACGAGGCGTATGTGCCCGACGACTGCTTCGACGGCGACCTCACCCGTACCGTCATCGCCGTCGACACCGCAGACCGCCTGCGCGGCCGGGCCGGCGACCAGGCCCCGCCGCGCGGCCCGATCGCCGACGCCGCCCGGCTCGGCGCGCGCGTGGACGCCGCCGAACGGGCAGCGCTGCGCGGGCGGTTGCACGACCTGCGGCGTGCCTGGGCACGGGTGACGACGCGCGTCGACGTACTCGTCGTGCCCACCGTCCCGGTGCCGGCCGCCGCGTCGGACGCCTCGTACGTGCGGCACGGCGGCGGCACCTACGAGTCGGTCACGGCGGTGTATCCGCGGTTGTGCCGACCCGCGGTCCTGGTCGGCGCGCCCGCGCTGACCGTACCCGCCGGGCTCTCGCCCGAAGGGCTGCCGTTCGCCGTCCAGTTCCTCGGCGCGGCGGGCGGCGACGCGGCGGTACTGCGGGCGGGCGCCGCGTACCAGGCCGCGATCGGCCCCTTCCCGCACCCGCCCGGACTCGCGGGCGCATGCCCGCGGCCCCGGTGAACCCGCCCGGCTCCCGACCCGTACCCCCGACCACGAAGGAATCCACGATGACGCACGAGCGGCCGGCGCACCCACACCCTCCCGAAGCCGAGCCTCGCGTCCGCAGGGCCGTGGTGACCGGTGCCGCGAGCGGCATCGGCGCCGCCACCGCCCGCCGACTGGTCCGCGCCGGCTGGCAGGTCACCGGATGGGACCTGACCCCGCCCGACGAGGACAGCGACGGCGTACACGGACACATCGTCGACGTCGCCGACCACCGCGCGGTGGTCGAGGCGGCCGACGCGGTCGACGGTCTCGACCTGCTCGTCAACGCCGCCGGTATCGGCGGCTCGGGTGCGGCCGCCACGCTGGCGCCGAGCCGCTGGGACCGGGTCCTGGCGGTCGACCTCAACGCGGTCTTCTACACCAGCCAGGCCCTGCACGGCGCGCTGTCGGACCGCCGCGGCCTGATCGTCAACATCGCCTCCATCACCGCCCATCGCGCCGGACGCAACCGCGCCGCCTACTGCACGGCCAAAGCCGGCGTGGTCATGCTCACCGAGGTGCTCGGCGTGGAATGGGCCGCCGACGGCATCCGCGTCGTCGGCGTCAGTCCCGGCTACACCCGCACCCCCATGGTCGAGCGCGCGCTGGCCACCGGCGGCCTGGACGAGGACCGCATCCGCACCCGGACCCCGCAGGGCCGGCTCCTGGCGGCCGACGAGGTGGCCGCGTTCGTGCACGCGCTGACCGAGGACACCTTCGCCGCCGTGACGGCGACCACCCTGCCCTTCGACGGCGGCTGGACCGCGAACGGGGACTACTGATGGACGAGACCCACGGCGTCGTCCCCGAGAACCCGGCGGACGCGCCCGCCCGGCACGTCGACGACGTGCACGCCGACCTGGTCGTGGTCGGCGGCGGACTGGCCGGGCTGTGCCTGGCGCTGGCCGCCGCGCGCGGGGGCGCCGACACCGTCCTGGTGCACGACCGGCCGGTCCTGGGCGGCAACTCCTCCAGCGAGGTCCGGGTCACCCCGGCCGGAGCCGGCCACGTGTCCGCCTGGGCCCGCGAGACCGGCATCGTCGAGGACCTGCTCCTGGACGACCGCCGCACCAACCACGCGCAGTTCTGGGAGGGCGGACTGACCAACTCCGGCTGGGACCTGACCCTCCTCGACGCCACCCGCCGGCAACCCGGCCTGCGGGTGATCCTCAACGCCGGCGTGCGCACCGCGGCCACCCGCGACGGGGCCCACGGCCGCGAACTGGTGCGCCTGGAGGCGTTCCAGACGACCACCGAGAAGGACATCCGGCTGCACGCCCGCCAGTTCGCCGACTGCACGGGCAACGGCACCATCGGCCGGCTGGCCGGCGCCGCGCGCGACTACGGCCGCGAGAGCCGGGCCGAATACGGCGAACCGCTCGCCCCACGCGTACGCGACCGGGCGACGTCGGGCAGCACCATCACCCTGCATGCACGCGACGTCGGGCGCCCGGTGCCCTACACCGCCCCCGCCTGGGCCGAGCACTACGCCACCGCCAAGGCCATCGGCGCCTTCCGCGAGCTGCGCAACGTGCACCGCCCCGAGTTCGGCGGCTTCTGGTGGCTGGAGATCGGCTACCCCTACCACCAGGTCACCGGCGCCGAGGAGGTCCGCGACGCGCTGCTCGGCCACGCCCTGGGCGTGTGGGACCACCTGAAGAACCACCACCCCGAACGCGAACGCCTCGCCGACTACGCGCTGGACTGGATCGGCGCGCTGCCCGGCCGCCGGGAGAGCCGCCGCCTGCTCGGCGACGTCGTACTCACCGAATGGCACTGCCACCGCGACCCGCACTGGCCGGATCGGATCGGAACCGCCGGCTGGTACCTCGACCTGCACGTCAAGGGCGGACTGCTGAGCAAGCGCGACCCCGGCGAGCCGTCGCAGGCCGACGCGAACTACCGCCACTGGTCCCGGGTACCACCCTTCGGGGTGCCGCTGCGCGCCTGCTACAGCCGCGACCTGGCCAACCTGTGGATCGGCGGTCGCTGCCTCAGCGCGACCCACGTGGCGCTCGGCGCACTGCGGGTACAGCAAACCCTGGGCATGCTCGGCCAGGCCGTCGGCACCGCCGCGGCGTACGCCCTCACGCACGGCCTCACCCCCCGCGAGGCCGCCGCCCCCGACGGGCCGCACATCGGGCCCATCCAGCAGCGACTGGTGCGCGACGACGTGCGCGTGCCCGCCCTGCGCGAACACCTCGCGCCCGGCCTGACCGCCCCCCGCGCGAGCGCTGCCAGCCAAGCCCGGTTCGACGTCGGCCGACCCGACCCCGCGCACACCCGCGACCTGACCGTGCCGCGAGCCCAGGTGTTCCCCGTCGCCGGCGACCGCCTCGAGGAGATCGAGATCCATCTGCACAACGACACCTCCTCGGTGCTGCGGCCCGCCTGGCAACTCCAGGAGGTGGACACCCTGTGGTCGCGCGAGGACGGCCGCGTCGTCGCCGAGGGCACCGTCGACGTGCCGCCCGGCAGCGGCCCCGTCGTGCTCGCCCCGCACACCACGACCCGCCCCGGACGCCTGCACCGCCTCGTCCTGGGCACCCCCGGCGCCGGCGCGCACACCGGCCCGGCCCTCGCCGGCGCCCACTGGATCGCCGCCACCGACCTGCCGCCCGGCAGTACCGCGCAATTCCTGCACACCTCCACCGGCGGCCCCGACCCCACCACCGAGGCGCGCGGCGCGTTCGACCCCGACGAGATCGACGTACCCGCCTACCGCCACTGGGCCCAGGACAAGTGGACCGCGCTGACCCTGCGTCCGACCCCGCACCAATACCCCTACGGCCCCGCCAACGCCGTCAACGGCCTGCACTGGCCCGAGTCGTGGCCCAACCTGTGGATGTCCGACCCGGCCGCCCCACTGCCGCAACACCTGGACCTGGTGCACGACACCGCGGTCACCTTCGACGAGATCCGGCTGCGCTTCGACACCGACCTCAACGCCCGGATCAGCTCCGCCCCCGGACTGTGGCAGGCACCCCAGTGCGTCTCGCGCTACCGGATCCTGATCCGGACCCACCCCGACGCGCCCTGGGAACGCATCCACCACGTCGCCGCCAACCACCGCCGGCTGAATGTGATCCGGCTGCCGGAGCCGGTTACCGCGCACGCCCTGCGGGTGGAGATCCTCGCCGTCGGCGCTCCGGACGCCCGCCTCCTCGACGACGCGGAGGCGACCTACTGGCGCGAGGACGGACTGCGGGCGAGCCGCGCCACGCTCGCACCGGGCTGCCGCGTCTACGGAGTCGGCCTGTACCTCGCCGGCGCCGCACCCACGGGCCGATGTCGCCCGTCGCCGCCCCCGCTCGGCCCGGTCCGCGACCCGCGACCCGACCCGGACCCCGCCGCCACCGAGCCGCGACCCGACCCGGACCCCGCCACCCCGCGACGACCCCACCCACCCGCCGGCACCCAGGAGAGCACACCATGTGCGGCATCACCGGATGGACCGACACCGAACGCGACCTGACCGCACCCGAACACCGGGCGACCGCCGCCGCGATGACCGCCACCATGGCCTGCCGCGGACCCGACGCCGACGGCGTGTGGACGTCTGCGCACGCCGTCCTGGGCCATCGACGCCTGTCGATCATCGACCTCGACGGCGGCCGGCAGCCGATGACCGACACCGAGCACGACCCGGACGTCGTGCTCACCTACAGCGGCGAGGTCTACAACTTCGCCGAACTGCGCGCCGAACTCGCCGCGCGCGGCCACCGGTTCCGCACCCGCTCCGACACCGAGGTGGTGCTGCGCGCCTACCTGGAATGGGGCGCCGACCTCGCCCCGCGGCTCAACGGCATGTACGCGTTCGCGATCTGGGACACCCGCTCGCGCGAACTGCTCCTGGTCCGCGACCGGTTGGGCGTCAAGCCGCTGTACTACCACGTACACCCGGGCGGGGTGCTGTTCGGCTCCGAGCCCAAGGCCGTCCTGGCCAACCCGCTGTTCCAGGCGGCGCTGGACGACTCCGGCATCGCCGAACTCTTCGCCCTGCCCACCGCGCCCACCCCCGGACACGCCGTCTACGCCGGGCTGCGCCAGGTCCGCGCCGGCCATGTCGTCCGGGCCGACGCCCGAGGGGTGACGGAGAGCGCCTACTGGCGCCCGCCCGCGCTCGCGCACACCGACGACCTCGACACCACCGCGGCCCACGTACGCGAACTCCTGCGCGACACGGTCACCCGGCAACTCGTCGCCGACGTTCCGCTCGGCTCGCTGCTGTCGGGCGGGGTCGACTCCAGTGCGGTGTCCGCGCTCGCCGCCGAGGCGCTGGGCCGCGACGGTGCCAAACTCGACACCTACTCGGTCGACTTCCCCGGCGCCGACACCGGATTCCGCCGCACCGCGTGGCACGACAGCCGCGACGAACCGTACGCCCGGGCCGTCGCCGCCCACCTGGGCACCCGACACACCACCATCGTGGTAGACCCCGATGACGTACGCCGCCACGAGGAACGTGTCCTGCGCGCCCGCGACCTGCCCGGCTGGGGCGAGATGGACGTCTCGCTCCACCTGCTCTTCGCGCATGTTCGCCGGCACTCCACGGTGGCGCTGTCCGGCGAGTCGGCCGATGAGGTGTTCGGCGGATACCCCTACTTCCGCGATCCCGCCGCACTCGGCCACGACGGCTTCCCGTGGTTGTACGACCGCGACACCCCGGCCTCCCTGCTGCGGCCCGAGGTGCGCGAGCGGGTACGCCCGGCCGAGTACGCGCGGGCACGCTACGAGGAGGCCCTGGCCGAGGTGCCGCGACTGCCCGGTGAACAGGGCGCCGACGTACGGGTACGCGAGGTGTCCTATCTCGCGCTGACCCGCTGGCTGCCCGCGCTGCTCGACCGCAAGGACCGGATGAGCATGGCCACCGGTCTGGAGGTGCGCGTGCCGTTCTGCGACCACCGACTGGTGGAGTACGTGTGGAACGTGCCGTGGTCGCTGCGCTTCGCCGGCGGCGAGGAGAAACACCTGCTGCGCCGGGCGGTGGCCGACCTGTTGCCGGCCGAGGTCGTACACCGGCGCAAGAGCGCCTTCCCGGCCAATCCCGACCCCGGCTACGCCGCCGCGCTGCGCGAGCGGGTCGCGGACCTGCTGGCGGACCGGGACGCGCCCGTGTTCGACCTGGTCGACCGCGCGGCCGTCACGGCACTGGTCGAGGCGGGGCGGCCGCTGCCGAGCCCGCGCGCCGCGAGCAGCGCCACGGCGGGGCTGGGCTACCTGCTCGGCGTGGACGCCTGGCTGCGCGCGTACCACGTACGCGTGGGCTGACGCTGGGGCGCCGAAGCGGCGACGTACCCAGGCACCGAAGCACCGAAGCACCCGACCACGGAGGAGCGACCCCATGTGCGGCATCACCGGCTGGGTGGACCACCACCGCCCGCACTCCACCACCCACCCCGACGAAACGGCGACCCCCGACCACGAGAGCCGTCTGCTGCTCGCCGCGATGACGGCCACCATGACCTGCCGCGGACCGGACGCCGAGGGGCTGTGGCACGCGGGCCCGGCCGCGCTCGGCCACCGCCGACTCGCGATCCTGGACCTGGCCGGCAGCGCCCAACCCATGCCGTTGGGCGAGCCCGGCCGCGAAGGACTCGTGCTCACCTACAGCGGCGAGTTGTACAACTACCGTGAACTGCGTGCCGAACTCGCGGCCCGAGGGCACCACTTCCGCACCACCGGCGACACCGAGGTGGTCCTGGCGGCGTGGCACACCTGGGGCCCGGCCGCCGTCGGCCGCTTCAACGGGATGTACGCGTTCGCCGTCTGGGACACCCGCACCCGCGAACTGTGGCTGGTGCGCGACCGGTTGGGCATCAAGCCGCTCTACTATCGACCCCTGCCGGCCGGCGTCGTCTTCGGTTCCGAGCCCAAGGCGATCCTGGCCCATCCGGCGGGTCGGCCCCGGGTCGACGACGAGGGACTGGCGCAGCTGATGCTGCCGCTGCTCAAGGTGCCCGGCCGCGCCCCCTACGCCGACCTGCGCGAGGTGCGCCCGGGACATCTGCTGCACGTGCGTGCCGACGGCTCCGCGACCGAACGACGCTACTGGGAACCGGAACGGCGCGAGCACCGCCACGACCGGGCCGAGACCGTCGCCCATGTACGCGAACTCCTGGCGGACATCGTCACCCGCCAACTCGTCGCCGACGTACCCCTGTGCACCCTGCTGTCCGGCGGCCTGGACTCCTCCGCGATCACCGCGCTCGCCCGCCCGCCCGGTGGCCGCCCGCCGCGCTCGTTCTCGGTCGGATTCACCGACGCCTCCGGCCGGGCGGCCGAGACCGAGGACGACCCGTACGTGCGACTCGCCGCAGCCCATCTGGGCAGCGAGCACCGCGACATCGTCCTGGACGGCACCCGACTGGCCGACCCGGAGGTACGCGAGGCCTGCGTGCGTGCCCGCGACCTGCCGATCGGCATCGGCGACCTCGACCTGAGCCTGCACCAGTTGTTCGCGGCGATCCGCACGCACTCCACGGTCGCGCTGTCCGGCGAGTCGGCCGACGAGGTGTTCGGCGGCTACCGCTGGTTCCACCACCCCGAGGCGGTGCATGCCGACACCTTCCCCTGGATGGCCGACTCGCCGGCGCACGGCCGGCTGCATCAGCGCATCCTGGCGCTGTTCCGCAAGGACGTGCGCGAGCGGTTCGCGGTCGAGGACTACGTCGCCGACCAGTACCGCACCGCGCTGGGGGAGGTGCGACACCACGACGGCGCGAGTGCGTCGGAGCATCGTGTGGACGAGATCGGGCACCTGGCGCTCACCCGATTCCTGCCGACCCTGCTCGACCGCAAGGACCGACTGAGCATGGCGGTCGGCCTGGAGGTCCGGGTGCCGTTCTGCGACCACCGCCTGGTGGAGTACGTGCACAACATCCCGTGGAGCATGCGCACCCACGACGGCCGGGAGAAGAGCGTGCTGCGCGCCGCCGTCGCCGACCTGCTGCCCGAGGCCGTGCTGTACCGGCCCAAGAGCCCCTACCCCTCCACGCCCGACCCCGCCTACGCACAGGCCCTGCGCGGACAACTGGCCGAACGGCTCGCCGAACCCGACTGCCGGCTCCGGGAGTTGTTCGACGACGCCGCGCTGCACGACGCCGTCACGGTCTCCGAACAGGGCAGCCTGATCAGCAACGTCGGAGCCGAACTCGCGCTCAACTTCGACGTATGGCTGCGTGCCTACGACCCGGTGCTGCCGCTGTGAGCGCGGACGGGAGCGGGTGGGTCGCCGCACCCGATGTCGGCGCCGCCGCCGCCGGCGCCGACGCCGACGCCGACGCCGCCGTACCGGCGACGCGCCGGGCGCTGATCGGCTATCTGCCGCTGTACCTCTTCCTGTTCATGGTCGGCGCCGAGATGTACCTCGTGTCGCCGCTGCTGCCGGAGGTGGCCGCCGACCTCGACGTGTCGGTGACGGCGGCGGCGCACCTGGTCACCGCGTACGTGCTCGTTCAGGCGGTGGCCGGGCCGTTCCTCGGATTGGCCTATCCGCGGCTCGGCCCCACCGTCATGGTGGGTACGGGCGCCGCGCTGTTCGTCGCCGGCAACGCGATCGCGGCGCTCACCGGGGACTTCGCGCTGCTCGTCGGCTCGCGCGCGCTCGCCGGGCTCGGGGTGGCGACGGCCGGCCCGGCGATCTGGACCTGGATCGCGACCACCGCGCCGGACGCGGTCCGGGGCAGTGCGATGGGCGCGGGGATGGCCGCGTTCGCCCTGGGCCAGGTGCTCGGGGTGCCGCTGGGCGCGTTCGTCGCCGACGCCGCCGGGTGGCATCGCGCGTTCGCGCTCCTGGGCGTGGGAGCCGCGGTCACGCTGCCGCTGCTCCTGTACGGCCTGCGCGGCGCGCGCGAGCGGCCCCGGGAGCCGGGGGAGGGACCGCGAGCCCTGCTGAAGGTGTGGACCCACGGCCCGCTGCGGCGCACGTTGGCGATCACCTTCCTGTTCCACGCCGCCAACCTCGGCGCCTACACCTACCTCGCCGACGTGCTCGACACCCGCTACGACCTGTCCGCGAGTGCTCTGGGCACGGTGGGGCTGCTCAGCGGACTGGGAATGTTCGCGGGCGCGGCCCTCGGGGGCAGGGTGGGAGACGCGGCGCGGGCGAGGGGACGCGCCGAGGACCGGCTCTTGCCCGTGTGGACGCTCGTGCTCCTGGTGGCGCTGGTGGTGGCGGTGGGCGGCCGGCCGCTGTGGCTCAACGTCGTGGCGGTGCTGGTGTGGTTCCTTGCCGCAGGGGCCTTCGACACCAACCAGCAGACGCTGGTGGCCTCGCACGCACCGGGCTTCACGGCGGTGGCGCTGTCGTGGAACCTGGCCGTCCTGTACGGCGCGACGTCGTGGGGCGTGTGGCTGATGGGTCAAGGCGACCACCGGGCGGGCACGGTGGTCGCGGCCGGGGCGGTGATGGCCGCACTCGCCGCGGCGGGCTCGATCGCGGCGGTGCGGCGAAGCGGGTGAGCCGCGCGGGCCCGGGTGAGACAATGTCGGCCGGCCGCATGGGCCGCCCCGTCAGGTCCCAGCAGGTCGAGCCGGAAGCCGCATGGTCAGTCACTCGTCACCCATCCCGCTGTATCACCAGATCGCGAGCATCCTGCGTCAGCAGATTCTCGACGGCGTCTATCCACCCGAGCATCAACTCGCGCCGGAGAACGATCTCGCCAAACAGTTCGGCGTCAGCCGCGCGACGGTGCGCCAGGCGGTGCTCGAACTGGCGGACGCCGGACTGCTCGCACGCCGACACGGTCGCGGTACGTTCGTCCTGGACGCGGCCCGCAAGCCGCTGCGCTACCGCTTCCACGGCGACATGCACGATCTGCTGACCGCCGCGTCGGCCAACGCGCACACGGTCCGCGAGTTGTCGTTGCAGCACCGGCGCGAACTGCCGCCCACGGTGGCCCGGGACCTGCACGTGGCCGACGGGCGCGGCACCGTCGTCGAGCGGCTGATGGACGCGGCCGACGCCCCGTTCGCCTACCACCGCAACTACCTGCCGGACGCGTACGGTCGCCTGCTCTCGCGGCGTCGGCTCAAGTCGGTGGGGGTGCTGCACCTGCTCAACGAGTCCGGCGTGCCGCTGGTTCGGGCCCGCCAGACGATCCTGGCGCGCGCCGCCGAGCCGGACATCGCCGACCGCCTCGACGTCGGGCACGGCGGAGTGGTGCTCTACACCGAGCGCGTCGTGCGCACCGAGGACGGCACTCCGGTCGAGATCGCCCACTCGTGGTATCCGGCGGGTAGTTACGGATACACGGTCGACTTCGATATCGCGGCGCCGATGCGCACGGAAGCGCCCTGAGCGCTCCGTTTCGGGCTTCCCGCTCCGTGCTTCCCGCTTCCGGACGATGACGTTATCTCCCGGCAATGCGACGCGTGGTGCGCTGATCGCATGCGGAACGCGCACCGGATGCTCGGCAACGGGAAGGAGACGACTGTGACGTTACACGACGGACACCAGGCGGCCGGGGGAGTGCCGCGGCGGCGGATGCCGGGGGCGCTCGCCGCAGGCGCGGTCTCGGTCTCAACATCACGCACCGGGCCACCCCCGAGTCGGCGATCGTCTCGGCAGTCGTCTTCAACGCGCTGGTGATCGTCGCGCTCATCCCGCTCGCGCTGCGCGGTGTCCGCTACCGGCCGATGTCCGCGCCCGGTTGTTCGCGACCGACGGACGGGAGGTCCTCGCGCACGAGGACCCGGCGGGGAACACCACTTACACCTTCCTCGCCGACGGAGCGCCGCTCACCGAGGCCCAGGCAGCCGGCGTCGGCACCGCGCCCGATTCGCGCTGGTTCCAGCCCCGCCCCTCCGCCGGAGGCTACGACCCGCTCTCCTCCGGCGCCTCGAACCACGGCCCCGAGAACCCAACGCTGGTCCGGGAGATCGAGCGCCGCAAGGCCCGGGCCGCCGTGTTGAACGGCGTGCCCGAGGCACGGGTGCCGGCGGACGCGGTCACCGCGAGCGGCTCGGGCCTGGACCCGGCCATCTCCGAGCGGTACGCCCCGTCCAAAGCGACCGGGTTGCCAAGGCCCGCAATCTGGATCCGGCCAAGGTGCGAGCGCTCGTCAAGCGGAACGTCGACGGTCGCGTCATCGGCTTCCTCGGTGAGAAGCGGGTCAACGTCCTCGAACTCAACAGCGCCCTGGTGAGGCTGCCGATCCTGCCGGCGGTGCGTTGGTGGAGGTAGGACGCGACGCGGGGGAGTGCCCGCAAGCGCCGGGGCGACTTGCAGGCCGCTTGAGCCGCTTGAGCCGCTTGAAGCGTCCGTCGCACTGCGGGGCGTTCCGGATCCACGCCGTCAGGGCGACCGTTTCGGACCGGTGACCGGCCTCCGGTCCGACTCGTAGCCGCCCGGACCACGACCGCCCGCCTGCGGCGCCGGCACAATCGAGCCGCAAGACGGGCATCGGATGCTTGTTTGCGCGAGCCAAGGGCCGCACTCCACCGTCTGCGCACGCACTGGTGATGGGATACGCGGCGTCCGTCCTTGGCAGCATCCGTCCCAGATCCACTGGGTCCTGCTCGCCACACGGAGCGGGTCGATCGTCTTTGGGGGAATCATGCGCGCCCGCGCTTTCACCGCTGTTCTGTCGGGAACCCTGACCATTTGCGCCTTTGGTGCCGCACCGGCGCAGGCCAGTCCGATCAGCCCCACGACGATCACGGCCGTCGCGGTCAACGGTGGTCAGCCCATCGTGGTCGGCACCGCCACGAAGACGATCAGCGCCGCCGTGGTCGGCACCAACGACTCCGGGATCGGCGCCGGGATCGTGCTTCTCTGGCACGGCGCCGGCGACTACGCGCACCGGGACGCCACCCTCGCGGATCCGAACCCGGGCGTGTGCTTGTCCCCCGGCACCCTGGGGTACTGCACATCGACGATCGGCATCACCCCGGCCCGGGGCACCGACAGGGCGCTGTACAGCAACTCCCTCGCCGGAACGTGGAAGGTCGCGACCTTCATGTGGGGCAACAACCATCAGTTGGGCTCCTCGTATCAGTACTCCACCGTCCGGGTGCTGAGGCAGGCGAAACTCTCGGCCGACGCCGCTCCCGAGCCGGCGCACGCGGGCCAGACGATCAACGTCTCCGGCAAGCTCGTCCGCGCGGACTGGGAGACCGGCGCGGACGCAGGCTATGCAAACCAGCCCGTGAAGCTCCAGTTCCACAAGACGGGGAGCACCGGCTTCGTCACTCTCAAGACGGTGATGACCGGTTCGGGGGGCGTCCTCAACACCACGGTCGAGGTGTCCGCCAACGGCTCCTACCGGTTCGCGTTCGCCGGCGACGCCACCACCTCGGCGGTCCAATCGCTCGAAGACGTCGTCAACCTCGACTAGCCGTAGAGGCCGACCGGCCGTCCACCGGCGTAGGGCGTCGTCGACGGGGCGGCGGCGCCCGACGGCGGTTGCCGGAACCGCGCATCATCGACCGAGGTCTTCGCCCGTGACGACGCGGGTTTGCCCGGCCGCTCCGAAGTCGTCATCCGTATCGCCCTGATCCCCGGCGGCACGATCGGCCGCCTCACCAGCGAGAACACCGCATCCCGGCGCGATCCGACACCTCATGCCGAAGCGCGCGTTTTGGCTTCGGACACCGGGAGAGAACGATCTCCGGCAGCTCGCTGCCCCGTGCTCGAAGCGGGCGCGGCCGTCGGCTCCCGTGCCGTGCCACTATGTGTGGATCACGACAGGGGGCGATGATGCGCGACGGGCTGCATATCAGCGTGTTGGGCGAGGTGAGAGCCACGTTCCAGGACCAGGTCGTGGATCTGGGAGGGCTTCGGCAGCGCGCTGTGCTGGCCCTCCTGCTGGTGGCACGGGGCGGGATCATCACCAGTGACCGGCTGGTCGACGGGGTATGGGGCGGGTCGCCGCCGCCGCGGGCGCAAGGCGCGCTGCACGCGTACGTCTCGCATCTGCGACGCCGGCTCGAACCGGGACGGGAGGCCAGGTCCCGCAGTGGCTTCATCGTCAGTGAGGGCTCCGGCTACGTCCTGCGGATACCGGACGAAGCAGTCGACGCGTGGCGCTTCGAAGAGTCACTGCGGCATGCCGCCACGATCACCGACCCGGCCGAGGTGGTGCCGGTTCTCGAGGGCGGACTGGCGCTGTGGCGAGGACCGGCGTTCGCCGAGTACTCGGCAGAGCTGTGGGCCCGGGGGGAGACCGCACGGCTGGCGGAGTTGCGTGAGGTGGCTCGTGAGCGGCTGCTCGGCGCGCGTCTCGAGCGGGGCGAGGACGCGGTCCTCGTACCGGAGATCGAGGCACTGATCGGACGGGACCCCCTGCGCGAGGAACGTTGGCGTCTGCTCGCCCTCGCCCTCTATCGTTCGCACCGGCAGGGCGACGCGCTGAGCGCGTTGCGGCGCGCCAGACAGGTCATCGCCGAAGAACTCGGGACCGATCCCGGCGTCGCTTTGCGCACCCTCGAAGCGGACGTTCTCGCCCAGTCACCCGCGCTCGACCGGCCCGCACCTGCCGGATTCGCGCACCAGGCGATACCGGCTGCGGCCTCGGAGGCGACGCGAATACGGCCGGCCGGTGCAGCACGATCGGCTTCCCAGGGTGCGGACGTCCTGGTGGACCGGGACCGGCAGCTGGCCGAACTGGGCGACTGTCTGGCCGGTGCGTTGAAGGGCAGGGCCGGCATAGTCCTCGTGGAGGGCCCGGCCGGTATCGGCAAGAGCCGCCTGCTCGCCGAGGTTCGCCGGTTGGCCGCCGAACACGAGGTGTTGACGCTGACCGCACGCGGCAGCCAGCGTGAGAAGGACTACGGATACGGCGCCGTGCGCCAACTCCTCGAACGCCTGGTCGTCAGACGCGGCGGCGAACTGATGACCGGAGCCGCCGCCGCGTCCACCGCGGTCTTCGACCCCGACGCAGCCGACCACGGCCACCAGCCGGACAGCTACGCGGTCCTGAACGGCCTCCACCAGCTGACCCTCAGGCTCGCCGCCGAACGCCCCCTCCTCCTGGCCATCGACGACCTGCAGTGGTGCGACACCGGCTCGCTCCGCTTTCTGGCCCATCTCGCGGGCCGCCTCGAAGGACTCCCCATCCTCATCGCCGTCACCCTGCGCACAGGCGAACCGCACCATGACGGGGAGCTGCTGGCCGAACTCGCCGACAACGCCGCCGCCCTGCGGATCCATCCCACTCCGCTCACGCCGGCGGGCGTCGCCGATGTGGTCCGCGACGCGCTGGGTGAGCCTCCCGACGCGACGTTCGCCGACGCCTGCCACCGGGCCACGTCCGGCAACCCCCTGCTCCTGCGCCAGTTGGTGCGGGCGCTCCAGTCACGCGGCATCCGGCCCGAGGCCGCCCAGGCCGGCACCGTCACCTCGGTAGGATCCAGAGCCGTCTCCCAGTTGGTCCTCAGCCGCCTCGCCCGGCTGCCCGCCGACGCGACAGCCGCGGCCCAGACGGTCGCCGTCCTCGGAGACGGCGCGACACTGCCCGACGTCGCCGCCGTCATGGAAGTGTCCGAGAACGAGGCGGCGGACGCCATCGCGCCCCTGGTCCGCGCCGAAATCATCCGCGACCACTACCCGTTCGGCTTTGTTCACCCCCTCGTGGGAGACGCCGTCTACCGGGACCTGCCACCCGGTGAAAGACAACTGCGTCACGAGCGGGCCGCCCGCATCCTGCACGCCGCGGCCTCACCCCCCGAGCAGACGGCGGCCCACCTGCTGCTCACCCCGCACCGCGGCGACCCCTGGGTCGTCGACATGCTGTGCACAGCCGCCCGGGAG
The DNA here is from genome assembly GCF_042956465.1 of Embleya sp. NPDC008237. Lineage (NCBI taxonomy): Bacteria > Bacillati > Actinomycetota > Actinomycetes > Kitasatosporales > Streptomycetaceae > Embleya > Embleya sp. NPDC008237. Next base: position 144,699 of record NZ_JBIBGL010000017.1, read on the forward strand.
GCCGCGGGCCGCGGTGCCGCCGACGCCGCCGCCACCTACCTCACCCGAGCTCTGCGGGAACCGCCCAGCCCCGCCAGACAGCCCGAGGTGCTCCTCGAACTCGGCCGCGCCGAGACCCTCGGCAACGGCCCCGCGGCGGCGGAACACCTGCGTCAGGCCTACGAGACGCTGACCGACCCGCCGCGCCGGGCCGCCGCGGCGCTTCTCCTCGCCCGGATCCTGGTCTTCGCCGGCAGGCAGGGTCAGGCGACCGAGTTCGCCCAGCGTGCCGCGGCCCAGCTGCCCGCCGAACTGAAGGACGAACGGCAGGGCCTGCTGGCGCTGGAGCGGATGAGCGCCTACATGCACGGCCTGGACCGGCAGCCGTGGCGCAGTCCGCAGGACCCCGTCGTCGACGGCGACGGGTCCGGCGCCCGAATGCTCGCCGCCTACCTGTCCTGGGAAGCGGCCCAGGACGGGAGTGAACGCAGCGGGGCCGTCGCACTCGCCCGCTCCGCCGTCGCCGACCGTGTACTGCTGGACGCCGGGGAAGAGCTGCTCTGGTACGCCGCCGCCATCGTCCTGCACTTGGCGGACGAGGAGGTCGGAGAGCTGTGGGGCGCGGCACTGGCCCGTGCCGACGAGCGGGGCTCGCTGTTCTCCGTCCTCTCGACCCACATGTGGCGGGGTTTCACACAGTGGGATCAGGGAGATCTCCGAGGGGCGCTGAAGTCCCTCACGATCTCCGTGGAGCAGCACCAGGCGTGGGGCCTCGCACCCGGTGCCTCACGAGGCTGGGACTTCTTGACGGGAGTTCTGCTGGATCTGGGCGATACCGCCGGTGCCCGCGCGTGCCTGGATCGGATGCGCGCCTTGGCCAGGGATGGCGAAGGCGCCTTCCTCGCCAGAGAGACGCAGGCCAGGGTGCTCATCGCGGAAGGGCGTCATGACGAGGCGCTCACCAGCTTGGACGCAGCCCGGCAGTTGCGACCGTCCGTGGTCAACCACGCCTGGTGGCCCTGGGCACCACTGCGCGTCCGGGCGCTGGCGGGTGTCGGCGAACGGGCCGAGGCGGAGACCCTCGCCACGGAGCAACTCGCGCTGGCCCGCCGATGGGGCGCGCCGAGCATGGTGGGTCGGTCCTTGCGGATGCTGGGCGAGCTGCGCGGCGCCCACGGAGTGCCCGAACTCCGGGAGGCCGTGACGCTGCTCGCACCCGGCCCCGCCCGTCTCGAACATGCCCGCGCCCTGTACTCCCTGGCGCTCCACAGCCCCTCCAAGGAGGCCGAGTCCGCCTTGCGCCAGGCGTACCCCATTGCTGAGCGCTGCGAGGCCGCCGGCCTCATCCGGTCGATCGGCGACCTCATGGGCAGGCGTAGGTGAAGGTCGCCGACGCGTCTGCCGGGTCGGGCGACAGGATCTCCAGGGTGGCGGTCGCCCGCACGGTCCCGTGGCCGTCGAAGGTCCAGCGCAGGACGACGTCCGTCCGGTGCGCGTCCTGGGCGACCCGCTGCCGGAGAATGCCGGAAACCGTGCCGTCGCTGCGTTTCCAGCGGTAATTCACCGTGCCTTCACGGCCGTTGGTGTGCAGGGTGCCGATGACCGTGGCGGTGCCGTCGCAGGCCGGACCTGCGGCGTCGGTGTGGACGGTGGCTCCGGTCACGGCGAGCGCGGGTGCGTACCGCTGCCAGGCGAGGTAGGCCGCCACCGCGATCAGTACGACCGCCGGCAACAGCCAGCCGCCGAGGACGCCCCTGCGCGATCGACGTCGGCGTGGGACGTCCTGCGGCCCCGGCCCCGGGGATACGGTGCCGTGCCAGACGCTCGCCACCCGGCCGGCGGCGGTGTCCGTCGGCGTGGGGACTCCGGGGCCGAAGCGGAGCGCCTCTTCCGACCCCGGTGCGAGGGGTTCCGGAGCGTGGAGTGTGACGGCGAGGGGAGGGGAGGTCAGTCGTACGGTGCCGATTTCGTCGGCGTGGGGAAGGCGCACGGTGGTCCCCGGTGCGACGAGGGGTTCCGGAGCGTGGAGTGTGACGGCGAGGGGAGGGGAGGTCAGTCGTACGGTGCCGATTTCGTCGGCGTGGGGAAGGCGCACGGTGGTCCCCGGTGCGACGAGGGGTTCCGGAGCGTGGAGTGTGACGGCGAGGGGAGGGGAGGTCAGTCGTACGGTGCCGATTTCGTCGGCGTGGGGAAGGCGCACGGTTGTCCCCGGCGCGACGAGGGGTTCCGGAGCGTGGAGAGTGGCGGCGGGGGGAGGGGAGGTCAGTCGTACGGTGCCGATCTCGTCCGCGTGGGGAAGGCGCACGGTGCTCTCGTCGGGGCTGTCCTGAGGCGTTTCCTGAGGTGTCGTCATCCGGCATCCTCTCCTTCGTAGGGCGTGGATCCCCGGACTCTCAGCGGGGCGGGTTGCAGCCGGAGGGCGCTGAGACGGTAACGAAGGCACCGTTGCCGGAATCGGCGGCCGGGTTGGTCGAGACCTTGACGCCGAGGTAGGGCGCGCGCTCCGGGGTGATGAACGTGTGGGTGTACCTGCCGGAGACCCGTGTCCGCCCCTCGGGAAGGGTGACCGCGTCGGTGGCGACCACCGTCCCGACGGCCGTCCTGGCGGAGGAACCGGTGAACCAGGTCAGGTTCAGCGTTCCGTCGGCGGCCCCGTCGGTCAGTACGGTCACGGAAGCCACCAGGGTGCACCCGGAGCCCAGCGGACCGCTCGCGTCGAACTTCACGGAGACGACGTGGAGTTCCGGCGCCGGGGTGGCGGGCGGCACGGTGGTGCCCGCGCCCGAGGTACTGCCGCTGCCCGTTCCCCCCGAGGTGCTGGTGCCCCCTCGGGACGATCCGCCGGACGATCCGCCGGACGATCCGCCGGACGACCCGCCCGACGACCCGCCCGACGATCTGCCCGAGGTGCCGCCCCCGGCGGAGCCGGAACCGGACGAGTCGCCGGCTCTCCCGCCACTCGACGAACCACCGGGGAGGTCGGGCCGGCCCGCAGGGCTTTCCGTGCCCGGCGGTGCCTCGCCCCCGGCTGAAGGCTCCTCAGTCGCCTCGGGAGCAGAAGCGGACACACTGGGCGCTCCGGTCGTCGACGGCTCGTCGCTCGCGGCTGTGCTCGCGGAAGCACTGCCGGATGGGGAAGCGGTCGTCGAAGGGCCGGACACCGCCACCGGTTCGTTCACCGGTTGGCCGCTGCTCACGGCCACCGCGGTCACCCCGATCCCACCGAGCAGCAGCGCGCCGGCAGCCATCCCGGCCAGGGCCTTTCCCTTGCGGTTGAGCGACGGACGGCTGCGTTTGCCCCGTTCCGGGCCGGGGGCGGAGCCGGAGCCGGGCTTGGGGCTGGGGGTGGCGCTTGAGCTGAGGTCGGGGTCGGCGCCCAGGTCGGTGGTGGCCTGCGCTGTGGTGCCCGAGGCGCCGCCGGGGTTCGCCCAGGGGAACAACAGGGGCAGCAGGGCCACGAGTGCGGCGAGTTTGCGCTGCCCCCGTTCCTCCCAGTCCTCGCCGTAAGCGGCTGTCGCCACGGCTTCGAGTTCGGCCACGAAGTCCGCGGCGCCGGCCGGACGTTTCCCGGGCGTCTTGGCGAGACCGCTGCGGATCAACGGGCGCACCCGCTCGGGGGCGAGTGCGTCCGGGACGGGCGCCCCCATGTGCTGCATCGCCAGTTCCATGAGGGTCTCACCGGCGTACGGCTTGGCGCCGGTGAGGCACTCGAAGAACGTGGCGGTCGCCGCGTACACATCCGTCGCGGGACTCGCCGGCAGGCCGGTCCACTGCTCGGGCGCCATGTACATGGGGGTACCGGCCGCTTCCCCGGCTTCCCCACTGGGCACCGCGATGCCGAAGTCAACCAGCTTGGACGTCCCGTCAGCGGCGATCAGGACGTTGTCGGGCTTGTAGTCCCGGTGCACCACCCCCGCCGCATGGGCGGCGGCAAGGCCGAGCAACGATCCCTTGAGCACGGCGAGTGCCGCCTCGGGCTCGGTGGCGCCCTCCTGCCTGAGCAGTGCGCGGAGCGGAATACCGTCCACCAGCTCCATGACGATCGCCGCGCCGAAGGACGTCTCCACGTACTCGTAGAACTCGACCACATGGGGGGACCGAAGAGTGCCCAGCAGCTTGGCCTCGGCGCGGAACCCGGCGAGGAACGTGCTGTCGCCACGCAACCGTTCCGAGAGGAACTTGATCGCCACCGGCGACCCGGTTTTGTCATGCCGGGCGAGCATCACCCGGCCACTCGCGCCCGAACCCAGCTCCCTCGACGGCGTATATCCGGGAACCATCCACGGGTCCGCGCCGGGTCCGTCGGCCGCGGGGAAGACCTGCGGCCCGCTCATGCGACACGTCTGTCCGCGGCGAGGCCGGCAAGGAGCCTCTCGGACACCTGGGAGCCCCACGCGCGCGGGCCGTGAACAGGCGCCCCCTGGAACACGCCGCCACGGTGGGCACCGACGGCCGTCGGATTCAGCATTTCTTCCGTCCTCGTTCTGTCGGATGTGCGTGAGTCGCCCTCCCTGCGCATGGTTCGCTCTCGGTCTTGCGGCTCACTTGCGCCCGCTCCGGACCGTCCGGAATCCCGGACGGGTACGCCGGTGGCGTGGCCGTGCCGGAGAACCGGACCAAGCGGTCCGCCGGGCCGCGAGGCCGAACGTCGGCCGAAAGTCGGCCGAAAGTCGGCCGATCGGCAGGCGATCGGAAGGAACCACCACAGGGCGCGGGCGTCGGTGAAAACCGCGCCCTGCCTGATCCACCGCGCCGCCCCTGGCGAAGAAGCGCTGCGGCGGAGGCCGTCGCCCTTCCGCGACGGCCGAGCCGACTCTCCTCCGGCCCGTTGTGGTGGATTTGCCACAGACCCGCACCTCGGCCGGCCCGCCGGAGGTCAGGAACCTCCCACCGGTCCGGACTTCCGCTGTCGCCGACGAACGGGATGCCGGCGGATCCGCAACCGCCTTCGCGCCACCGTGTCGCCCGAGGCTGCGCGGGGCGGGAGCGCGCAACGCACAGGCCACACAAGAACGATGCAAGGTGTGTGCCGGAACTTTGGTGACGAGCGGCGAGGGACCGTGCGCACCGGCGCCGGAGGGCATTTCGCCCGCCCCTCACGCAACCGCGCCTCGAACGACCAGGCACGCCTGGACGTTCGCGGACCCTGTACCTCTGGGAGAGTCATGCGAATACGCACGATCACCGCCGCCCTTTCGGGCGTCCTGGCCCTCACCGTGCTCGGAGCCCCGGCAGCACACGCGACCGGAAGCGGCGACAACACCACGGCCGGCTCGGTGATGCACAATCCGCCGATGTATGCCGTGCCGCCGGATCCGTATGTCGTGGCGGGCGGTTCGGTGATGCACAATCCGCCGATGTATGCCGTGCCGCCGGATCCGTATGTCGTGGCGGCCGGCTCGGTGAAGCACAATCCGCCGACGTATGCCGTGCCGCCGGACCCGTACTTCAAGTAGGGAACTGCACGGCGAACGCACCACGACGAGTTGAACGGGGTCATGGCGATACTCGTGCGGTCGCGGTCAAGGTGGAGCCGGCCTCGGACCGCACCCGCCCACACGGGGGGCGGCTTTCGGAGGAGGCTCGTTCTCGGCCTCCGCCGGAGGCCCTTCGGTCCGGCCGGCGGGCTCCACACGGCGATTCAGACCGTCGGGGGATCGGGCGTCGGCTTCAACAACCGGGAACTGATCGGCTGAGCGGGTACGCACTCCGGTGCGGTGCCGGGCGCCCCGGGGCCGGAATGCCCGACCGGGCGACAAACCCTGACGCCGCCGAACATCGGCGACGTTCGGCGTCCGGTCGGGTCCCGGCCCGTGCTCGCGCGCGTGCTCCTTCTGGTGCTTCGGCGCCGCGTCCACCGCCGCGAAGACCTCCACGACCGGCCGGACCACCGGCGTCAACGGCCCGTCGGTCACGCCCACCAGGTTCTCCGAGAAGTCCCCGTACCCGCGCGTCCCGTATCCCGCGAGCACGCACGGCAACCGCCCACCCGGCGTCAACCGGATCCGCGTCGCGAAGGGGTTCCCGCCCGGATGGGCACCGCTTCGACGCCGTTCGCAGTCCATGCCAAGGGACCCGATCACCTCGCTCAACGCGGCATCCACCGGGTACGTCGTGTCATGGTGCCCACTCGACGCCACCGTCCCATCCGGCAGTACGGCGAGTCGCAACTCCCACGCATCCCCGTACTTCGAGTACTTGCGCCGCGAGATCGATCGCGTACTTCCGCACGAACTCTGCGGGCAACGCCAAAGGCACCAAAGGCAACATCCGAGTCATGCCCCCAAGCTGCTCTGCTCCCCCGACACCCCGCCGTCGGGTCCGGATGCCCTCGGCGCGGGCCGGGACCCGAGGCCGGGTCACCGCGAAGGTGTCGCGGTCACGCTGAGGATTTGGGGTTGCCGGGCCGAGCTGTCCAGCACCGTAATGGGCGCATTGGGAGCCAACGGGACGGCGAGCAGGGACAGCGAGATGTGCTTTTGCTGCACTGCGGAGTAAGGCCCGGCCTTGCCACCGAGCAGCGAGACGGCGTCCTTGGTGCCGAGCGTGATGTCGCCGGTCGAGTGGAAGTCCACATTCACGTGGGCAGCACACGGCACCAGCGCGGCGCCGGACGCGAGTTCGAACACCGGCAGCGTGTTGGCGATGTTCTGCTGCTCGACGGTCATCCGCAGCGCGGGTTGGGCAGTGATCGTGGCGTTGAAATTCGAGACGACCTTGTCGGTGAACGAACCCTCCGCGAACCGTGGATCGGTGGCCGCCTTGGTGGCCGGGCCCACGCTGACATATCCGGCGTACTCACCACAGGCGGCACGTCGGGCCTGGTCGTCCGCGAGCGTCACGGCCAAGCCTCCGGCGTCCGTGCGCACCCGCTCGACCCTCGGGTACGTGACCATGGTCCCGCCCGGCTCCGCGCTCACTTCCTGCTCACCCTGGCGCAGCGTGGCGGAGAAGACCAATTTCCAGGGGGCGTCGGCCCGTTCCTGGGCGAAGTACAAAATCCCACTCAGCGGGCCGCTGCCCTTGGTCGTGCCGATCGCGGCGAACTGCTTGGGATAGCCGGTGTCGGGTGGGATCAGCCACTGCGAGACGGTGTAGGTGAACGGCTCGATCGGCTTCCGTTTCGTCGCCAAGGCGACCCGGTAACTGCCCGTCGACTTCTCGTAGAGCGAACCCCCCTCGACCCGACCCAGACGTTCGGAGTCGAACGCCGCATTGGCGGCGTTGTTCTCCGCGTCGTGTTCGGCCAACAGTCGGCGTGCGTCCTCCTCCGAGATCACCGGTCGGGCTGCGGTCGGTGGGGAGGTGGGGGCGGACGTGCGGACATTCGGGTCTGCGGAGGGCTTCCCCGGCCCGCCGGCCGGGTCCTTGTCCGAGGAAGAGGAACAGGCGGCGCTGAGCGTCAAGACGGCCGTGGTGGCCACGGCGACGATGATCCTGGTGGTGCGTGCGGTAGCGATGGCGCAACCTTCCTGCGCTCCGGGGCGATCACGCCCAGGTGCTTCGAGAGCCGTGGTTCGGCGCGCCCGCACGGTCGCGGTACGTGATTGCTGCGACGGGACATCGATGCGGCGGCTGGGGGTGCGCCCGCGCGTCCGCAAAACGGAGGTCGCAGCCGGGATCCGACCCCGGGCACCGGCCCCGAACGGCCCCGGACCAGCTCGCGCACAGGCATGTTTCACGCTCGCGTGAACATGCCCACCTTAGGGTTGCAGGCCGCCCGAGGACTATCCACATCGCGAAGAGCGGAAGCGGAGCTTCGGGCCGGCCGGAAGCTCCGCGGCGGAGTCTGGCGCACCCAGGCGTGTGCTGTCGCCGATCCCTTGACGCCGGTTGTCCCGAACTACTGAGCAGGCACCTGCTTGTTGCGATGAGGGCCGGGTGCCTCACGCGCCCTGTTGGTGCGCGAGGATCGAACGAAACTGGCGCTGCTCGGAGCCGTGCCGCGCGACCGGTCCTCCTCCGGTCCCGACGGTCCGGAACAGGTCGCCTCTGCCGACTTGTTCCACAGGGTCGGGCTCGGCTGGGAACGCGACATGGACGGCTGGCGCATCGCCGGCCGGGCCGGTGGGGAATTGGGCTGCGAGGCGGCACTGGGGCTGCGGGAGGAGCGGTTCCGGGCGGATGCCGAGTACGAGCGGCGCAGGCAGCTTGACCGGCTGCCCGCTGTGCCGGACGGTCGCACGGTCATGGATGTGCTCGGGGTCGGTCCCGGACCGCTGGTCGGTGCGGCGGCCCGGTACCTGAAGGAATCGACCCGGGAACGCGGCGCGTTGACCCGGGACGAGGCGCCTGCGGCACTACGCGCGTGGGCCCGTGGCAGGATCGTCGACCATGGGGACGGCGCAGGACAGCTTCACGTCTCGCACGAAGTCGACGTCGAGTAGGACGTTGTCTCGGCCCCCGCGCGGAGGCTCTGCCCATCGTGGTCGACGCGGGCAGACGGCGTGGTCGCGTACTGCTCCTGGAAGCCGTCTCATTCGGCGTATCGGCGGGAGCAAACGCATGCGGCCGCGATGCTGACCAACCGTGCGCTCGCCGCAGGCGGAGAAGCTCAACACGCTGCTCCAGGGCAAGGGCGCGACGATCACCCCGGACCAGACGGTGCCGGGCGCCTTTCGCGTGCACGAGCTGCCGCCGGCGACAGCACGAGTTGCCGCCGGCGACAGCACGAGTTGCCGCCGGCGACGATCGGCGACCTCGCCGCCGAGCACGGCATCGCGCTGCACGAGCTCTCGCCGCGCTTCGACTCGCTCGAAGAGGTCTACATGCGGATGACCCAGCACAGCGTGGAGTACCGCGCCGGTGTCCCGGACGGCGCGCCCCCGGGCGACGGCCCGTCTCCCGGCCGCCCGCAGCCCGGTGCCGCGCCGGTCGGTTCACCGTCCCGGCGGCGTGCGCAGCAGCGCACGTTCCCGCCCCGGTTCACCGACACGACAGGGCGCACACGCTCCCACGAACGCGCTCACCGTATGTCACCGACACCACGCCACCGAATCATTGGAGCGGGCGCCGCGCGTGCCTTCCGCCGGGCGCGCCGGGACGACAGCGGGCACCCCGCAACTCGCGCCCGCGCGATTCGCTCGGCCGCACGGGATCGGAGCCCCGGGTCCCCCATGGGTTGGGGGTTCCGCCTCCATATTTCGGCACCGGTGCGTGGCACCGGGGCACGGCGGGTTGCCTCGGCCACGGCCCGCCGGTGTTGTGTGTGGCGGAGGCGAGCGAGGACGATGCGTGGGTGGATCGCGTCGTCCCGTCCGTGTCACCGAGCTTGCCGGCCGATTCGGAGAAGGGGCGGCGAAGTCCGTCCCGTTGGGACGTCTTGGGCACGCGCGGGGTGTTGGGGTGCGGGGATGTCCGGCGGAACGCGGCACGGCCGGAACGTCCGATGTCGGTGGGGGCCGGCCGAAGGACATGTCGCGGGTCTTCGTCGGGCCCACCGCGTGTGCGTGGGGTGTACCGGCCGGAAAGCATGAGGGTGCAGGACCGGGGAATTTTTGACGCAGTACGGGGTGGAGCATGCCGCGTTGGCAGGAACTACCGGATTCGCTGGACCAGAGGGTTCGGCAACTCGTGGTGCAATTACGGAGGTTGAAGGACCGCAGCGGACTGAGCCTGGTCTCGCTCGCGGCCAAGACCGGGTACAGCCGCTCGTCGTGGGAACGCTGCCTCAACGGCAGGACGCTGCCGCCGCGCCGGGCGGTCGAGGAACTGGCGCGGATCACGGGGGCGGATCCGGTCCGGCTGCTGGTGCTGCACGAGGTGGCCGAGAGAGCTTGGCGACGGCCGACCGCGCTGATCGCGCCGACCGTACCCACCGCGCCGGACGCCGCGAAGGACGAAGACGCGTCGGGCGTACGGGCCGAGGGCGCCACCGAGGATTCCGGTGCGCCCAAGGGCACCGCTGTATCGGTGCCCGGGCCCGGCTCGGAGCCCGAAGCCGCGGATGAGCCGGTTGCGGCTGCGCGTCCGCCGGGCGTCCGCGGGCCCGTCGTCCTCGCCGCCGTGGTGACCGCCGCACTCGTCGGGGTGGGCATCGGCATGCAGATCGCCCAGCCCCGCCACCACCACGACGACGGCCGACGCGACCGGGTCGCGACGGGGGTGGGCACGCCCGGGCCGCGCCCGACCGGCAGCGCCACGACCGGCAGTTCCCCGACCGCCGCTGCCGGGCCCGGCCGGTACGTCTTCCAGCCGGGCAAGTCCTACCCGTGCGAGGTCCGCGGGACCGGCTCGGCGGACGGCGGGTTGTCCGCCGGATACAGCGCCACGCGCACCGCCGTACTCGCCGGACCGGGCTGGGACGTGGTGGAGGCCCAGTGCCTCCTGAGCCGTCGCGGGATGGATCCGGGCATCGTCGACGGGGTCTACGGACAGCAGACCATCGCGGCCGTGTTGCGCCTGCAGAAGGAGGCCGGCCTGCCCCCGGACGGCGTCGTGGGCCCGCACACATGGCAGGTGCTGCGCGGATGAGCGCCTCCGCACCGGAGTGCGCGGCACTGGCCGAAGCGCTTCGCGAGGTGCGGGCGCGTACGGGGCTGAGCCTGGCCGCGCTGGCCGAACGCACCGCCTACAGCAAGTCGTCGTGGGAACGCTGCCTCAACGGCAAGGCGCCCGTGCCCCGGCACGCCGTCGAAGCGCTGTGCGCGATCGCGGGGGAGCCCGCTTCCCGGCTGCTCGCGCTGTGGGAACTGGCGGACGCCGAGTGGAGCGGACGCGCCCGCCATACCCGCCCCGCCGTCCCACCACCGGAGCCGGAGCCGGAACCGGAACCGGAGCCGGAACCGGTGCCGGTGCCCGCGCCGAACTCCACCGCCGTCGTGGGCGGTACGGGTGTCCATCGCGGGTTTCGCCGTCGGTGGTTGTTCGTCGTCGGTCCGGGTGTCGCGGCGCTGGTCGCCGCGCTGCTGACGGGTACGGCCGTGCGGGGTTGTGGTGCCGGGCCGCCGGCGATCCCGCAATCTCCCGTGCTGGACCCGGCTCCCCGGTGTCGGGCGCAGACGTGTGACGGGAAGGACCCCGACGACATGTTCTGCGGACTGCCCGGTCGGGTGGACGTGCTCGGGGCGGAGCACCGCAGCGGGACCGGGACTCGCGCGGAGATCCGGTACAGCACGGTATGCGCCGCCGCGTGGGGGCGGATCTGGCACTCGAGGGTCGGGGACACGATCGAGATCTCCGCCCCCGGCGCCCGCCCGCGGCGAATCGTCATCACGAACGCCGCGGACACGGGCGTCTACCGCTTCACCCCGATGATCGGCGACCCGCGCCGGACCGCACTACGGCTGTGCCTGATACCGGCGGGCGGACCGGGCGAGGAGTGTTTCGACGCCCAGGGCTGAGTCGCACCTGCCGCAGCGTTCACGCCGGAGGGTTCCCGCCGTACCGTCCCGCCGGGGCGGAATCGCATCCCGCGGCGTCCCGCGGCCTTGTCGTCCGCGCGGACGTCCCGGCAGGTCACCGGTACGCGAGTCCCACGATGTCCCGGGCGCCCCCGCTTCGCCGGCGACGACCCGGACGTGGCCCACATGCTCGGAAGGACACGGCGGACGGGGCAGCCCGCCCCGCGCCGCATCGACCACCCGGAGGAAGAATCCGCATGCACAACCCGACAGTTCGCACCCGACTCGGCCTCCTCACCGGGGCCGCGCTCCTGGCCGCCGGCTCCCTGACGGCCTCGACGACCACGGCGGTGGCCGCACCGGCACCGTCCGCCGGGGACGGGGCGGTGGCGCAGTCCGTGGAGTACATCCCCGGCAAGGACGCCATCTCCGGTTCCTGCAAGGGCTGGCTCAACCGTCGGACCTCCGACGGCTACGTACAAGCCCTGGTCCAGTCGTGGGGAGCCCACTGCGCCATGTGGCTGGAGCGTTCGGACACCTGGCCGCACTACAAGCGAATCTCCAAGATCTACGAGGCCCAGCTCAACAAGCGCTCCACCGGCTTCCATTGGAACGGCCGCGGGGCCGGAGCACGGGTCTGCATCGTGAACGTAACCCTCGGCCAAAGCGCCGAGACCTGCGGCGAGGTCGCCTGGTAGCACCCACGACCGCCGCTCGCGCCGCGCACCTCGACTCGTCGGGCGCCGGCGGGATCGCACGGCTCCACGCTCGGCCACCCGGCACAACACCGGGTGGCCGAGCCCGTCCACAGGCGCCGGTACGGACCGGGGGCCGGTGGGTTCGGACGGTCGCGGCCGTGTCGGGCGCACGCCGGGTGAACGTCGACTTTCGTGACACGACGCCATGCCTTCAGCCGTCATCGCCCTCGCGGCGCGGGTCGAGGAATCGGGTTGTCACCTCGCTACGGCGTTCCGGGAGGAGTACTCCCGTGGATTTCGCCCGACCGTCGAGCCAAGGAGCAGCTACGCGCAACCACATCTTCGAGCCGGCATCGGGACGCCGGCGCCGCGTCGGGACGATCGCGGCGACGCTGGGGCTCGCTGCGTTCATCGGGCAACTGCCGCCGACCGGCGAGGCAGAGGCCGCCGTGGCCCCGGTGGTGCGGCGATCCGGTGAACCGGTGGACCGGTGGACCGCGCAGCACATCCCGCACATCAAGGCGTCCGACCACCGGGGCTGGGGTACGGCACCGGGTACGCCTTCGCCCGGGACAACCTGTGTGTGCTGATCGGGGGCGGTCTCATGAAGGACAACATCGGCTCTCGCTCGGGTCGATCGTGGCCAGGGCCCGTCGCGCCCGATCGCGCGCCCGAGGTGTCGCCCTGTCGGGCGAGCACCATGGCGTCGACGGCCCACGCGCAGGCCGCGGCGTGGTCGAGGCCCGTGTCGGCGGCAAGAGTTTCGATGTCGGCGCAGACGGCGCGGGCGCGGGCCCATCGGCCGTGGTCGAGGTAGGCCGGCGCGGCGACGCAGCCCAGTTCGTCGGGCAGCGCACGGGGCCCTCCTCCGGGTGTCCGGGCAGGTCCCGATCGGTCCGCTCACCGTGAGCCCCGCTCCGGGGCCTATCGAGGCGTCAGCACACAGAACTCGTGACCGTCGGGGTCGGCCATCACCACTCGGTTCACGTCCCCTTGACGGGTTCCGAGCTGCATGTCCGGGCCGACGGCGAGGGCATGCCCCTCGTCGTCGGCCTCTCCGGCGGGAACACGTACGACAACCTCGGCCCGAAGCCTCCGGTCGAGGCACTCCTGTCGAAACACGACCCCCACCAAGGCCGTTCGTGGAAACCGGACCGGCTCCACGCCGACAAGGCGTACGACATCCCCGACCTGCGGGGGATGGAGCGGTGACGGACACCTCGGCCCTGTTCCGATCCTGTGCGTTGGGCGGATGTTCCCGACCCGGCGGGCCCTGACCGTGGCCCTCGCATCGGCGGGCAGCCGCAGCAGGCGCCGCCACGGCGTTGGATTGGTCGACACCGGCGAGGCGATTCGCAAGACGAGCAGTTCGGACCCGGCGACCGCCCTGTTGTTCGCCGACGGCGTGACCGAGACCCGCAACCCACGGGGTGAGATCTCGGCCAGGTCGGCCAGTCCGACGTGCGGCCGTGGCCGGGGCGGTCTACCGTCGCACGCAGTGGCTGCGGTTCCGGTGGCCCACGAGTGAGGTGAGGGACGGCTGCCATGACCACCGCGACCGGGGCGACCGGCGATGTCCATGCGGACCTCGACCATCGGGCGGCGGACGTCGCGGACCAGGTGGTCGCTTGGCGCCATCACCTCCATCGCAATCCCGAGTTGTCCAATCGTGAGGCGAACACGGCCCGGCTGATCGCCGACCACCTGGGCAGGCTCGGTCTGGACGAGGTGCGCACCGGCATCGCCGGGCACGGAGTCGTCGGGGTTCTGCGCGGCACCGCGGCAGGGGGCGGGCAGGGTGCGGCACGGCGGGTCGTCGCGTTGCGCGCCGATATCGACGCACTTCCGGTGCCGGACCTGTGCGGCGCCCACTTCGTCACCGAGGTGGTCGACAACGACTATCCGGGCGGGCCGTTCCCGGTCTCGCACGCGTGCGGCCACGACTGCCACACCGCGATGCTCATGGGTGCCGCCACCGTGCTGGCCGGCGTCCGCGAACACCTGGACGGCACGGTGATGTTCGTCTTCCAGCCCGCCGAGGAAGGCCCGCCCGTCGACGAGCCCGGTGGCGCACGCCAGATGCTGGTCGAGGGCGCGTTCGCCGACCCGACCCCGTCGATGGTCTTCGGCTTGCACGTCGTGCCGTACCCGAAGGGCCATGTCGGCTACCGCGTCGGCAACCAGTTCGGGGCGTCCTGCCTCATCAAGATCACCGTCACCGGGAAGCAGGTTCACGGCTCCACCCCGTGGGAGGGCATCGACCCCATGCCCGCCGCCGCCGCCATCACCACCGGCGTCGGCCAGCTCTACCGCCAGGTCAGCGCGTTCGACCCGGTCACCGTCACCATCGGGCACATCGAGGACGTCGGCCGCTTCAACATCATCGGTGAGACCGTCACCTTGTGGGGCACCGTCCGTTGCACCGTCGAATCCGACATGGCAGACCTCCAGCGCCGTCTGACCACCCTCGCCGAGAACACCGCCCGTGCGTACAACTGCACGGCCGCCATCGACTACCTGCAGCACGTCCCGGCCGTGCACAACGAGAAGCGCTGGATCGACGCCGCCCTGCCGACCTTGCTTCGCGTCGTCGGCGACGACAAGGTCGTCGAGACCGTGCCGACCCTCGGCTACGACGACATCTCCGAGTTCGTCAACACCTACGGCGGCCTCTACGTCGTCCTCGGCGTGCAGGACGCCCGACTCGACGCGTGCGGGCGCCCCGAGCCCATCCCCGGAGGCCGCGGCCTGGTGATGAACCACAACCCGCGCTTCTACGCCGATGACGCCCCGCTGGAAACCGGCGTCCGCCTGCACGCCCACATCGCTTACGACCACCTCAGCGGACACCTCGAGCCGGCCCACTGAGCTTTGCGGACCCGGCTGTTGTCGGTTCATCGCGTCAGGCCGGTGGCTGTGGGGAAGCCGTCGAGGACTGCCTCGGAAGGCTCCGTCGAGGGTTTTGCTCCTGACGTCACTCCTTCGAGTGAGTGCCCCCTGTTCGACGGGTCGCTTTCGGCGGGATCGACATGATGGTTCACGCGGGTTGGGCTACGGCGCACTTCGAGCGCCGGGTGCGCGGACGGCTCGGGTGCCCGGGCTGCAGACGGTTCGTGGCCGGTCCGGCGCGTGGGCTCAGGGCAGAAGTCCTGGCAGGGCGAACGCAAGGAAACGGTTGTGCACCTGACTCCACATGAAAGAGAGCGTCTGATGATGCACGTCGCGGCAGAGGTCGCGGAGAAGCGGCGGGCCCGGGGGGTGCGCCTGAATTACCCCGAGACGATGGCGCTGTTGATCGTGCACGTCCTCGAGGGAGCCCGAGACGGGAAGACGGTTGCCGACCTCATGTCCTCGGGGCGCAAGGTCCTGACTCGGGAGGAGGTGATGGAGGGCGTTCCGGAGATGATCGAGAACGTGCAGGTGGAGGCGACGTTCCCGGACGGCACGAAACTGGTCACCGTCCATGATCCGTTCCCCGACGCCGGCGGGGACGAGGAGCCGGTCCCCTTTCCGGGGAAGGTGGATTTCTCCTCGCGCGAGGGGGACGAGGTCGTGGTCTTCAACGAGCGCAACAGGGAACTCGACCAGATCACCACGCTGATGGTCCAGAATCCGACCGACCGCCCCGTTCAGGTCGGCTCCCACTATCACTTCGCCGAGGCCAACTCCGGTCTGGACTTCGTCCGCAAACAGGCGTGGGGCAGGCGCTTGAACGTCCCTGCCGGCAGCTCGGTGCGGTTCGAGCCCGGCATCACGCAAGTGGTCGAGTTGGTCCCCATCGAGGGGGAGCGTGTGGTCCACGGCCTGCGCGGCAAGGTCGAGGGCCTGCCCGAGAAGATCAACGGATCGCTCGACCGGCTCAACGGTTCGTTCGACGGGGAAGCGCTGTGAGCGCGATGGCCCGGTGCCCCGACTGCTCGTGCTGCCACGAGGCGCCGAAGCCTTTCGACCCGTTGACCCGGGCCGCGTACGCGGACCGGTTCGGCCCCACCACCCGCGACTGCATCCGTCTCGCCGACACCGCGCTGCGGATCAAGATCGAGGACGACTGGTCCGGCGGCCCCGGGCGCAGCGGCAACGAGATGGTCTTCGGCGGTGGCAAGGTGATCCGTGAGTCGATGGGGCAGTCCGTCGCGCCGCGCGATCCGGAGCGGGACGACAAGGCGATCGGTGTCCGTGCCCTGCCTGCGGACACCGTCATCACGGGTGTGGTGGTACTGGACCACTGGGGTGTCGTCAAGGCCGATGTCGCCATCCGTGACGGCGACATCGTCGCGCTCGGCAAGGCGTACAACCCCGAGACGATGAACCGCATGCACGAGGACGGGGTGCCGCACAACGGCATCGGTCCCACGCCTGTCGACTTCGTCGTCGGCCCGGACACCGAGGTGATCGCCGGCAAGGGCCGCATCCTCACCGCCGGCGGGATCGACACGCATGTGCATTTCATCTGCCCCGATCAGGTCGGTGAGGCGTTGGCCGCGGGTGTCACCACCCTCATCGGCGGCGGCACGGGGCCCGCGGAAGGCAGCACGGCCACCACCGTCACGCCCGGCTCGTGGCACATCGACCGCATGTTCCGCGCCCTGGACGGTTTCCCGGTCAACATCGGCCTGCTCGGCAAGGGCGCCACGATGTCGAGGGAATCCATGCTCGACCAGGTGGACGCCGGCGTCGTCGGGTTCAAGGTCCACGAGGACTGGGGCGCCACCCCCGCCGTCATCGACGCGTGCCTGCGGGTCTGCGAGGAAACCGGCGTGCAACTCGCGCTCCACGCCGACTCGTTGAACGAGGCGGGCTTCGTTCAGGACACCATCGACGCGATCAAGGGCCGTCCCATCCACGTCTTCCACGTCGAGGGCGCCGGTGGCGGCCACGCACCCGACATGATCAAAATGGTGAGCGAGCCGAACGTACTGCCCGCCTCGACCAATCCCACCCGGCCGCTGACCGTCAACACGGTCAAGGAGCACTTCGACATGGTGATGGTCTGCCATCACCTCAATCCGAAGGTCGCGGAGGACCTGGCTTTCGCGGACTCCCGAATCCGACCCTCCACGATGGCCGCCGAGGACATCCTGCACGACATGGGCGCCATCTCCATCATGTCGTCGGACGCCCAGGCCATGGGTCGCATCGGCGAGGTGATCATGCGCACATGGCAGACCGCGCACGTGATGAAGGTACGGCGCGGATTCCTGAAGGAGGACCAACCGGTGGACAAGCCGGAGGTCGAAGCGGAGGGCAAGAAGGCGCGGGACACGACGCCGGAGCCCGAGCCGCCGCTCGCCGACAACCGGCGCGCTCGCCGCTACGTCGCGAAGTACACGATCAATCCGGCCCTCGCCCAGGGCATCGACGCGGTCGTCGGATCGGTGGAGACCGGCAAGCTGGCCGACCTCGTCCTGTGGGAGCCGAAGTTCTTCGGAGTCAAGCCACACATGGTCATCAAGGGCGGCCAGATCGCGTACGCGCAGGTGGGCGACGCCAACGCGTCCATCCCCACTCCGCAGCCGGTCCTACCGCGCCCCATGTGGGGCTCCACCGGCCTGGCACCCGGCGCCATCTCCTACAACTTCGTCACCCAGCGAGCCGTGGACAACTTCGCCGCCCGTCACGCCGCCTCCTCGCGGCAGTCCGCCGACAGCGGCCGGCCCCAACGGACAAACCTGAACAAGCCCTTCAAAGCCATCAAGGACACGCGTGATGTCAGGAAGGCGGACATGAGGGAGAACAATGCCACCCCGGACGTCCGTATCGACGCCGACACCTACGAGGTCGTCATCGGGGGAGCCAAGGTGACGGACGTGACCACGTTCGTCGAAGAACAGATCGTCGACCGTGCCTACGTCACCGAACTGCCGATGGCACAGAGGTACTTCCTGTTCTAGTGCCGCGCCCGGCAACGTTCACCCCGTCGCGGCGCCCGGCACGGCACCTCGCCGCCCCGCCGAAACGTCCGAGTACTCCAGTACGAGAACGTTCCGGCGGCACGCCGATGCACCGCACCGAACACCGCGACGGGGCAAACGTTGCCGGGCGCGGCACTAGTGCCGGGCGCGGCACTAGTTCCGACACCGCCGCGATCGGCCCCCGTAAGACCGACGTTCACCGAACGAAGAGGAAAGAAAGCAGGTCCGCGACAGATGAACCGTGCCGCGCTGTTCGTCCTGGTCGACGGCCGGTTCCCCGCCGGGGGGCACGCGCACTCCGGTGGCGCCGAACCTGCCGTGGCCGACGGCCGGATCAAGGACGCGGACTCACTGGAGACCTTCTGCCGGGGGCGGCTGCACACGGCGGGCCTGGTCGCGGCGGCACTGGCCGCTGCCGCAGCAGCCGGCCACGATCCGCTCGAACTCGACGACGCCGCCGACGCCCGCACTCCGGTGCGGGCGCCGCGGGACACCGCGCGCAGACTCGGACGGCAGATGATGCGCGCGGCCCGGGCCGTGTGGCCGTCAGCCGAACTGGACGCGCTGGCCGCGGCCCGGCCACGTGGCGCGCACCAGGCGGTGGTGCTGGGTCTGGTCGCCCGGTCGGCGGGGCTGACACCGCTGGACGCCGCGTACGCCGTGGTCTACGAGACCGTGAGCGGGCCCGCCACGGCAACTGTCCGCCTCCTGCGGCTGGACCCTTTCGAAGCCACCGCCGTCCTGGCCCGCATGGCCCCCGCACTGGACCAAGTCGCGGCCGCGGCCGCCGCCGCGGCCGGACGTGTTCCCGACGAGGGTGTCGACGCGCTGCCCGCCGCATCCGCACCACTGCTCGACATCAGCGCGCAACAGCACGCCGCCTGGAACGTACGTCTGTTCGCCTCCTGACCCCACCGACACACGGCCGTCGCCCGGCGCGGCCGGAGCCCGCCCGCGGACACCGCCGAGAACAGGACTCCTGATGCACCTCGATCACCCGGACACGTTCCCCGCCCGGCACTCCCACACCGGCTCGGCCCCGCGCCGCTCCGACGGCTCCCGCCGCGCCCTGCGGATCGGCCTGGGCGGGCCGGTCGGCTCGGGCAAGACCGCCACCGTCGCCGCGTTGTGTCGGGCGCTGCGCGACGAGATGTCCATCGCGGTGGTCACCAACGACATCTACACCCGCGAAGACGCCGAATTCCTGCTGCGCGAAGCCGTGCTGCCGGCCGAGCGCATCAAGGCCGTCGAAACCGGTGCCTGCCCGCACACCGCCATCCGCGACGACATCTCCGCCAACCTCGAAGCCGTCGAGGAATTGGAGGACACGCTGGGATCACTCGACCTGATGCTGGTCGAGTCCGGCGGCGACAACCTCACCGCCACCTTCTCCAAGGGCCTGGTCGACGCGCAGATCTTCGTGATCGACGTCGCCGGCGGTGACGACATCCCGCGCAAGGGCGGCCCCGGCGTCACCACCTCCGACCTCCTTGTCGTCAACAAGACCGACCTCGCTCCCTACGTCGGATCCGACCTGGAAGGCATGGCCCGTGACGCCAAGGCCCAACGCGGCCACCTCCCCGTGGCGTTCACCTCCCTCACGAACGAGGGAGGCGTCAAACCCGTCGCCGACTGGGTACGAGAACGACTCACCGAATGGACCGCAGGCCAAGCATGACGCCCACGACCGACGTAAATGTAGTCCCCGCCCGGCGGACGGTCGTCGCGGGCGTAAGAGCCACGGCCCGCATCGCGGCAACCACCCGAGGCGGCACCACCACCCTCCCGGTCCTCGACGGCGACGGGCCGTTCGAACTACGACGCCTGCGATCGCGAGGGACCGAGGCACGCGTGTGCATCGTCGGAGCCATGACCGCGCCGCTCGGCGGCGACCGACTGCGCATCGAAGCCACCGTCGGACCGGGCGCGACACTGTACGTCACCTCCGCCGCCGCCACCCTCGCCCTGCGCGGCCCCATCCCCGAACCCGCCACCTACGACGTACACCTGACCGTCGCCGAGCACGGGGAACTGCACTGGCTGCCCAAGCCGTTGATCTGCGCGGCCGGCAGCAACCTGCGACAGACGTGGACCATCGAGCTCGCCCCGGCCGCGCGGCTCGTGCTTCGCGAGGAGCAGATCCTCGGACGCACGGGCGAACCATCCGGCCACGTGACCACGCGGCTCACGATCCGACGCGGTGGACGCACACTGCTCGACCAGGAAGCCGAGTACGGCCCGGGGGCGCCCGCCTGGGACGGGCCGGCCGTCCTTGCCGACCATCGCGCGACCGGACAGTTCCTCCGCGTCGACCCGGCCGGCGCGGACGAACCCCCCGAGGTGCGACTCCTCGGCGGAGCACCGGAAGAGGGCCAAGCCGTCATGACCCCCCTCGCGGGGCCCGCCACCCTCGTCACCGCGGTCGCCCCCGACGGCCACCGTCTGTGCCGTCTCCTCGACACGGCACAGAGCATCTCCCGACGGGACCGATGACGCACACGTGGAGAACCGGAGAATGCCCGCCCCTTGCGGTCCACCGGCAAGCCGACCGGGCGGAACCCACGCGCGTCGGCGGCCGGAGGAGACCCTGTCCGGGGGGCGGGGCCGAACGTCGGAAGCAAAAAGAGGCTTTCGGGGCGCGCAGCGGACGCCAGGCCCGGCCGGGACGTCCCGAGGAAGCGGGCGAACTCGGTGGCCAGGGCCTTCGCGCTCGCTCCCGGCGGGACCGGGACGTACCCCACCGGCACCGACCCCTCCATTCCGCCGCGTCGGGCGGCCTCCGCGAGGCGTCCGACCTGCAAGAGCGCGGTGGTCTCGCCGGTGGTCGGCGGCCCGGTGACGACCACACACGGCCGCGCGCCGGTGTCCGGGTGACAGCCCCGGGATCATCAGGGTGCGCCCCGTCCTTGCCGCTCAGCGGTACCGACACGTGTCCGCACGCGGCGACCAGGGCGGCCCACATCCGGTTCGGCGCCGACGCCCCCCTCGGCATCACCGGATTTCGCAGCCCTTCGTGCGGGCGCCGGTGCCCGCGCACGAGCCATTCGTCGAGCGGGTCGTGCAACCGGGCGCCACCGAAACTCGCCTCACGCTCGGCGTCCTTGCCGCGTCGGCCGGCGTCGGAGCCGGTGTGTCCGGGAAGGTGCCGGCAGAACGGGGAGTCGACCGAGACCCGAAGGTGCGCTCGACGATGCCCGTCCCGGGGCCGAGCCTGCGACGACACCGCCCTGATGCTCCTACGCGCGGCCCCGAGCCCCTGACCCAGGCCCTCCGGCCGGCGGTGTCGGCTCGACCGGCGGCTCGTGTCGAGGATGGCCCGGTCGGCTCCCGGGTCGCCCTTCGGGGTGGAGAAGAACGACTCCGTGCGTGCGTCGTCCCGGCGGACACCGGGCCGGCCGACCGACGGCCGGACGCCGAACTGCCTTGCCAACTCGCGGAATTCGTGACTCGCGTACCGACAGCCGCGATCCGAGCGCAAGTCGTTCCGCGGGTCGGGCATTGCCTGCCGACGGCGTCGCGCGGCGCGTCGGCGATCGGGTCGGTGGCCCGGGGGGCCGTGGACCGGCCCCGGGTGGCCCGGGTTGGGGATTCTTCTGTGTTCTTCCACGATTCCCCCAAATGTGACTGTGCTCGGAACACCGGCCGTTAACGTGATTTCCGCCGGCGGAGCGGGAGTTCGCGAACGGGAACAGGGGGGCCTGTGTCGAGCGATCGGATGTCCGGGGTTTTCGTCGTGGCGAGTGGTGTGCTGATGGCCGCGGCGCTCACCGGGTGCGGCGGGTCGTCGTCGGACCACAGGACCGCGAACGCCGTGACGACAACGGCGCGACCGGGTGCCTCGGTCCCGGGTACGACCTCCGCGGGCACGTCGGGCGGCGCGAGCATCGGCGGCTCCGACACCGGTTCGGGCGAGCCGACGGCACGCCCCCCATCCGCTTCCGCGTCGGCTGCGACCGGCTCGGGTGACAACACGGCCTTCTGCGCCGACGCGGTCAAGGCCATGGCAATCGACGACAAGCCCGACAACGGCCCACCCGACACGCGGACGATCAAGCTGTGGGACGGCATGACCAAGGAGGCACCCGCCGCGATCGCAAGCAGCGTCGACAACGTCGACCGCCAACTACACCAGCAGGCCGACCACGGAACGATGGACGACATCGCCGGTTTCGCCACGGCCTACCGGTCGGTTCTGCAGTGGGTGGGCGGGAACTGCGGCCTGACACCGTCGTAGAGCGGGCACGGAACCGCATTCGCGGAAACCGCGCTCTCCACGGTCGGTTCCTCGTGCGACACCCGTTGCGATCCGTGTCCGGCTCGTAGGTCGGGCACCTGCTCGCCGAGCACGGCGGCCGCCGTGGGCGTCCAAGGCGGCACGGGGGAGACGCCCTCGTCCACACACCGCCCGACCCACCCGCGCGGCCAACCGACCGACATGCCCAACCGCTCCGACAGCCGGTGGAACGCGGCCGGGGAGATCGCCAATCGCTCGTGCTCGTCCGGGTACCGGCGACGCACCACCGGCGACAGCCGCTCGTGCGGGCGACTTCCCAGCCCGAGGACTCGGCGACACCGGCGCCGAGTTCGGCGAGCGGCGGCAACTCCACCACCGACTCGACGGTGCGCCCGTACGGCGCACCCGCCGCACCACCCCGGCCACACCCTCGCTCGCGTACGCACGCCGACGCCGCTCGACCGTGACGGGGCAGACGCCGCGCCATCCCGGCACCCGCGACTCGACCGCCCCGGTCGACGGATTCCCGTCCCACGGACTACGAGTGCCCGGGGTGGCGTCACCGGTGACGCCACCCCGGGGTCGGCTGTCGAATGTCACTGCCACCGCCACGAACGGAGTCCGATGGGCAGGGTCGGTGACGGCCTCGACCGGGCCGTGCCGTCGGTGGGGTCATGTGGGGGTGGGTCCGAGGGTGTCCCAGGCGGAGGGGGCCTGCGGTCGGTCGGTGGGCGCGTTGTCGGGGTCGTGGCCGTCGGGGTGGGTGTCGATCCAGGCGAGGCCGCCGATGTCGAGTCGGTGGCGGGCGCGTGTGACGGCGACGTAGGCGAGGCGGGCCTCGGTGTCGTGGATGGTGCCGGGGTGGAAGCGTCCGTCGTGGTCTTCGACGGGTTCGGGTTCGCATTCGGCGAAGTCGCGTCCGATGCGGACGCTGTCCCATTCACGGCCTTTGGCCTTGTGGGCGGTGGAGACGACGATGTCGGCCCGCTGTTCGTCGGTGAGTGCGTCGACGGCCTGCAGGACGGCTTCGGGGCCCTTGTCGTCGATGAGGTCGACGAAGGGTTTGAGGTCGCGGCCGCCGGGGTCTTCCTCCGCGTATTCCTGGACGTCACCCCAGGACGTGAACAGGAACAGCTCGTGGTGGTTGGTGCGGCGTCCGGCCTTGAGGTCCTGGGCCGCGAGGGCGAGGGCCTTGAGCGGGCCTCCGCCGCCGACGAGCCCGACACGTCTGCCCTGTGCGAGCAGGTCCATGATCTCGAGGATCGCGCCGGCGTTGGTGCGGCACAGGATCGCGTCGGGGGTCTCGACGGGGCCGAGTTCGGTGTTCAGGGCCTCGGTTCCGGTGAGTCGCAGGGGGGCGTCGACGATGCGCAGCCAGCGGTTTGCCTCGGCGGCCAGGGCCGGGCCGAAGCGGAAGGACCGGGACAGGGTGAGTTGGTGTCCGTCGAAGTCGGTCATGACGTCGCGGGCGCCGCGCCAGCCGTAGATGGCCTGGGCGGAGTCGCCGACCATGACGAGCTGGGCGTGGTGGCGTTGGTCGAGGAAGACGCGTTCGACGACGGGGTTGGTGTCCTGGGCCTCGTCGAGCAGGAGGAAGTCGCCGGGGACGTGCGGGCGTTGCAGCGCCCAGATCTTCAGGTAGTGGTCGTGGGTGAACTTGACGATGGCGCTGTCCGGGTCGTTCACGTCGGCCCAGGCCTTGTGGGCGTAGGGCAGGGCGAGATCGATCAGGTGGCCGTGCCATTCGGCGCCCAGGCCGCGCAGGTAGGGGACGTGGTGGCGTGCTATCTCGTCCGCGCTGGACTGGCAGAACCGGATGACGGTCTGCAGGGCGGTGTAGGAGACGGCCTTGTGGGTGACCGTTCGGCCGCCCATCGGAATCTTCATGTCGTTCATGCCCAGGGCCCGGCCGATCTTCCAGCTGGGGACGCGGGCGGCGCTCATGCGGTGGGCGTAGCGGCGGCCGACCTCCGTGAACGCGAGGGAGTGCGCGGTGCGGCAGTCGACGTGGCTGGGGAAAGCGCGTTTTGCGGCGTGTGCGATCGAACGGTTGAACGCGAGGTACTTGCCTTGCCGGGTGACAGAGGCGGCGAGCATGGTGAGCGTGGTGGTCTTACCGGTACCGGCGCCTGCCTGCAGGACGAGGTCGTCGCGGGTGCGGAAGGCGTCGACGGCGGCCTGTTGCTCGCCGGTCGGGTGCGGCATGGGTGGTCACTCCTCGATCGGGGTGGGTGCGCCTCGAAGGCGCTGGCAAACGGTCGCATTCACGGGATCGGTGTGTCCGGTGTTCCGGGGGATTCGGTCCTGTTCCGACGGCAGGCCGTCCGGATGCGGCTCCTGACGGCTGTGTCGGGTCCGATGGTGTGGCGACTCCGACGAAGAGCCGGAATCCGCCCGATACACGGAGTGCTTCGGGGAGGTGAACGCCCATGCCATCGACGGCGATGCACGCGTCGCGCGGCCTGGGCCGGATGGGGTGACGCGGCGCCTCACGGGTGGGTCTTCCGGGCCTTCTCGGCGGCGATCCGATGAATGTTGCCGAGGATGTGGGGCGCGTCGTCGAACTCCTCGTCGGTGATCGGGACGCCGATCACCGAACGCACCGTCTCCCGGTCCGCGGCCGGGCGCTCGGCCCGCTGCGCGGCGGTGGGCCGCTCGGCGGCCAACGCCTCGACCACCTGGCCGATGCTCGGTCCGGTCCGGGGATGCCGCCCGGCGACCTCGCCTCGCCCGCCTCACCACCGAAGTGCCCGGGCGGCATTGCAGCTCCCGGGCGCAGCTCCGCCGGCCGCAGCGCCGTTGCTGGACCCGGTGCCGTCGTTGGCGACGTTCCTGCGTCCATACGCCGCCGCTGCCTTGGCCTCTTCGGGGAGTGGCGGGGGAGTCGACCGGAGCACCCGACGCCGTGCGGCACCGGTGGCCGTACGCGGGCACTCGGTTATGGGGAGGGAGAGGGGTGCGGGGCCGGGGTCGGCTCGGTGAGCCGGCCGGTGCGGCGGGCCCAGGTTTCGAATGCCACGGTCGTGAAGGGAGGTATGGCGGCGAGCAGGGCGAAGAGTGTCGTCCGGCTCAGTCGCCACTTCTGCCGGATCGCCACCAGGATGGTCAGGAGCACGTAGGCGATGAAGGCGGCTCCGTGGAGTGTTCCGAAGATCCGTACGCCGAGTTCGGTGGTCTTCGGGATGTACTTGACGTACATGCCGATCAGCAGGCCGGCCCAGGTGCATGCCTCGATGACCGCGATCCAGGTGAAGGCGCGCAACAGGCGTCCGGTCGGGACGGCGGTTTCGCCGGCGGGCGGGGGAGGCGTCCTGCGGCTGGGGCGTGCGGGCCACAGGGCGTGGTCACCGAGAAGGCGGACGATGGCGGGCACCAGGAGCGGCCGGATGAGGAAGGTGTCGAGCAGGATGCCGAAGGCCATGGCGAAGCCGAACTGGAACAGTTCGCGGATCGGTTGGGTCATCAGGACCGCGAAGGTCGCCGCGAGGATGAGGCCCGCGGAGGAGACGACGCCGCCGGTGCGCGTGAGGGCGGCGCTGATCGCCTTGGCCGGAGGCAGGGTGCGCAGCTCCTGCTTGAACCGGCTCATGATGAAGATGTTGTAGTCGACGCCGAGTGCGACGAGGAAGACGAAGATGTATGCGGTGACACGGTTGCCGATGCCTTCGTCACCGAGGACGGTGACGCTGAAGAAGGTGGTGGCGCCCAGGGTGGCCAGGAAGGACAGGAGGAGGGTTGCCACCAGGTAGAGCGGTGCGAGGAGTGAGCGCAGCAGCAGGATGAGGACCGCTGTGACGATGGCGAGGACCAGGAGCACGATGAAGGTCGTGTCGCGGTCGAGGGCTGAACGGATGTCGGCGGTCTGCGCCGTCTCTCCCGCGATGAGCACCGTGGCGTCCGTCACGCCGACGGCGTCGGCCGCGGCCCGCGCGGTCTCCTTGAGCGGACCGATGGCGTCGAGTGCCTTGGAGCTGTACGGGTCGAGGTTGAGGACGACGTCGTAGAAGACCGTCCTGCCGTCGTGTCCGAATCGGGGGTGCTGTCCGACCCTGCTGACGTCGTCGACGCCGGCGAGCGCGGCGGCGATGGCGGTGGGCGCCGTGCCGGATCTCAGGTCGTCCCGGGACTGGACGACGACGGTGCTGGGCGCGATCTCACCCGGGCCGAACTTCTCCTGGACGAGGTGCTGCCCGTGCTCCGACTCGGTGGCGGCACGGAAGCCGCTGAGCGTGTTGAAGCTCTCGTGGTAGCCGAGCAAGCCGGCACTCATCACCACGAGCAGCGTGACCACGGCCGTGCCCACTCGGACCGGGGCCCGGGCGACGAGAGCGGCGACGCGGTGCCAGACGCCCGTGCCGCGGCTTCGTTCGGCGGCTTTGGTCGCGCCACCGGGCCAGAAGACGCTCCCGCCCAGCAACAGGATCAGGGCGGGGATGAAGGTGAACGCCACCAGCGCCATGACGGCCACGCCGAGAGCGAGGTAGGGCCCGAAGCCGTGCAGTGCCGGGGAGACGGCCACGAGCAGGGCGAACATGGCGAGGACGATGGTAAAGGCGCCGGCGAGGACGGATTCGGCCGTCCGGCGCACCGCGGTCCGCATCGCCCGCGGACGGTCCGTCTCGTCGAGGAGGGCCTCGCGGTAGCGGGCGGTGATGATCAGCGCGTAGTCCGTGCCCACTCCGAACAGCAACACGGTCATGATCGAGGCGGTCTGGGAGCTGACCGTGATGATTCCGGCGTCCGCGAGTAGCGCTCCCGTCGGCTCCGCCACGCGCATGGCCACGCCGACGGCGAGGAGGGGCACGAGGGCCATCAGGGGTGAGCGGTAGATGGCCAGGAGGATGACGAGGACGAGCAGGATGGTGGCCAGGAGCATGACCTTGTCGCCGCCGCTGAAGACCTTCACGGTGTCGGTGGCGATCCCGGCGGGGCCGGTCACCGCGACTTCGGTGGGACCCGCACGGTCGGCCGCGAGGGCGCGCACCTCGTCGACGGCGTTCTGGAAGGACTTGTCCGTGGGGTGTCCCGTCATGGGCACGATGACCAGCTGGGCGTCGTGGTCCTGCGAGACCAGCTCGGCAACGGCGTCGGGGGTGGTCACCGTGGAGATCACGCTCGCCACATGGTCGGGCCGGGTGGTCTCCGAGAGCGCCGAGGTGATGCGAGTGACGGCCTCCCCGGCGCTTGCCGCGGCGTCGGTTCCCTCGCCGTGCACCACGATGATCGCCGGCGTCGCGTCCTGACCCGGAAGCTGCGCACGGACGAGGGCGCGGGCCTTCATGGAGTCCGAGGCGGCGGGCGGAAGATTGGCGGAGGCGTTGTCCTCGACGGATTCCAGAGCGGGGGCGACCCCGGCCAGGAGGCCCGCGATCAGTACCCAGAACGCGACCACCACGGCGGCACGTTTTCTTGATCCCAGGAGACATCGGAGCATGCGGGAGTACATCGGTTGCATCGGGAAGCCCTCGGCAGGAAGCACGAACAGAACTTGGCGACAGGGGTGTCGCCAAGTTGGCGTCAAGTTAGCACGGTCTCTCTCGGCACCCCGGATACGGGGGTAGATTGGCGCGGGACAGGCAGTGGCCGAGGCGGAGCCGGAGAGAATGCCCAAGATCGAAGCCGGCAGTGTCCGCGAGCACCGGGCCAAGCGCCTCGCTCTGCTGATCGACGCGGCCGAGGCGATCCTGAACGAGGACGGCGTGGAGAACCTCACCGCCGGCGCGATTGCCGCGCGGGCCGGTATCGCCCGCAACAGCATCTACCGCTACTTCGACTCCATCGAAGACCTGCTCGAACTCGTCGTGACCCGCGAGTTCCCCGCCTGGGTCACCGCCGTCGAGGACGCCATCGCCACCGAGGCCACACCCCAGGCGCGGGCCGCCGCGTATGTGCGGGCGAATATCGAGCAGGCGGCCCGCGGCACCCATGGCCGGCGCGCGTCGCTGTCCCGCAGCTCGCTGTCCGATCGCGTTCGGCAGCGGGTCCGGGATCTGCACGGGTCGCTGCACAGCGCGCTGGCGGGCGTGGTCGCCGAACTCGGTCCGGCGCAGCCCGAACTCACCACAGCGGTGATCCAGGCGGTCGTCGACGCGTGCATCCGCAGGATCGACCAGGGCGACGACCCTGCGGAGGTCACCTCGTTCGCCCTGCGCGCCGTGCACCGATTGCTCGCCTCGGACGCCGACCGACAGTGAGGGTCGGCCGCACCCATGCAGTCGCGGGACCTCTTCGCGTTCACCGGCCGCACGGTGTCGACCGCTCCGGCGGCGGCGTTGTACGCGCAGCAGGAGCCGGCCACGACCGGGTACGGCGCGGCGGTGGGGCACGAGAAGCGGCAGACGCGGCTGCTGCCGGCGTGTGGCACGAGCGGCCCGGCACCCAAGGGCGGTGTGGCGTCCCGCAGTTACCTCACCGCGGTGGACTTCGCCCTGACCCGTGACGGCCGCCTGGCCGCGGCCCCGGCCTCGATCACCCTGGCCGAGGCCGGGAAGCCGGGCGTGGTCGGCGGTGCCGCCGAGGTCGCCGCGTCGCAGGCCGTGGTCGACAGCGAGCTCGAGCGAACGGCCGGGGCCGGGCGGATGTTCCGCCCGGTCCCGGCCGTGCTTCTCCCCGCTCCTCTTCCGTGCTTCGCAGCGCCGTACGGGGGCCTGCGTGTCAGCAGCTGGTGGTGGTGTCTCCCGCATCGGCGGTGCAGGTGTCGGCGCCCAGGCCGCCGTTGGCGGTGTCGCCGCCGGTGCCGTCTTGGACGTTGATGGTGTCGTTGCCGAGGTTGCCGCTCATGGTGTCGGTGCCGGAGGTGTCGACGAGGGTGTCGTTGCCGTTCTGGCCGTCGAGGTCGTCGTTTCCGGGGCCGCCGTAGATGTGGTCGTCGCCGTTGTCGAACAGGTACAGCAGCGAACCGAGCAGGGTTTCCCCGTAGTTGGTGTCGTTGCCGTTCTCGCCGTAGAGGTAGTCGGCGCCGTTGCCGCCGCCCATGATGTCGTCGCCGTCACCGCCGTAGAGGGTGTCGTCGCCGTTGCCGCCGTCGGCGGTGTCGTTGCCGGGACCGGCGTAAATCAGGTCGTTGTTGCCGCCGCCGTTGAGGGTGTCGGCTCCGGTGCCGCCGTAGACGGTGTCGTTGCCGTTGCCGGCATTGATGGTGTCGTTGCCGCCCAGGCCGCAGATGACGTCGTTGCCGTTGGTCCCGTTCAGGGTGTCGTTGCCGGCGGTGCCGGTGATCGTGCAGCCGTGACCGTTGTTCACGGTGGTGTTCTCCGCGTCGGAGTTGTTGCCCGGGGTGGCGTCGGCGACGGCGGAGGCGGTGCTGCCGGTGGCGGTGACCGTGCCGGTGGCCTGCGGCTCGACCACGACGATGACGGTCGCCGAGGCGGCGTTGTTCAGGGTGCCGAGCGTGCAGTTCACCGTCGGCGCGCTGACCGTGCACGAGCCCTGGCTGCTGCTCGCGGACACGATGGCGGCCGCGGATCCGGACAGCGTCAGCGCGGAGGTCGTCGATGTGGCGGTGGCGGAACCGTTGTTGGTGACGGTCTGGGTGTACGTCACCGTGTCGCCGAGCGCGACGGGGTCGGCGGAGTCCGCGACGGTGGTCGTCAGGTCGGCGTTCGGCGCCAGGTACGTGAACCGGTCGGCCGTGGTGGCCGGGCTGGTCCCGGCCGGGGTGGTGACCTGCACGTCGACGGTGCCCGCGGCGTGCGCGGGTGAGGTGACGGTGCACGAGGTCGCGCTGCAGGACAGGCCGGTGCCGGGCGTGCCGCCGAAGGTGACCGCGGTGGCTCCGGTGAAGTCGGTACCGGTGACCGTGACGACCGTTCCCCCCGCGACGGGTCCGCTGGTGGGGCTGACGGCGGTGACGGCCGGCGCGGGGGTCACCGCGCCGATGTCGAGGACGGTGACGGTGTTGTTCCCGGCGTTGGTGACGTAGGCGCGGGAGCCGTCCGGGCTCAGGACCACCGAGGTGGGGGCACTGCCGACGCCGACGGTGTCGGTGACGGTGAGGGTGGCGGTGTCGACGACGACCAGGTTGTCGTTCTGGGCGTTGGTGATGTAGGCCGACGTGCCGTCGGGGCCGAACGCGACGCCCGCCGGGGCGTTGCCGGTGGCGAAGGTCGCGGTGACGGTGAACGTGGCCAGGTCCACCACCGAGACGGTGGTGGTGTTGGCGTGGGTGACGTACGCGGTGGTGCCGTCCGGGCTGACGGCCACGTAGAACGGCATCGCGCCCAGCGACAGCGGCGACAGCACGGTGTGGGTGGCGGTGTCGATCGCGGCCAGCTGGTTGCTGCCCTGCATGGTGACGTAGGCGCGGGTGCCGTCGGGGCTGAAGGCGATGTCCCGGGGGAACGCGCCGACGGGGATGGTCGCGGTCACCGTGGCCGTGGCGGTGTCGATGACGGTCACACTGCCGGTGGTGTAGGAGTTGTTGGCGACGTAGACCTCGGTGCCGTCGGGGCTCAGGGTCGCGTCCATCGGGTCGGCGACACCGGGGATGGTCGCGGTGACGGTGTTGGTGGCGGTGTCGATGACGCTCACGGTGCTGCCGGCGCTGTTGGCGACGAAGACGCGGGCGCCATCGGCGGTGACGGCCACGCCCTGCGGCGCGTCGCCGACGGTGACGGTCGCGGTGACGGTGTCGGTGGCGGTGTCGATGACGCTGACGGTGTTGCCGCCGCCCATGTAGTCGCCGTTGGCGACGTAGACGCGGGTGCCGTCGGGTGAGACGGCCGAGGTCTCCGGGCCCGGGCCCACCGCGATGGTGGCGACCACCGTGGGGGCCACCGCGGCGGCCGGGCCCGCGGCCAAGGCGACCAGGCTGGACGCCAGGAGCGCGGACGCGGCCGCTGCCGCGAGGCGCCGCCGGCGGGCACGGGGCAGGCGTAACTGGACGGTCGAGTACATCGAGGTTCCCCCTTCGTACCGCAACCCGGCGGCGGGAGCAGGAAGCCCCCGACGACCGCAGGCCGCGGCCGCACACGACCCCATCGGCGGACGCGCCCGGGACGGTGCACACCGAGCGCCGCCGAAGGCGTCAGGGTCAACCTTCCGGACCACTTCCCGGCCCGTACCCGAGACCGGCGGGCGCGTCCTGAAAACCGCCGACAACGGCCGAATCCCTATGATCGGCCCAACCGCGGTCCCTGGCCCCACGATCCGTGCGCACCCCCGGAGACGCGGTTCCATGGGGCTTGCGACACAGCCCGATCCCCGCTCAGCGACGGGCATTTTTCCGCACGTCTGATCGACCGCGACGACAACCAACGCGTGGGCAGCCGCCTGGGCAGCACCTTCTACGGCGAACACCGCATGCTCGACGGCGACGCCTTCCTCGTCACCGTCGTTCCCTGATCAGGGCCCGGACCGTGCCTGGTGAGCTCCGGGGCGTTCATCCAGGACGATGGGCGGAACCGGGCGAGTGCGGTTGCCGCCGCTGCCGATGCGGTCGACGACCAGGGAAGTCGACGCCTGGCGAGTCGTTGTCGGCGCGCAGTTCGGTCACTGCGACCGCCGGTGGGAGGAGGATCTTGCGGTCTGACGGCTTTCGTCGGCCCGTCGAACGGCTCGAAGCCGTGGAGGACGTCGGTGGTGAGCCCGCCCCGTGGTTCGTCGAGGTTGTGGGTCGCGTTTCTCGGTTCGCCGCCGAATGCGACTTCCTCAACGCTGCCCGCCGCGGCCGAGGCCTGCATACGGCCGAGGTCGGGAGGGGTGAACTCCCAAAAGGGCACTCGCCCCGACCGGGCCCACTCGTACGCTCGTCCGTGCCTATTCGTCGGAGTCGGGATCCCAACCGCACCCCACGAGCAGTTCCCGGACCCGTCGCACGTCCGGGTCGGTCGATTCGAGGTCGCCGGCGATACCGTACGCGTCGTGGCGGGCCTCCGCGAAGGTGGTGAACGCGAACATCACGTCCCCCGGGTTCCGGATCGACATCCCCTCGGCCAGGACCCGCATCACCGGCAGATATTCCTCGTCCGGCATTCCCTGCGGATACGCGGACTCCAGGATCGATAGGGTCCGTTCCAGGTGCGGCGGAACACGCCCGCCCCACAACCCTTCCGGATACGGCGCAATACCCACGACCCGACCCCCTCGCGTCGATATTCACCACGGCCGTCGCGGTCGCCCCACTCCACCACGAACCAACTCCGCATTGCACAACGACCCCGGCCCCGTACCGACGTCACCACCGCCCGGCTCGACCACGCCCGGGTCGGCCTCGACGACGCGTTGAGTTGCCTCCGCGAGGCGCGTCGCACCCCGGCCTGGCCCCTGGCATGCCGGGCCCTGCGGGTGCATCGCTGAGTAGGACCACGCCGGCGAGGTCGTTCGGGGGAACAGCGCACACCGACGAAGCGGAGGAACCCGTGCCCCAGATATGGGCGGGCGTGGACATCGGCAAGACCAATCACCACTGCGTGGTCCTGGACGCCGAGGGCAAGCGACTGCTCTCGCGCCGCGTGCTGAACGACGAGCCGGAACTGCTGGCCCTGCTCGCCGACGTACTGGCCATCGACGAGGACGCCGTATGGGCGGTCGACGTCATAGAGGGGATGGCCACGCTGTTGATCAGCGTGCTGCTCAACCACGGCCGGCAGCTGCTCTACATCCCCGGCCTCGCGGTCAACCGGGCATCGGCCGGCTACCGGGGCACCGGCAAGACCGACGCCAAGGACGCCAACGTCATCGCCGACCGGACATCCGATGCGGTTTGCGGTCAAGCTGCCACCGCCAAGGCGACGGGTTTCGTGGGGAAGGCCGTTGTCTCGTCGTAGGCGATGCGGTTGGTGAGGCAATGGTGGAGGCAGCCGAGAAGGCGGTTGTAGAGGTTGCGCTGTGCTGCCGAGTACCTGTCTCCTGCTTCTCGGTGACGGTCGTAGTGGGCACGGGCCCCGGTGACGCGGTGATCGCGGAAAAGGTCCACACGTAGCCGAGCCGATCGCTGGTTCTTGACCTTCCGGGTCATCACGGCGAGGCTCTTGCCCGATACCCGGGTGACCGGTGCGGCGCCCGGCGGGGCCGGCGGCCGAGGAGTGCCCCAAATAGACCAGAGCAGCACTCCCATGTGATCCGGCCGAGGAGGCGCAGCCGCCTGTCGCCTACCGGGCTTTCGTATAGGCGCGGATCTGTTCGGCCAGTCGCGCGAGTTCGGCCGCTGTCGCGGGCGAGGCGTCGCTGAGTCCGCTGTGTACGGCCGTCGGGCTTCGCAGGAAGCGCCGCAGGGTGGCCACGAGCAGACCTTCCGGCAGGGTCCGCAATGCAGCGAACCCGCGAGGGGTCGGCGGCGTCGGCATGGCGGCCAGGTTCCGCCGCATGAGGTGGAGCATGCCGCGGACCGCGTCGGGGTCGTCGGCAAGCGCTACCGGGCCGCCCGCCGTGTGCACCGCCTGCCCGAGTGGCACCTCGAACGCGGCGTGTGTCTTGAGCCAGGCATCCATCTTCGGCTCGGTCTTGGCGTTGATCCCGGTGGTGCGGAACGTCCGCACGATCCGTTCGAGTCGCGGGGTGGTCCGGCCGTCGGGTTCGCCGATCGGCATCGCAACCCGGCGGGTCATGAAGTTGGTCGCGCGGTAGCGGACCACGTCGCCGTCCATCGTGCCGCCGGCTGTGCCGAAGCCGAGCAGCACCCGCTCGTGCCCGATCACCGCGCCCAGCGGCTCCGGGCCGGCCGCCCAGCTGTGCAGGAACAGCACGTCGCCTTCGAGACCAGCGAGTGAGTCCAGCACCGCGTCCACCTGATGGGTGCGGACGAAGACCGCGATCAGGTCGTACCCGCCGGTCGGGTGCTCGACCACCGGCACCGGTACCCGCCTGACGGCCGGGCTGTCTGCCTCGGCGAGTTGCACGCCGTGTCGGCGCAGGGCGGCCAGGCGCTTGCCCCGGGCGAGGAGCGCAACGTCGTGCCCGGCCTCATGCAGGCGGGCGGCGAACAGGCTGCCGAGAACCCCGGCGCCGTACACGAGCAGTTTCATGGCAACTCTCTTCGTACGTCCGTTTTAGTCATACGTTCGTTTCAGTCATACGTTCGTTTGAATCAAACGTCTGTAGTGTACGCAGGCATGGCGCCACCCGACACCCGCACCCAGATCCTCGACGCGGCCGAACACCTCTTCGCCGAGCGCGGTTACCGCGGCACCTCGGTCCGCGCGATCACCGACCTCGCCGGAGCGAACCTGGCCGCCGTCGGGTATCACTTCGGCTCGAAGGCGGAACTCCTGGCCGCGGTCGTTCGCCGCGTGATCGAGCCCATCAACGCCGCGCAGTGCGCAGGACTCGACCGACTGCTCGCCAGGACTCCGGACCCTGCGGTCACCGAACTGGTGGAGGCATTCGCGGGGCCGCTGTTCGACGAGATGCCGGCCGGTGACGAGGGCGGTGCCCGGACATCCCGGCTGATCGTGACGATCCTCAGCGACCCGGCCGAGGAGGTGCGCAGCTGGACCGGTCCGGCCGAGGACACGGTCCGTGAGCGCTACCTGGCGGCCTTCGGGCGCGCACTGCCCGGCCTTTCCTCGGAGGAACTGCGGTTCCGGATGCGGGGGATCCTCGCGGTGACGGCTGTGGACCGCGTCGAGGTCCACCAGCAGAGCTCCCCGGCCTGCCTGTCCCCGGTAGCGGGCCAGGCAGCCCGGCGCTGGGCGATCACGTTCCTGACGGCAGCGATGAGCGCACCACCGACGGGGACCTGACAACTCGGGACGGCCGGGCCAATCGGCGATGTCGCCGGTCGGCCGGGAGGCGGGCCGGGCGGCCGGCGTCTGCTCGGCATCTTTGTCAGGTAGAGGCAGACGGAAGTTGATCGGGCGGCCCTGCCGTGTCGAGGTCAGCGCCTGCCGCCGTCGGGTGCGAGCAGGCTGGTGACCTCGGCGATCGCCTCCGCCGAGGGATGGAAGTGCTTCCTCACGTTCTCGGGCTTCTCGTGCCGCGACTTGGCCATGAGCATCGGCAGGCCGGCCCCGGCTTCACCGAGGTATGTGAGGCCAGAATGACGGTACTCGTGCAGGCCCAGCCCGTCCCCGGCACACCGTCGAGCGAGGTGTGGGCGTCGAGCAGAGCTCGGGCCTGGCCGTACGACAGCCGGACAAGCCCGGTGTCGGGGCGGACGTCGCGCGGACGAGACGCGTTCCGCCGACGCCGTGACGGCGCGGGAGGGCCTCACGACCCGGGCGCCACCGCCGCCTTCGCGCGCGCCCTGTGGTCGGATCCGACCGGCCCCAGGATCGCGTCGAATAGGTCAGGAGGGTTGCACGAGCCCGCCTCGAGTGACTCGCCCGCGAGCTGTCGCGCGGCCGGAAAGGTCACGCGCGCCCGTGCGCCAGCTCGCACCATCGGCGATCGCCGAGACCACCAGCCCCTGGTGGTCCAACAGCGGGGACACCAGTCGGTAGTCGATCGAGACCCGTCGGTCCGCGCCCCGCTCGCGCGCGGCCTCGGCCATCGCGATCGCCTGCAGCGGACCGTGCGTCACGAGCCCGGCGTACCCCTCGACCTCGCGCGCGTAGTCACGGTCGTAATGGATGCGATGGGCGTTGTAGGTCAGGGCGGAGAATCGGAACAGCAGCGTCGGATCGATCGGCAGACGCCATTCCCCCGGCTCCAGTCCGATGTCCTCGACCTGTTGGACCGGCGCCGGGGCACCCGGCGTCACGGCGTCGCGGTAGACGATGTCCTGCTCTTCCACCACGACGGGTGAGTCGTCCTGCTCGATCGTGTGGCGGACCACGACGAAGGTCAGCCGTCCGCTGCGGCCGTCCTTGTCGGTCGACGACACGATCTCGGTGCGCCGGGTCGTCAGGACACCGAGGCGCAGCGGCGCGAGGCTCGTGGCCCGTCCGCCTGCCCACATGCGACGCCGCCCCGGCTCCGGTGGCGCTGGAATCACGCCGGC
The DNA here is from genome assembly GCF_042956465.1 of Embleya sp. NPDC008237. NCBI lineage: Bacteria > Bacillati > Actinomycetota > Actinomycetes > Kitasatosporales > Streptomycetaceae > Embleya > Embleya sp. NPDC008237. The sequence goes on from NZ_JBIBGL010000017.1 coordinate 180,743, forward strand.
GACGGGGTGGCCGTCGGTGCCGAGATCGGCCTGGGTCGGCCGCTCGAGGAGGTACAGCCAGTGCCACAGCAGCGGCAGACCGTCGCGATCGAAGTCGGGCTCACCAACCTCCAGCAGGCGGGTCAGCGCGAGCGCGGGCTCTGGCCGGAGCACCTCGCGGCGCTCGATGTGGGTCGGGTGCTCGCTCACGCGGAGACCTCGGTACGTCCGGTTGCGAACTCGGCGCGTAGCGCCGCGTTGTGCTCACCAAGGCGCGGGACGTCACCCATGCGCGGCTCCTGACCGTCCGTCGACACCGGCGGCAGCATCGCGGAAATCACGCCACCGGGGGTCCGAACCTCGCGCCATCGGTCGCGAGCCTGGAGCTGTGGGTGGGCCATGAGCTCGGAGGGTGCCCGCAAGCGCGCGCAGGCGATGCCCGCCGCGTCGAGGCGCGCGACGATCTCCTCGGCATCGATACCGGCGAAGGCCTCGGTGATGACCGGAGTGATTCTTTCGTCGTTCTCCACGCGCTCGGGATTGCCGACGAACCTCGGGTCCGTGACGAGCTCCGGCCGGTGCAGGACATCGGTGCAGAGCCTCGCCCACTCGCGGTCGTTCTGGACCCCGAGGAACACGAGGTTTCCATCGCCGGCGGGGTAGGGGCCGTACGGTGCGATCGAGGCGTGCTTCGCGCCGGTGCGACGCGTCTCGGTGCCTCCGTGCACCGCGTGATAGGCGGGCTGGCTCATCCACTCGCCCAGCGCATCGATCATTGCGACCTCGATCGTGGCGCCGATTCCTTGCGTCGCGCGCTGCAGCAGTGCGGCGAGAACGCCGGAGTACGCGTACATCCCCGTAGCGATGTCGGCGACCGAAGTGCCAACCTTGCTGGGGGTGTCGGGCGTTCCTGTGGCAATCAGCAGGCCGGTCTCGCACTGCACCAACAGGTCGTAGGCCCTCTTGCTCCGGTACGGCCCCGCGGTGCCGTACCCCGAGATCGAGCAGTGGATCAGCTCCGGGCGCTGTGCTCGGAGGCTTGCCGCGTCCAGGCCGAGACGTTCCACGGCACCGGGCACAAGGTTTTGCACGACGACGTCGGCAGTGGCGATCATAGCGTCGAGCACAGCGCGGTCCTCGGGCGCTTTGATGTCGAGCTCGATCGACTCCTTGCCGCGGTTGAGCCACACGAAGTAGCTGGAGTCTCCGTGCACGGTGCGGTCGTAGCCGCGGGCGAAGTCGCCCGCGCCGGGTCGCTCGACCTTGATGACGCGGGCGCCGAGGTCGGCGAGATGCCGGGTCGCGAACGGTGCGGCCACGGCCTGCTCGAGCGACACGACGGTGAGTCCTTCCAGAGGAAGCATGCGGGATCCCCTCCTGCTCAGTCCCGCAGGATCGCGCGGGCGCGATCGATCACGGGCTTGTCGATCATGTGACCGTCAGGACCGGCGACCACGCCTCCACCTGCGGCCGCGGCTGCCTCGACGACGCCGCGAGCCCACGCCAGCTGCTCTGCGGTCGGCGCGAACACCCGCGCCACCGCCTCCAGTTGGGCAGGATGGATGCAGAGCTTCCCGCCGAACCCGAGCGTGCGGGACCGTCGGGCCTCTGCGGCGACGAGGTCGGTGTCGCGGACCGAGGTCGTGACGCCGTCGATCGGTGCGGGCAGCCCCGCGACGCGGGAGGCGAGCACGAGGGTGCTGCGCGCCAGCAGCAGCGCGTCGTCGACGTGCTCGGCCCGCACGTCGACCGCGAAGTCGAGCGAGCCGAACGCCAGCCGCTCCACGCCGGGGGCCTCGGCAATCTCCACGGACCGGTGGACGCCCAGTGCGGACTCCACGAGCGCGACCAAATCCCGCCCGGCCGGCAGACGTCCGGCCAGCTCCGTGAGCGCCACCGGGTCCTCGGCCTTCGGCACCACGAGACCCAGCACGCCGGGCAGCCCGGTGAGTGCCGCGACGTCGTCGTCGTGCCATGGCGTGCCGGTCGCGTTGACCCGCACCCAGGCCCGGCCTCCGTTCGCGAGCCACGCCGCAGCCGACCCACGGGCCGAGTCCTTGGCATCGACACCGACGGCGTCCTCGAGGTCGAGGATCACGGCGTCCGCACCCGAGGCCGCGGCGCCGGCGAACCGCTGTGGGGTCGTGGCGGGGACGAACAACCACGTGCAGTTGCTCGCGCCCATCAGGCCGGGTTCCGTTTGACGAGTTGGCGGGCGATGACGTTCTTCTGGATCTCGTTGGTACCCTCGCCGACGATCATGAGCGGCGCGTCGCGGAAGTACCGCTCCACGTCGTACTCGGTGGAGTAGCCGTAACCGCCGTGGATGCGCACCGCGTCGAGGGCGATCTTCATGGCCACCTCGGATGCGAAGAGCTTGGCCATGCCGGCCTCCATGTCGGAGCGCTCACCGGAGTCGAAGCGCCGTGCTGCGTACTGCACGAGCTGACGGGCTGCGGTCAGCTGCGTGGCCATGTCGGCCAGGTAGTTGCCGATCGACTGGTGCTCCCAGATTTGCTTGCCGAAGCTCTCGCGCTGCCGGCTGTAGCGCAGCGCGTCCTCAAGGGCCGCGGCGCCGACGCCCAGCGCACGCGAGGCAACCTGGATGCGACCGATCTCGAGACCACGCATCATCTGCGCGAACCCTTGGCCCTCCTGGATCCCGAGCAGGCTGCTCTGCCGGGTGCGGTATCCGTCGAAGGAGAGCTCGCAGCTCTCGACTCCCTTGTAGCCGAGCTTCGGCAGATCACGGGAGACCTCGAAGCCCGGACCCTTTTCGATCAGCAGGATGCTGATGCCCCGGTGCACGGGCTCCGCGTCCGGGTCTGTGCGACACAGGAGCGCCACGAGCTGGGAGCGCCGCGCGTTCGTGATCCAGGTCTTGGAGCCGTCGACGACGTAGTCGTCGCCCTCCTTGCGGGCCGTCGTGCGCATGGCCTGCAGGTCAGAACCCCCTCCCGGCTCGGTCAGCGCCATCGTCGCGCGGACCTCACCGGTCGCCATGCGTGGCAGGTAGTGGTCCTTCTGCTCCTGTGTGCCGTGGTCGATCAGGAGCTTCGCCACGACGCTGTGGCCGCCCATCGCACCGGCGAGGCTCATCCATCCGCGGGCGAGTTCCTCGGTGACCGCGGCGTAGCACGGCGTGCTCACCCCGGCGTCGTTCCACGGCTCGGGGATGACCAGGCCGTAGATGCCCATCTGCTTCATCTGGTCGATGAGCTTCTCGGGGTAGGTGTCGGCGTGCTCCAGCTCCCGGACCACGGGTTTGACCTTGCGGTCGACCCAGTTGCGGACCACGGCGACGATCGCGGTCTCCTCCGCGTCGAGCTCGTATGAGGCGATCATCGCGACGCACCCGTCAGGCGACGGTGGGTCAGCAGCGAGGAGACCGCTACCGCGACGATGACGGCGGCGCCGTTGAACGCGGGCTCGACCCAGTCGGCCGCTCCTGCGAGGGTCAAGCCGTTGATGCTGATGGCGACGAAGAACACGCCGACGAGAGTGCCCGCGACGGTATAGCGCCCCGGGCGGATGGTGGTCGACCCCAGGAAGATCGCAGCGAGCGCCGGAAGCAGGTAGCCCACCCCGACCCCGGAGGCCGCGCTCCCGGTCCGGGCGAGGAGCAGAGCACCCGCAAGGCCGGCAAGCGCGCCCGAGGCGACGAAGGCCAGGGCGACCGTGCGCTGGACCGGCAGGCCCACGAGGTGTGCCGCCGTCTCGTTGACGCCCACCGACAACAGACGCCGCCCGAAGAGCGTCAGCCCGAGGAGGAAGGACACCGCCAGTGCGGCCACGATGACGAGGTACACCGGCCGCGGAACGCCGAACCACAGGCCGTTGCCGAAGTTCGTGAGGGTCACGGGGACGCCGACGATGGTCTGATGGCCGGACCACGCCGACGCCACGCCCCCGAGCAGGGTGGCCATGCCGAGGGTGATGACGAGCGAGTTGGCCCGGAAGTACGCGATGAGGATCCCGTTCGCCAGCCCGACCAGCGCACCGATCGTCACGGCGATGACCACGCCGACGAGGATCGGCAGCTCCATCGAGGTGGTCGCCTTCGCCGCGGCGATCGACGTCAGTGCCACGATCGCTCCTACCGAGAGGTCGAAGCGATGCGCCACCAAGGGGATCAGGGCGGCGAGCGCCGCCAGGATCAGCACCGACTCGTTGGCCACGATGTTGCGGAGATTCGACACCGTGGGGAACGTCGCCGACGTGGCGGGATCGACGGTGAAGTAGATCGCGACGCCCAGCAGCAGCATCACGAGTCCGAAACGCTCGGTCAGGCGCAGGAGCAACGGGCGCCATCCATTCGTCGTCGTCACGGCGTTGTCCTCGGCGGGTGGCTTCTCGGTCGGCATCTCGAGGGTGGTACGGACGTCCTGGGATGTCATGTCGATGCCTCCTTTTCGTGCTGGTAGACGTTGTCGAAGATCCATGTGCGGGTGATATCCGGCCCCGATGCCTCGCTTGTGATGCGGCCGTCGGCAAGCACGAGCACCCGGTCGGCGAGATGGAGCAACTCATCGAGGTCGGACGTCGCAAGGAGCACTCCCGCACCGCCGGCGACGGCTGCGTCGATCCGGGCGTGGATGTCGGCCCGTGCACCGACGTCGACCCCCTGCGTCGGCTCGTCCAGGAGCAGGACGACCGGGGCGGACCTCATCGCCCGCGCCATCACGGCCTTCTGCTGGTTCCCGCCCGACAACCGAGCGATCGGTGCGTCCGCCGTTCCCTTGATGCCGTAAGTGTCGATGTCGCGCTCGGCATCCCTGCGCTCGTCGGTGCGTCGCAACCAGCCGCCGCGCCGGTACCGACGGATCGTCGACGCCGAGAGGTTCTCGGTCACCGACAGGGACAGGAACGCACCGTCGCGCGCCCGCTCCTCGGGGACGAGCGCGAGGCCACGCGAGATCGCCTCGGCGACGTGCCCGGACCGGAGCCGTCGGCCGCGCACTGAGACCGAGCCTCCCCGCGGCTTGACCGCTCCCATGACGTTCTGCATCACGCTGGTCCGGCCGCTGCCGACCAACCCGGCCAGGGCCACGACCTCCCCGGCGCGGATATCGAAGGTGACGTTCTCCAAGGGACCACCCCGCAGGCCTTCGACCGAGAGCACGGCTGGTCCGAAGGAAGTCCGCGGCCGGCGCTGTCGCTCCGCGGGCGCGTGTCCTGCTATGTGCGCCACCAGACTCTCGCGATCGTGCTGGGCCGCGGGGCGGGTGTCGACGTGGCGGCCGTCGCGCAGCACCGTCACGGTGTCGGCGTAGCCGAGAACCTCGTCGAGCCGGTGCGTGACGTAGAGGATGCTCTGGCCCCGACTGCTGTAGGCACTCAGCCGCTGAAGCAGGCCGTCCACCTCGTCGGCGGGCAGGCGCGTCGTCGGCTCGTCCAGGACGAGCAAACCGACGCCGCCGGAGTCGCGGTCGCGCAGGCAGCGCGCCACCGCGATGAGCGTCTGGTCGGCAGGTCGCAGGTCACGCACGAGAGACCGCGCGCGGACGGGGATCTCGAGCGCGTCCAGCAGTCGTTGGACCGATCGGCGTGCCTCGGACCAGTCGATGCCGCCGAGCCGTCGGGGGAACGGACTGCCGGCGAGGACGTTCTCTGTCACGGTCAGCTCCGGGAACAGGCCGAGGTCCTGGTGGACGAACCTGATGCCTGCCTCCCGGGACCAGCGCGGCGTCAGCTGCTCGACGTCGAAGCTCGCGTCACCCAGGTGGAGCGACCCACCCCGGTCGGCGCTGTAGACGCCGGCGAGGATCTTGATGAGCGTGGACTTTCCTGAGCCGTTGCCGCCTACGAGTGCGTGGAAGTGGCCGGGGTCGACCGAGAGGCTCACGTCCGCGAGGGCTCGCGTGCCGGGGAAGCTCTTGGAGAGGCGGGCGATCCCCAAAGCGCTCGCCCGTCTCCCGGAGGTGGCGTCGACCACTCAGGTCACTCCCCAGATCTTCTTGTAGTTCTCTCGGTAGCCCGACGATGCCGGGTTGCCGTCGTACACGTCGCCGCGGGGGAGGTGCTCGGCGTCCATGCTGCCGATGCCCATGCCCGAATCGACCGGCTTTTCGCCGGCGAAGAGCCGGTTCAGGCCGTCCGCCGCAGCCCAGCCGGTCCAGGTGAGCGGCCGGCCGACCGCGTAGGACTGCGTCCCGTTGCGAATCAGGGTGATCGACGAGGCAACACCCTCGTTGCCCGCGAGCAGCAGGTCCTTGCGCCCGCCCTGGCGCGCTTGGTTGACAGCCGCCCCCACTCCGAGGGTGATTGCCGAGTCGGCGGGAACCATGACGACGTCCGCGTTCGGGAACTGCTGGAGCGCGGCGGCGGCCTTGCCCTGAAGCTTCCCGCCGAACAGGTCGACAGAAGTGAACGTCACCTCATGGACCACGCATCCGTCGCACTTGGCGAGGCGGCCGGCCTGGGCGTCTCCGACCATCCGGAGGGTGGCATTGTCGTCCTGGCGCATCAGGACGACCTCCGCCGTGCCGTCGGTCTTGGCGATCGCCCAGTCGGCGATCGTGGGGCCGACGAAGGTGCTCATGTAGTCCTCGTACGAGATCAGGCTCCGGTTGAACCGTAGGTGCTCGTCGAACAGGGGCTTGCCACCGTCGCTGGACTTGTCGTCGCAGTCGAGCGCGTTGCCGCCGTAGACCTTGACGCCGGCTGTATGCACCACCTCGATCGAGGCCTTGACCACGGAGCAATCGACGCCGAACAAGGCAACGGCATCGACGTGCGCAGCCGCAGCGGCCCGCAGTTGGGAGTTGTAGACCGCCGGGTCGGCCTTCCCGTCGACCAGCTTGACGTCCCACCCGAGCGCCTTCGAGGCGTCGACGAATCCTTGGGCCGGCACAACGCAGCCGGCCGCCTGGGTGCTGCAAGCGAGCGCCCACACGGTCTTGCCTGCCTGCGCCTTGGGACCGCCGGTCGGCAGGGCACGATCGGTGCCTGCGAACGCCTGCTCCGTCGAGGCCTTCGCCTGCTTGATGACGTCGTCGCTGGTCGACCCGGTGGGACCGCGAGACGACGAGCTGCCACACGCCGACAGCGTGAGCGCCAGCAGCGCCCCGCACACCGCCGCGATGCGAGTTCTCGTCATACCTTCTCCTCCCTCAGCTTCACGTCGGCGCAGACCAGGTGTCCGCGCCGTCCTGCGGCAGTTCGATGACCACACGAGTCGCTCGGGGGAGCGGCCCGGCGGCTACGGAACTGCGCTGACGATCACGATCGATCGAGTGACCCAGCCCACATTAGGTACTGTGTTCGGTATCGTAAGCGCACCTTTGGTACCGGTCAAGGTCATCATCGAACCTTGCCCTCGGCGGTCCTTCGAGGACGGCAACAGGAGCGTCACACGGCCGGACCACGGCGGCAGGGCGGCAGGGCGGCTACATCAAATGCGGTCCCATGCCGTTCAGTCCCTGCCGGTGCCGCCTGTCCAGCGGCCACACGATCACGGCTCAGCTTTACTCTGCCGGGGATGTCGGAGTTCGCTCGTCCCCGATCCGGTGGGCAAGTCCCGTCTCTGACCGCGCAGATCGCGCGCGAGCAATCCGAACGACGGCGATGTGGGTGAGAGACCGGCTGGACGGACTGTGATGCGACGAGGACTTCGCGGGCGGATACCCGCGCGACGACGCCCCGGCACCTCGCCCGCCCAACCGGCCAGGCGTGTGTAGTGCAGTTCCTGCTCGGTCTGTCGGACCGTCAGATAGCGGAAGCGGTCCGATGCCGCATCGACTTCACACGCCCTGGCCCTGGAACCGGACGATCCCGGCTTCCACCACAGTGTGCTCGCCGACTTCCGCGAACGCCCGGCCCGGGACGGCCACGCCGACCGCCTTCGACCGCCGACGGGTCACCTGCCCCCGAGGCCAGGTCGGCCGGGGCCGGCACGCGGTGCGCCGGCTCCCGCGAGAGCGCCCGGAAGGTGGGCTTCCTCCGCGAGAACTCCTGCACGTCCGCGTCCGCAGCGAGCAGCAGACACCCGAGTGGAAGGCGCGCTACGCGGTTCGCTCCGGAATGGAAGGCACCACAACGAGTTCGCCCACGGACCCGGCATGCGCCGCTGCCGCTACCGAGGACAGCCGAAAGCCCACCCGCAACACGTACTCACGGCCATCGCCGTGAACACCGAACGCCTCAGCGGCCGGTCAGTGACCGAGGAAGCCTCGCCACCGAGACCGCCGGCTGCCTTCCAGGCCTTCCTGGATGAGAACGAGATTCCCGGGCCGAAGTCCTGGCGCACCCTCGATAGTCGAGTCCGGACATCCAAGATCCCCGGCGGAGTCAAGCTCAGGCCAGGCCGCGGCGGCAGAACCGCCCGAACAACTCGAGTGCGTCGCCGCGGGTGGCGCCCACCCGATCGAGCACATCGGGGTTCCGCAGATGACGGATCACGGCGCCGAGCATCTCGGCCCACAAGGCCGGCGACCCCCCGGTGACCTCTCCCCGCTCCATCGCCTTTCGCACGATGGTCTCCAGCTCACGAATCGCGATCTCCTGATGGCGGTCGTAGACGTGGCTCGTAGGCAGATAGTTCTCGACGTCGTGCACGAACTGACGGCTGGCTCGACGATTGCGCTCAACGGAGGCTGACAGGTAGGCCTCGATCTGGTCGTGCACATTCGCTGTGTCGTGGGCGCGGCGCAGCGCCTCCTTGCCCATCGAGTTGAAGTAGCGGTCGACGACGCCGACCACGACCTCGTCCTTGCTCTGCCCCAGGTGATAGATCGTGCGGCGGGAGGTGCGAGCGAGGGCGGCCATGTCACCGATCGTGAGATGGCGGAAGCCCTCAGCGAGGAAGGCCTCCTCAAGGGCGTTGAGTACGTCGGACTGCCGCCCGGAAAGGGTGTTCGACCTGACGTCTGGCATGGTCCACCTCACTTCACTGCGTCGTCGCCGGGACTGCGCCGGCCCGATTCACGGTACTCCGAGGTCGCGAACGATACCGCTTCCTGGGCCTGGAGTCGTGGTCGGGCGGCTGCACCGTCAGTCGATGCCGTGCGCCGTACCCTCTCGGAGATCGTCGAACCGGCAGCCCGTGCGGTCGCGGACCTCCTCCAGCGTCACCTCGGGGGCGAGCTCGACCAGCGCCAGACCTGCCTGCGTCACGTCGAAGACGGCCAGGTCGGTGACGACCCGGTTCACGACACTGCGGCCGGTCAGGGGCAGGTCGCAGGTCTCGACGATCTTCGGCCGGCCGTCCTTCGTCGTGTGGTCGGTCAGGACGACGACCCGCCGGGCTCCCGCCACGAGGTCCATCGCCCCGCCCATGCCCTTGACGAGCACACCGGGGATCGTCCAGTTGGCGAGGTCGCCCGACCCCGACACCTGCATGGCCCCGAGGATCGCCAGGTCGATGTGGCCGCCGCGAATCATCGCGAAGGACTGGTCGGACCCGAAGAAGCTGCCACCCGGCTCGATCGTGACCGTCTGCTTACCGGCGTTGATGAGGTCGGCGTCCTCGTCGCTCTCGAGCGGGAACTTCCCCATGCCCAGCATGCCGTTCTCGCTTTGCAGGGTCACCCGGATGCCCGCCGGCACGTGATTCGCCACCAACGTCGGAATGCCGATCCCGAGATTGACATATGCGCCGTCGACCAGCTCGCGCGCCGCGACGGCGGCCATCTGCTCACGCCTCCACATGGGCGCCTCCTTCGGACTGCCGCGGCCGCGTCGTCCGTTGCTCGATCTCCGGCGCTCGCGCCGACGCGACGATCACCTCGTCGACGTAGATCCCCGGCGTCTGCACGAGGTCGGGGTCGAGGTACCCCTCCACCACCCGGTCGACCTCCGCGAGCGTGACCCGCCCCGCAGTGGCGACGACGGGATTGAAGTTCCGCGCTGTCATTCGGTACGTCAAGTTGCCCGCCGCGTCCGCGTGGTGGGCGCGCACGAGTGCGAGGTCCGCGACGATCGCGTGCTCCAGGATCACGGTACGGCCGCCCATCTGTGTGGTCGGCTTGCCCTCGGCGACGATCGTGTGGGCTCCGGTCGGGGTGTAGAAGGCGGGAATCCCCGCCCCGCCCGCGCGGAGCCGTTCGGCCAGGGTGCCCTGTGGGGTGAACTCGATCTCAAGCTGCCCGTCGAGGTATTGCTGGGCGAATCGGCGGTTCTCACCGACGTAGGACGCCACGACCTTGCGGACCTGCCGACCCTCCAGGAGCACGCCGAGGCCCTTGCCGTCGGTACCCATGTTGTTGGAGACGATCGTCAGGTCGGTCACGCCCGAGTCACGGACCGCCTCGATCAGGTCGAACGGGTTGCCACAGAGGCCGAAACCCCCGACGGCGATCGTCATGCCGTCGAACACGTGACGAGCCACGAGCTCGCGCGCCGTCGTCACCTCGGTCCCCTCTCGTCGGTGGCGCTCGGCGGCAGCACGACCACCCCCGCCTCAAGATGACTCCGGATCTCGGCTGGCTCGAGGCCGAGCTCCCCCAGCAGCGCCAAGCCGTCGCTGCCGACCACGGGTGCCGGGCGTGGCTCGGCGGCAGGTGTTCCTGCGAAGCGCGGCACGGGTCGCGCCATGTGACCGTCGCCGAGCGAGGTATAGGTCTGCCGTTCGACGTGGTGCGGGTGCAGTGGCGCTTCACCGATCGACAGGACCGGGGTGACGCAGGCCGAGCTCGTGGCGAACACTTCGGCCCACTCATCACGCGGCCTCGAACCGAAGATCGCCTGCAGGCGGTGCGCCATGGACGGCCATCGCGAGCGATCGTCCTGGGCCGCGAAGTCCGGGTCGTCGCCCAGGTCAAGCCCCTCGAGCAGGCTCGCGTAGAACTGCGGCTCGATGCAGCCGACCGCCACGTGCCGACCATCGCTGCACGCGTACGTCCGGTAGTAGGGAGCGCCGCCGTCGAGGTGGTTCACCCCACGCTCGTCGACCCATCGCCCCTCCGCGAGGTACCCGTGGAGCATCGCCATGAGGGCCGCCGAGCCGTCGATCATCGCGGCGTCGACGACCTGCCCTCGCCCTGTGGTGCGAGCGCTGACGACGGCCGCGAGGACGCCGTAGGCCAACAGCATGCCGCCACCGCCGAAGTCGCCAATGAGGTTGAGTGGCACCACTGGGTCCCCGTCGGCGGGGCCGATCGCATGGAGGGCGCCGGTCAGGGCGATGTAGTTGATGTCGTGCCCGGGAAGCTGTGCCCAGGGACCGTCCTGTCCCCAACCGGTCATCCGGCCATACACGACGTGCGGCGCCTCGCGGGAGACGTCGTCAGGCCCAAGGCCCAAGCGTTCGGCCACCCCTGGGCGGAAGCCCTCGATGGCGACGTCGCCGGCCGCGATCAGCCGCATCGCGATCGCGCGGCCCTCCGGAGACTTGAGATCGAGCGCGATCGAGCGGCGATTGCGGTGCATCACCGGGTGGAGCTCGGCTCCCGGCCGGTCGATCCTGATGACGTCGGCGCCGAGGTCGGCGAGCATCATGCACGCGAACGGCGCCGGTCCGATCCCGCCGAGCTCGACGACACGCACGCCGTCCAGCGGCCCCGCGCTCATCGACCGCTCCACACGGGGCTTCGCTTCTCGGCAAAGGCACGGGCGCCCTCCCGGGCGTCCGCCGACTCCGTCACCGGGCGCGCTATCTCGAGCTGACGCTCGTACGCCTCTTCGTGGCTCCACGAGGACGACGCCGCGACGATCTGCTTGCTGGCGCGAAGCGCCAGCGGGCCGTTGGCGGCGACGCGGTCTGCCAAACGCCGGGCGACCGCCAGTGCCTCACCGTCGGGTGCCACCGCGTTGACCAGCCCCACCTCGTGGGCGCGACGAGCGCCGACCATGTCGCCGGTCAGGATCCACTCCATTGCGACCTGGTACGGGATCCTCGACGGCAGCTTGAGGAGGGCGCCGCCTACGGCGACCAGTCCGCGCTTGACCTCTGGCACCCCGAAGCGTGCGGACTCGGCCGCGACAACCAGGTCGCAGGCGAGCACGAGCTCGCAGCCGCCGGCGACGGCGGCACCTTCGACGGCGGCTATCACGGGGATGGCAGGAGGGCGGGCGGTGAATCCGGCGAACCCGCGGCCCGGGATCGAGGACTTCTCGCCACGGACGAAGGCCTTCAGGTCCATGCCCGAGCAGAAGCTGCCGCCGGTACCGGTGAGGATGGCTGCGCGGAGGTCGCTGCGATCGTCCAGGTGGTCGACGATCTCGGCGAGAGCTCCCGCCATCGAGGCGTCGACGGCGTTGCGCACGGCGGGACGGTTGAGGGTGATCGTCGCGACACCGTCGGTCTCCTCGAACAAGACCGGGGCGCCGGCGGCGCTCATCGGGGCGCCATCCGGATGCCGCCGTCGAGGCGGATGACCTCGCCGTTCAGGTAGCGGTTGTGGAGTAGCTGGTCGGCGAGCGAGGCGTACTCCTCCGGGTCACCGAGGCGCTTCGGGAAGGTGACCGATTCCGCGAGGCCGTCGCGGATGTCCTGGGAGAACCGGGCCAGCAGCGGGGTATCGAAGATGCCAGGAGCGATGGTGTTGACGCGGATGCCGAGGTCGGCGAGGTCACGAGCGGCGCACAGGGTCATGCCGACGACGCCGGACTTCGCGGCGGCGTAGGCGATCTGTCCGACTTGCCCGTCCCAGGCGGCGACCGACGCGGTCATCACGATCGACCCGCGTTCGCCTTCGTCGGGGTCGTTCGCGGCCATGCGTGCGGCCGTCAGCCGCAGGGCGTTGAAGGTGCCCACCAGATTCAGCCTCAGGGCGGTCTCGAACCGGTCCAGCGGGAATGGCGTCCCGGCACGGTCCACGATCCTGCAGGGGAAGCCCTTCCCCGGACAGTGGACCAGCCCGCGGATCGTGCCGCGTTCGCAGGCGTGGTCGAGCACCTGGCCGAGGTCGCTCTCCGAGCAGACGTCGCCGCGGACGAACGTCACGCGCTCACCGAGCCGCGCGCGCAACTCGCTCTCGTCGGCGTCGACCAGGTCGGTCACCACGACGGACACGTCGCGCTCCGCCAAGAGCTTCGCCGTGGCGCCGCCGAGTCCGCCGGCACCTCCGGTCACCACGTACACCGATGGGGTGTCGGTCATTGACAGGTCCTTCCGACGATGAAGAGCACGTCGACGCAGATCCTTGCGGGGGTCGTCAGCGATCCGAGCGGCGCCAAGAGCGCCACCGCCGTTCCACCGCGGACCAGCATGAGGTGCTGGTAACAGTTCTGGTACTATAGATGCTCTTCTGGTACCGCACAAGTGGATGTGCTCCCCCCGCCGGCTCTCGGCGACGCCCGATCAGGACAGGCCACGGCGGCAGAGATGCCCGAACAGCTCCAACGCCTCGCCTCGTGCGGCACCGAGCCGGGCCGGCACCAGGGGTCCCGAAGTCTGCGAATCACGACGCCGAGCAGCTCGGCCTTCCCGCCCCGACGGGCGAAGACGCGGCGAAGAACACCGACGGAGAGGACTCCTCGTTGCGGATCGCGGCCATGGCGGCGACTCCGAGCAGGCGCTTGAGGTTTGCCGTTCCCGTATTTTCGTGTCAGAGCCACATTGCTGTACGCCGACACTCGTCCAGGAACGCCGCTTCGAGCACGTCGAGCACGTCGGACTGTCGCGAGACCACGGGCCCGCCTCGCTGCCGAGGGATCGGGCGGACCTCATCGGCCGAACCATCCGTCGTCGGCCGCGGCGCCGGGGCGTCAGTGTTTCCTTGCATGGCGCTGCTGCCAGGCGGCCATCTCGCCGAAGAGGTCGATGCCGTCCTCCTGAGGGGTGTCCACCGCAGCCTGCCGGTAGGCCTGGTAGGTCGTGACGACGATGCGTTCGGCCTGCGGCCAGGAGGCGTAGCGGTCCAGATCCATCCGGTCGGCGGTCTCGCGCCACGGTCGACCCGCCGCCACCCCGTCGGCGATGCGGTCCTTGACGTGGGCCAGGTAGCCCCGCATCTCCGCGACCCCGTCGACGTCGGTGAGCGGTCCGTGACCGGGCACCACGACCGTCGGATCGAGCGCGGTCATCCGGTCGCAGGCACGCAGCCAGTTCGTGAGCGAGCCGGCCCACATGATGGGCGTCCCACCGATGAAGAGGAGGTCGCCGGCGAAGATCACCCCGGCATCGGGCACGTGGGCGATGGCGTCGCCGGCAGTGTGCGCCGGGCCCAGCCGCAACAGTTCGACATCGCGACCGCCGACTGTCACCGTCAGAGAGTCGTTGAAGACCGTGTCGGCGTTTCGCAGAGTGATGCCGGTGAAGTCGAACGCTCCGAAACAGCTCCGCAGGAAGGGCGACAGGACCGGTCCGAAGTCCGATGTCGCCAGCATGTGGAGCCGTTCGGGGGTCGTGCCGTGCTGGATCTCGTGGTCGGTCTCGCTCGTCGCGTACACCGTGACCGTGTCGTCGAGGAGTTGGTTGCCGAAGCAGTGGTCGCCGTTGGCGTGGGTGTTCAGGACGCCCTGGATCGGCGTGGAGGCGGTCAGGTCCGCCATGGCGTCCAGCATCTCGGTCGTGAGGGGGAGGTCGAAGAGGGTGTCGACGAGGAAGCTCTGCCCCTCGCCCTGCACCAGCCCCGCGTTGCTCATGCCCCACTCGCCGTCGGGCAGCAGCCAGGCCCAGATTCCCGGGGCGATCTCGTGCAGGCCGCGCGTGTAGGTGTTCGTCACAGGTTCCTCGTGTCGGTCGGGATCAGTAGCCGCTCGAGAGCGGGTGAGGGCGGGCGCCGTCGACGATGCGTTGATGCGTGCGTCCGAGGGCGCGACCGTTGAGTGAGACGGTGTCGCCTGGCTTCAGCCATCCGTCGTAGGTCTCCGGGTCACCGACGAGGTGCTCGAGCAGGCAACCGCCGGGGATCGTGCCGGACCCGATGACGTCGCCGGGGACCAAACGGGTGCCGCGCGACACGAACGACACGATCTCTCCGAAGGTCCAGTCCATCGCACCGGTCGTCCCGCGGGCGATCTCGACGCCGTTGACCTCGACCGCCACCTCGAGGTCGAGGCGACCGTCGACGAGCCGGTTCGCGACTTCGTCGGCGGTCACGAGCCACGGACCGAACGTCATGCCGGAGTCCTTGCCTTTGCCCTGACCGATGCCGAGCGCCATGTCGGTCTGCTGCAGATCTCGGGCGGTCCAGTCGCAGAAGAGCATGTAGCCCGCGATCGCGTCCTGGGCGGCGACAGGATCCAGGTCCGAGCCGGGCGTGCCGATGACCGCTGCGACTTCGAGCTCGAAGTCGAACCAGCGTGAGCCCGGCGCGATCGCGACGTCGTCGCGAGCGCCGAACAGGGTGGCCGGATTGGCAAAGTAGAAGGCGGGAACACGGCTCCAGACCTCGCCGAGTTCCGGGTCACGGCCGTAGGCCCTTCGGCACCCGCGGACATGGTCGAGGAAGCCGACCGTGTCGCGCACGGAGGGCGGCTGCGGGATCGGGGAGTGCAGCACCGTCGACTCGAGTGGGACGACGGTCGCGGGCGATCGGCGCGCCGTTTCGGCGATGCGCTCCATCACGACCTGGCCTGCGGAGATCACGTCGATGAGCGTGCGGTCGTCGTCCAAGACATGCACCGCGTCGTCGACGACCAGACCGACCCGCGGACCGTGCCCGTGCCGGCATGTCACCCACCGCATGTCGTCTCCCGGAGTTCGCTGTCCCGGCGCTCGAAAGGAGGCCGCCGACGGGTCATGACGGCGAGCCCGTCGCTGCGGTCGCGGCGCCCCACCACTCGGGCTGCGGAGGCATCATGCCCCCGTACGCCTGCGACTCGTTCACGATGTGGGTGCCCGACTCCCGCAGGCCTCGGATCGCCTTCTCGACGAGGTCGGCACGCATCGCGCCGTCCCGCTTCACGACCTCACCGCCGACGAGGACGGTGTCGACGTCGGAGGTTCGAGCGCTCATGACGATCGCACCCATCGGGTCGACCGCTGGTGTCAGGTTCAGGGATGTGTTGCGGATGAAAAGGAGATCGGCGGCCTTGCCGACGTCGATCGAACCACACTCGTCCTCCAGGCCCAGACCGATGGCCCCGCCGAGCGTCGCGAAGTACAGCACGTCGGCAGCACGCAACTCGAGGCCACCCATGTCGTAAATGCCTTTCTCCTCCAGCGCGCGCTGATTGGCCCGCGCACGCTCCCCCGCCAGCATCAGGCGCATGGTCGTGAACATGTCGGGAGAGTTGTTCGACTGGATGTCCGCTCCCAGCCCCGCCACGACACCGGCGCGGTCGGCGACGGCGGCGATCGGGAACCCCATCCCCATATTCAGCTCGGTCTCGGGGGTGGAGGAGACCTTGGCCCCATGATCGGCCAGGATCGCGAAGTCCTCGGCATCGGAGGTGTTGCAGTGCGAGTGGAGCTGGTGCGACCAGAGGAGCCCAGCCTCGGCCAGCTGTTTGATCTCCGACCGGTATCCGGGCTTCCACCGGGCGTTGGTGTGAGTGTGGATCAGGCAATCCAGCTCGCGCCCGAGCACCATTTCCTGGGCGGCCTGCTCGATGCCGTTCAGGCTCATCTCGGTCGGCGCGATCCCGAAGCGCACCCGCCCGCCGCTGGTCGCAAACAACGATGAACGCACGCGTCGCGCGTCCTCGAGGCGGGACTCGACAGACGTGAAGTACGGATTCGTCGTGTGGGGGTCATAGAGCCCGTAGCACCACACGCCACGGATTCCGGACTCGTTGATGGCCGCCACGCCCGCGTCGGCGTGCTCGGGGGTCAAGATGCTGTGGGAGTAGTCGACCGAACAGGTCGTGCCGGAGTCGAGCAGCCCCACGGCCGCACCGAGCGTCCCGTTGTAGATGTCGACCGCGCGGTGCACGCCGGAGTGGTTGCGCCGGATCGTCCACACGTAGTCCGACAGCGTGAAGTCCACCGTGAGGCCGCGCATCGTCGCCTGCCACATGTGGTGGTGCGCGTCGACGAACCCCGGGATGATCCAAGCCCAGGACGCATCGACGACATCGGCACCTTCGGGCGTGGACCCGAGGTTCTCGGCAAGCCGACCGATCCGGCCGTCGACGACCTCGACGTCGACTCGCTGAAAGCTGCCGCTGCGGGGGTCGCCCACCAGGACCAACGCGCCCGTGTAGATCGTTCGAGTGCCCACGAATCTTCCTTCCGCTCCGTCGCGCCGAGTGCCGACAACGACTGGACGGTATCATAACGACCTGTATAGTACCGCTCATGGTACCAATGTTTGCGTCCGAGATCACCCCTGGCGAGGGCGCCGCGCAGGCGCTGCCGACACCGACCACCCGCCCCTTCTGGGACGCCGCGACCGAGGGCCGCCTGGCGGTCCAGCAGTGCGGCTCGTGTGAAAAGCACTTCTTCTACCCCCGCATCGCGTGCCCGTCCTGCGGCTCCCGCGAGGTGTCGTGGGTTGACGTGAGCGGACGCGCGACGTTGCTGAGCTATGTCGTCAACCACCTCCCCGCCCCCGGATTCGAAGCAGTCGGTCCGCACGTCATCGCAATCGTCCGGCTTGAGGAAGGGCCGACCATGATGACGAACATCATCGGAAACGACGCTGTGCCCGACCAGCTGGTCATCGACATGCCGCTTCAGGTCGCCTTCGAGGACCGGCGCGGCCAGGTGGTTCCGGTGTTCGCCCCCCGAGAGGGGCACGCCGCGTGAGTCGCCTCGTGGCCGCCATCGCCGGCGCCGCCGAAACGAGCCTCGGACGACTGCCCGCCATGTCCGAGTTGGACCTCCACGTCGATGCCGCGCTGCTCGCTCTCGCCGACGCCGGCCTGAGCCTCGACGATGTCGACGGCATCACGAGCGCCGTGCACAACCCGGTCGAGATCGCTCACGCGTTGGGAGTCCGTCCGACGTGGTTCGACGGCACGAGCGTGGGCGGGACGTCGTTTCTGGTGCACGTGCGTCACGCGGCTGCCGCGATCGCGGCCGGACAGGCCGAAGTCGTCCTCGTGCTGCACGGCGAATCCCGTCGGTCGGTGGTCGGACGCCATCCGCGTCCGATGCCGGCCGACGGGATGCTCGGTCAGTTCGAGCTACCGTTCGGCGTCAACGGCCCTCCCACGATGTTCACGCTCCCTTACCTTCGCTACGCCCACGAGACGGGGACGACGCTCGAGCAGCTGGCCTCCGTGCCGGCTCGGCAGAGCGAGTGGGCGCACGGAAATCCCCGAGCGGCCCGCCCCTGTCTCGCGAGCGTCGACGAGGTCCTGGCATCGACGCCGATCGCCTGGCCGTTCACCAAGCTCATGTGCTGCATGGTGAGCGACGGAGGCGGTGGGCTGGTCGTCACGTCGGCAGAGCGTGCCCGCGAACTGCGCCGTACCCCCGTCTATCTGTGGGGGTCGGGCGAGGCGGCCGACAGCCCTTTGGTGTCGCAGATGCCTGACCTCACGCGCGCCGAGACGTTCGAACGGTCGGCCGCGGCTGCCTTCACCGAGGCGCGCATCAGCCACAACGACGTGGATCACCTGATGGTCTACGACGCGTTCGCACACGTGCCGCTGTACGGCCTCGAGGCGCTCGGTTTCGTCGGGCGTGGGGAGGCCGGCGCGTTCGTCGCCGACGGTAACACCGCCCCGGGCGGGCACCTGCCGATGAACACCAACGGCGGCGGCCTTCGCTACACCCACACCGGCATGTACGGGATGTTCGCGATCCAGGAGGCCGTCCGCCAGCTCCGGGGCGAGGCGTTCGCCCAGGTGCCCGACGTGAATGTCAGTGTGGTCCAGGGTGTCGGACACTTCTTCTCGGAGGCGGCGACGTTGGTGCTCTCGAACCAGGAGGTGTCGGCATGACAACACCGGCGGCCGCGCCTGCTCGGGGCTTCTTCGAGATCGCGGCCCGCGACCGCGACTGCGTCGCGTTGCGGCTCGGGTCCGAGACCGTCACGCGGGGCGACCTGCTCGATGACGCCCACCGTTGGTCCCGCCTGCTGCAGGACGACCTGGATCTGCGGCGCGGCGAGACCGTGGCCCTCGTCCTGAGGAACGGTGCGACCTTCATCGCCGCACAGCTCGCGGCGGAGCAGATCGGCCTATACCTCGTGCCAGTCAACTGGCACCTGACCGCCTCCGAGGCCGCCTACCTGATCGGGGATTCCGGGGCTCGCGCCGTGGTGACCGAGTCTGCCCTCGAGCCGCTTGCCGTCGAAGGAGCTCGCCTGGGTGGCGGCCTCGCTCCCGACCGCGTCGTCGTGGTCGGAAGCGCATCGGACGGACTCTCGGCCGAGAACCTGCTCGCACGGCATCCTGCCGCTGCGCCGACGCAGCGGAGCGCGGGCTCGGTGCAGTACTACAGTTCCGGGACGAGCGGGCGCCCCAAGGGTGTCCGTCGGGCGCTGCCGACGACGACCCCCGACGAGGCTGCCGATGCCCGGGCTCGGCAGCGGTTCGCGCAGTACGACACCGACACCGGGCTCCCCCAGGTGCACCTGGTGGTCGCCCCGCTCTACCACCCGGCACCGAATCTCAACGCGCTCTGCGCCCTGCACCTGGGGCAGGAGCTCGTCATCACCACACGGTTCGACGCGGCCGAGACGCTCTCGCTCATCGACCGATTCGGCGTCACGACCACGTTCATGGTCCCGATCATGTTTCATCGGCTTCTCGACCTCGACGAGTCGATCCGCGACTCCTTCTCAGGCCGCTCGCTCCAGCTGGTCACCCACGCTGGAGCACCGTGCCCGCCGGAGCTGAAGCACCGGATGATCCAGTGGTGGGGTCCGGTCCTCACCGAGTACTACGGGTGCACGGAGTTCGGCATCGCCACGATCATCACGTCCGAGGAGGCGTTGCAGAAACCAGGCTCCGCAGGCCGCGCGGCACCCGGCATCCGGCTCGAGATCCGCGGGAGCGACGGACGGCCGCTCCCCGCAGGCGAGCCCGGCACCATCTACGTCAGCGGTGGCTTCGATTTCACCTACAGCGGTGCGGCCGGGGACTTGATCCCCGCCGGGGCATCGGACGCCCACGACCCGTTCCGGACCGCGGGCGACATCGGCCACCTCGACGAGGACGGCTATCTCTACGTCGGCGACCGACGCTCCGATCTGATCCTCTCGGGGGGCGTCAACATCTACCCGGCCGAGGTGGAAGCCGCCCTCGTGACGGAGCCGTCGGTCGCCGACGCCGTGGTTGTCGGCGTGCAGGATGACGAGTGGGGGCAGCGCGTCGTCGCCGTCGTGCAGCTGAAGGGCGGCGAGGAGGGCGGCGAGCCGGCTGCCACCCGCCTGCGCGGTCACCTGGCCGACCGTCTGGCGCGGTTCAAGACACCGCGCGAGTTCCACTTCGTCGACTCCGTCGGCCGCAGCAGCACCGGGAAGATCAACCGCCCACAGATCGCCGCGCTGGTCGCACAGCGGCGCCCGGGCTCCTAGTGCACGGTGTTTGCCCGTCAGGGTGGGAGCGGGTCGCCTGGTCGTTGGTAGTGGCTTATCCGGGCTTGGCGTCGGCGTCGTCGTCGCCAGTGTGACCACTGGGCGTCTCGGCCCGCTCCCTCCGCGTCCGCAACACCGGCCCGATCGTCCCCACCCACCACATCCCCGAACTCTTCGAACTCTTCCGCCGCTTCCGCCCCGACCGCCCCGGCTCGTCCAAGGGCTCCGGCCTGGACCTGTCCATAGTTCGAGCCATCGTCCACGCGACCCGCCCGGATCACCACCACCGCCAACCACCATGGCGGCCCCACCGTAGGCATGGCCCTCCCTCGAGCCTCCACGCCAAGAAGCCCACGGAGCCGACCCCCACTCGCACCCGAAAGCGAAACCGGCACGAGCGGCTTGGCCGTTGATGCGGTCGCCGGGTCGACGGTCCCCGACCCTGAGCAATCCCAGCGGGAGGCCCCGCGGCGTCAGGGTCCTCCCGCGGTCGAGGAGAAGGATTCGGGCGTGCTCGACGAGCATCCGGAGCCGAGGTTCACAGAGTTCGAGACAGTTCGCCTCGGTGGCTCCGACAATGCTTCTGGCGCTCTGATCCGGTTTGTCTACAATGGACCCAATAATGAACGAATATTTTTGCAGGGAATAGGAGTGGCTTTCGTTTACCCAAACGACGGTAGGTCTCATGGACCGGGAACTGTTTGCCCAGCCGCCTTGCGGCGCCATCGACCCGGGGACGCGCCAGGGCGGGCTGGTTGCTTCCTCCCTGCTGGACGTATACCACCGGCTGCGAGCGAGCACCTGTGCTGCCTATCTCCCGACGAAAAGCCGCCGGACACTGGCCGCGGCCATGATCGTGGACTCTCCCCTGGGCTTCGGCATTCCGTCCGGTTTCGACATCGACGACCTGTCGTGGCCGACGACACGGGCATATCGGACGGGGAAACTGGTGGCCTTCGACGAGGTCGACGTATGGGAGGGGGTACGTCGATCGCCGCATCGGTTCCCGACCAACATCACCTTCTCCATGGCGGTCGTCTCTGCGCCGATACGAACCTCACGGAACCGGTTCGGGACCATCGGCATACGTCTGGTACCGCCGAGGTCGGTCACGACCGAGGAGCGGGAGTACATGCAGGCGGTCGCAGACCGGCTGGCCGCCGACCTCGAGGAGTTGACCGGGGGGGAAGAGGCCGTCACGGCTCCCGCCGTTCCGGTGTTCATCCCTGCGGGACCGGAGCCCGCCGCAGGCGACCCGGACCTCGAGCCGAGGCTGCTGGAGGCCGTGGCGTCGGCGACGGTCCGCAGCAGCCACCTGTACCAGATCCAGCGGCTTGCCAGGGAGCTGGCCGGTGCGGCACAGGTCTCCGACATCCTCGCACTCGCCCAGACCAGGGTTGTCCAGGCCTTCGGCGGCAGGGCCTCGGCGCTGTCCGTCGTCGAGGGGGAGCGGCTGCACGTGGCGGGGGCAGCCGGTCTGCCCCGCGAAGCGGTCCGCGACATCGAAGGGACACCGCTGTCCCGGCGCACTCCGGAGACCGACACGGTTGCCACGGCCAGGGCCAGGATCTTCGGCTCGGGCGAAGAGGTGGAGCGTGCCTATCCGGGCGTCACCGTGGATCCCGGCGAGGGAGCGCGCGGATACTTCCCCCTGCTGCACAGCGGCCGGGCGATGGGTTGCTACACCATCGAGTTCACCGGCTCGCGGAAGCCGTTGTCCGCCACGGAAACCACGCTTTTGAGCCTCCTGTTGGAGCAGGTGGCCCAGTCCCTGGCCCGTGCCCGGTCGCAGGAGGTCGAGCACGCCCTCACCCGCAGGATCCAGCACACCCTGCTGCCCGGGAGCCCGCCGCACATACCCGAAGCGGTCACCACCGCCCGGTACTTCTCCGCGACCGAGGGCGTGGCGGTGGGTGGTGACTGGTACGACGTGCTCAACCTGCCCGACGGAAGTATCGGGCTCGTGATCGGCGACGTGGAGGGCCACAACCTGGCCGCCGCAGCGGTGATGGGCCAACTGCGCAGCGTCGTACGGGCGTACGCCGCGGAGGGGCATGGCCCCGCCGTAGTGCTGGAGCGGAGCAACAGCGTGCTGTCGGGCCTGGACGCCAACCTGTTCGCGACGTGCTGCTGCATGTGGGTCGACGTGGCGGCCGGCGCCGCCACCATCGCGAGCGCGGGGCATCCGGGACCCCTGGTCGGTGACGGCCCCGACGTGGCGCAGCCGCAACTCGCGGTCGGACCGCCGCTGGGGGTCGACACGCGGGCCGTCTACCGGGACACGGCGATCGATCTGCGCCCGGGATCGGTGGTGGCACTGTTCACCGACGGCCTGCTGGAGGAACGCCGGCTGGGGTTCGACAACGCGGTCGTGCGGCTGACCGGTCTACTCGCCGACAAGGGCGGCGAAGACCTCGAAGTGCTGGCCGACGCCATGGTCCACGCCGGCTCGGCGCGGGAGGCCGGCAGCGATGACGCAGCCCTTGTCCTGATGCGGTTCGAAGGCGCGCGGCCGCACGAGACGGCGCGCGTCGCCCGCATGTCGGTGCAACGGCACGACCTGCTCGGGGTCGCCCAGACCCGCCGCTTCCTGCGGGACGTGCTGCAGCGGTGGTCGCTGCTGCCCATGCTCGACGACCTGGAGGTACTGGTCTCCGAGGTCGTGACCAACGCGCTCATCCACGCCCACAGCGAGGTGGACCTGAGACTGCGTGCCTATCCGCACCGGATCCGGGTGGAGGTACGCGACAGCGATCCGTATCCCCCCGTACCGACCACGCTGCTCCAGGACGACGCACGCAATGTGGAGGCCGAGTCGGGACGAGGCCTGCTGATCGTCGACGCCCTCGCCACGGCCTGGGGCAGCTCGCCCGCGGGACGGGGCAAGACGACCTGGTTCGAGATCAGCGTGCGCGCGGACGGGCCGTAGGCACGGGAACCCGTCCCAGCGGGGCGCCGGCCGCGGTGACCCCGTCCTCAGGGGTGGCCAGACGCCGTCGAGGACGTTACCAACTGTCGCTGGAGGTCGCCGCCGAGGCGGTGGGTGTGTCGGAACGCACGGTATAGCGGTGGTTGGCGGCGGCGCGCGGGTCGGGCCGTGTGGATCCGCCGGGACGTGACCGTTTCACTCTCGATGACACGCTCCGGAGTAGCGGTCTTCCAGCGCAGGCTGAGACTGTCGTCCGCCTTCGGTGCTCGAGGATGGAACAGCGTCAACGTGTCGCTGATCACGCACGGCCCGTAGGCCGACATGAACCTCTTGTAGTCCAGCGGGAGGCGGACGTCGAATTCGTTCTCGAAATCCCGCCAAGCGGAATCGACGTCGTGATTCCACAGGGGTCGCCGAGGACACGCGAGAGCTTCCCCAGGCGTCCTTGAACGCAGTCACGGCCGGCGCGGGATCCGAAGGCGGGCAGCGTCAGTTCGACGCGTCGTCCAGGACGGGCGCCCCCAGCATCGCGAACTCCTCCGGCGTGATGATCTCGATGCCCAGGGTTTCGGCCTTGGCGCGTTTGGACCCGGCCTTGTCTCCGGCGACGACGAGGGCGGTCTTCGCGGAGACGCTCGACGCGGCGCGGCCTCCGGCGCGTTCGATCGACTCGTTCATCTCGTTGCGGGACAAGGCCGCGAGCACACCTGTCATGGCACCCGTCACGACAATGGCCTGGCCGGCCAACGGCAGCGGTCCCTGCGTCGCGGCAGGTTCGTCCGCCACGGCGCTCCGCCCGAGGGAACGCCGCGGCCGGCGACCGTGAGCCGCGCGACATCGTCGACGGGATTCGGTGCTGCGGCGGGTGTGGGCGTGGGGCCGGTGCCCAGGCGTCGGCGAGTCACCCGCCCAGTGTCCCGCCCTCGACCAAGACCGGAACCCAGGTCGCCGCACGGGGTGGCACCGCGTCCGTTCCCTGGGCCGGTACGCCCGCCCAGGCGTCGAGGCCTGGGCTCGACCTGTCGCCGCACGCGACCGCGCCGCCCGAGCCGAACCGTGCGCCGACGCACCTCGGTTCCGGGTGTTGTCCGAAACCGGGAATGGCGCTAACCTCACTGCCGCAGAGACAACCGGGTCGCTGTGGGATCGGAAAAGGGGGGTGAGTCGATGTCTGTCGCCAAGGCCGCTGCCGTGTGCAGTGCCCGCCGGACCATCCTCACGTCCCGGGCCCCGGTCTGACCTGACGGCGATGCCCCCGCACGAGCTTTGACGGCTCGCGGCAGGCGATCCACTGTGCCGATCGGGGTCCCTTTTCAAGGGTCCCTACGTTGTCTCAATCCTTTACGCGTCATCCTCGACCGCATTCCCTGGCGGACTACGGCTGGGACGAGGCGTGTGAACACGCCTTCGCACCCCACCGCGCCGCCGGACTGATCCCCGCCCGCATCGCGCGGGCCGAACGCGGCTCGTGCCAGGCGGTCACCGACGCCGGAATCGTCCGTGCGGACATTCCCGGCACCGCCGACCACGGTGATCCGTCGTCGGCGCCGTGCACGGGAGACTGGGCGGCACTGCGCCCCGCCGCCGGCGGCCGCGCGCCGGTGCTGCACGCGACGCTGGAACGTCGCACCGCCCTGGTGCGCGCGTCTTCCTCGCGTACCTCGCACGGCCAGGTCCTGGCCGCCAACGTCGACACCGTCGTGGTGACGGTCTCGCCCGCGGTACCGCTCAGGCACGGTCGGACCGAACGCATGCTCGCCCTGGCATGGGAGAGCGGCGCCCGGCCGGTCGTGGTGCTCACCAAGGCCGACGCATGCGCGGACCCGGCCTCCGCCGAGGAGCAGGTGTCCGGGGTGGCCGCCGGTGTGGACGTCCTGGTCACCAGCGCCGTGACCGGACGGGGCCTGGACACCCTCACCGCCGTCGTGAGCGGCACCGTCGTCTTGCTCGGCCCCTCCGGGGCGGGCAAGTCCACCCTGGGCAACCGACTGCTGGGCGAGGACCGGTTGGCCACCGGCGCAGTCCGCGAGGTGGACGGCAAGGGCCGACACACCACCTCCTGGCGGGAGTTGCTCCCGCTGCCCGGCGGCGGGGTCCTGCTGGACACCCCCGGCCTGCGCGCGATCGGTCTCCAGGACGCCCACAGCGGACTGGAACAGACCTTCGCCGAGATCGAACACCTCGAGCAGGGCTGCCGGTTCACCGACTGCGCACACGAGAACGAACCCGGCTGCGCGGTGCTCGCCGCCGTCGAGGCCGGCGAGATCCCCCGACGCCGCCTGGACAGCTACCACCGGCTGCTGCGGGAGAACGCCTACTCCGCCTCCCGCACCGACGCCCGGCTGCGCGCCGACCGCGAGGCCACCAAAAAAGACATCACCCGCCACCTGCGCGCCACCTACCAGTTCCGGGAGAACCGGAAGTGACCAACAACGACACCCCCACCCACGGCGGCGACCCGGTGACGCAGGCGTTCTTCACCCTGCACCACGACCTGCCCCGGCAGGGCCCGGGCTCGGACGCCACCACACGGCACGCGCTGAAGATGGCCGGACCGCTGCCCGAGCACCCGCGGATCCTGGACGCCGGCTGCGGCCCCGGCCGCTTCGCACTGCTCCTGGCCGAAGAGGCCGGCGCGCACGTGACCGCGGTCGACCTGCATCAGCCGTACCTGGACAGCCTCGCCGCCGAAGCGGCCCGCCGGGGCCTGGGCGACCGGATCACGGTCGTCAACTGCTCGATGGACCGACCGCCCGTCCCCGACCACGGCTTCGACGTGATCTGGGCCGAAGGGTCCGTCTACACCATCGGCTTCGACGTCGCCCTGCGCGCCTGGCGTCGCCTGCTCGCCCCGGGCGGAGTCCTCGTCGTCACCGAGATCGAATGGACCGTGCCCCACCCCGCCGACCCGGTGCGCGCCCACTGGAACGCGGCCTACCCGCCGCGCACCCACGCCGCGAACACCGCCGCCGCACAGGCCGCCGGCTACCGTCTCCACGCGCACCGCCCGCTGCCGGAAAGCGACTGGTGGGAGGAGTACTACACGCCGCTCACCGAGCGCATGGACCGAGCCGACCCGCAGCACCCCGGCATGGCGGAAGCCCTGGCCGCACACCGGACAGAGATCGACATGCGGCGCGAACACGGCGACGACTACAACTACGCGCTCTACATCCTCCGCCCCCACGACCACACCCCCCACACCAGCGAGGACGAAACCATGACGACCTGGACCACCCGCCCCGAGACCACCGAGGACGTCCCCGCCATCCGTGAGATCCTCCTCGCGGCCTTCCCCACCGCCCTGGAGGCCGACATCGTCGACGCCCTGCGCGCCGACCCGACGGCGTGGATCGACGGACTGTCCATGCTCAGCACGGCCTCCGACGGCACCGCGACCGGGTACGCGCTGCTCACCCGCTGCCACGTCGACGGCGCACCCGCCCTCGCCCTGGCGCCCTGCGCGGTGCCGCCCTCGGCCCAGCGCACCGGCGCCGGCTCCGCGGCCATCCGCGCCGCACTCGACGCCGCCCGGGCGATGGGCGAAAACCTCGTCCTCGTCCTGGGGCACGCCGACTACTACCCGCGGTTCGGCTTCACGCCG
Source organism: Embleya sp. NPDC008237 (assembly GCF_042956465.1). Taxonomy (NCBI): domain Bacteria; kingdom Bacillati; phylum Actinomycetota; class Actinomycetes; order Kitasatosporales; family Streptomycetaceae; genus Embleya; species Embleya sp. NPDC008237. Next base: position 207,552 of record NZ_JBIBGL010000017.1, read on the forward strand.
GCCTCCCGCTTCGGGATCCGCGCACCCTTCGAGGTCCCGGACGAGGCCATGATGGCCATGGCCCTCGACACCACCCGCACGGTCCCCACCGGAACCATCGAGTACCCCGCCGCCTTCGGCGTCTGACCCCTTCCGTGGTGCCCCGGGGGACTCGAACCCCCGGGGCACCACCGGCCCTTCCATCGAGGAACGGACCGGCACGACGATCGGAGCCGTCCCGCCACACGTGACGCGGATCGACACGGGCCCGGTCGCTGGGCGGCCGTGAGTTCCCCGGCGTAGGTCAGGCGCCATTGCCAGGACACCGGCCGGCACTTCCCCTGGATCTGCTCGGGCGTCCCCGACGTAGCCGCCGGAGGTTCTCGGCCTTGCACACGCCCGGCCGGCCCGCGGCCTGGTCGAGGGAGAGTGCGGCCAGGCCCGGGGTGCGGGCGGCGACCGGTTGGGGGTTGGCGGCGGCGTCCTCGACGTCGCGGGCGGGCGGCTCGGTCACGGCCGGCACTCTCCCCGGGTCGTGGCGGTGGCCGGCATCGTACGGACGAGTCGGTCGTAGCCGATGCCCGCCGTCATGGTGGCGAGGTTCCGGTGTGGGAGTGACCGGGCAAGGTGTTGATCTTCAGCCGGACGGGGCCGCCGTCGGGGGTGACGATGAAGTCCGAGCGGGGGTAACCGGTGCAGGACAGGGCGCTGTGCACGGTGGGCGCGGTGGTGGTGACCGCGTCGAGGGTGGTGCCGGGGTGTTCGGCCGGGCTCCGATACCGGTACCCGGTGTGGTCGCGCTTGGTGGCGTAGTCGTGGAACTCCCCGTCGGTGGGCAGGGGTCTCCGGGGGCGGCAGGGCCATGGGTGTGCCGTCCACTTCCAGGGTTCCGCAGCGGGTCGCGGTCGCCGTATGGGGATGGCGACTGTGGGGAGGACCGGCACACCGGCGGCGGTGACGACGGTCTTGGCGAGGATCTTGTGCTGACCCGGCAGACGCGGATCGAGGGCCCTCACGAATCGGGACCACCCGGCCCACGCCGAAATCCGCCGCTAGAAGGACGGCCTACACGCCCTCTTCACCCACGAGTTGACCCACTTCGGCCATCCCGAACCCGAACTCGGCGCCACCCAACTCCTCGTCCTCGTCGACGGCGTCCTCGCCCACGCGGTCATCCGTCCCGACGCCCACCCCGCCCTTGCGGCCCGGAAGACGGCCGAACTCGTCCTCGCGGCGGGCCGCTGACTGTTTCCACGCCGCCGAGGACCGTTCGGGCTTGTCGAGGCGGAGTGAGCCGTGGGCACGTCGGCGTCCGGGCGACGGCGCGACGTGGTGGCTTGTCGTACGGCCCCGGGGCGTACCGAGCGTGCAGCGGCGAGGTGGCCGCGGGGCCGGTCGCGTTCATCGGGGTCGATGGCCGCACGAAGTCCGTCACCAGCGACGGGTCCCGGGGCTGGTGAGCGGAGGTCGATCAGCCGCATCCCCATCCTCTTCCTGGGCGGAGCAACGTGCCGGGGGCCGTTCCGAACCGGCAAGGGCGATTGGTCTTTTTCAAGCTGCGGCCGGCCGTCCCTTGACCTGTACCGAGGTCCAGGGGCGAGGCTTGAGGCATGAGTGAGGCAGATGAGGTGTTCGGTATCGCGGAGGTCTCGGCGTCGATCGGTCTGGCGCCCGACACATTGCGATACTTCGAACGTCAGGGAGTCGTACCGTCGCCAGGGCGCGACAGTGCGGGGCGTCGCCGATACACGGCGGCCGACGTCGAGCTGATCCGCATGCTGGTTCATCTCCGTGAGACGGGGATGCCACTTGCCGACATCGCACAGTTCACAGGCGCCGACGACAAGACGACCGATCCGGCCGGGCTCCGAGTGGGATTGTTGAAGGCTCATCGCCGTCGTGTCCACGACAGGCGCGAGGAACTGGACCGTGCGCTGGATGTGATCACTCGCAAGATCGCGGACTTCGACGATCGGATCACGAGTTCGGTGGAACTTCTCGACCGACCGGACTGCACGATCGCCTTCGGTGTCCAGGGTGAGGGGCCACTGCTGTTCCTCGTCGGCGCGCCGGCCGGGCGGGCCGGTTTCGCAGCACTGGCGCATGAGCTCGCAAGCCGGTTCACCGTCGTCACCCACGATCCGCGTGGTATCGGTGCCAGCCGCGCGGTCCCGGGGACGGCAGCGCCCACGCCCGAGGTCCTTGCCGAGGACCTGGCCGCACTGGTCGACAGGTTCACCGGAGGGCCCGCCCTGTTCGCCGGCACCAGTGGTGGTGCCGTGACGCTGTTGGAACTGGGCAAACGGCACCCCGACATGGTCGGGCGGGCCGTCCTGCACGAGCCGCCCCTGGTGTCCCTCCTGGACGACGCGGACCTGGCCGGCCGAGCCGCAGCGGCGTTCGAAGCTGCGGAGGCCGATCCTCAGCGGGCAGCGCAGGAGTTCTTCGACCTCAGCGGCGCTGCCCACCACACGGGACCGGATCAGACGCCTCCCGCTCATATGGCGCTGCCCGGGCTACCGGTCGAAGAACTCGACAAGAACCGCTACTTCCTGGGTCGGATGGCCGGCCCCACTGTCTTCTACGTCCCCGACATCGAGGCCATCCGTCGCGTTTCGTTGACGCTGTGCGCCGGCTCGCTGAGCCATCACCAGATGGCGCGCCGGGCGACCCGGGCACTCGCCGAACTTCTGGAACTACCTCTGATCGACATGCCCGGCAACCACCTCGGCGCAAGCGCGGAACCCGCAGAGTTCGCCCACGCGCTCGTGCCCCTGCTCGAGGCCTGAAACATCGACGTGCCCGGCAACCACCTCGGCGCAAGCGCGGAACCCGCAGAGTTCGCCCACGCGCTCGTGCCCCTGCTCGAGGCCTGAAACGAGGCCCCCTCCTCAGCCGAACGGCTCAGGAGGGGGCCAGTGGGTTGTGGCACCGAAACGCCGTACCGACTGCGTGCCACTGCCTGCAGGTCGCACGACTCGTCGACGAGGACGTGCATCTGGGCGTGGCGCTTGCCGCGGTTGGCGGTGCGGTCCCAGGCCACCTCGACGCCGACGGCCGCGGCGCGGGCGAACAGTTCCGCGCGGACGTCGGTGTACTCCATCGGCGTGCCGTCGGGGTGGGCGGAGCCGTCGTCGACCACGCGCACCCGGGTGACAGCCGGGACTGCACGAGGACGGAGTGCAGGCAGGCGCGCAGCGCGCCCGGGCCCTCGTTGTGGACGGGCACCTGGACGGTGACCGTCAGGGCGTCGACGGCTGCCCGTTCGCCGGCGGACGCCGTCCTGCGCGGGCGCTCCAGCCACGACACCGGGACCCACCACAACAGGAGGAAGGACACCAACCACGGCATCGCCATCACGCCGGACATCCGGCCGTGCCCGAACCCCCTCAGCACCGTCACCGCGTGCGTCAGCCCCCAGGCGGTGAACGCGGCACACGGATGCGGCCTTGAGGATCTCATTCGCCCGCCGCAACTCGGCGACTTCTTCCGGGAGATCGGCGGCGGGTGCCGCGTTCACGCCTCCTTCTTCGCACGCGAGAGCGTGCGACCCATGAGCCACACCCCCGCCAGGGCGACCACGATCGTGAAGGTCCATTCGAGCGCGTTCATCGGGTCGTGAAGCAGGCGGTTGTCCGCGACCATCAAGTACGGCAGGACCAGCAAGAGCCAGCCTCCGCAGCAACGGAACAGCCACAGCCCGAAGATGGCCGGTCCGCACATTGCGAGCAGTGCCCACCCCAGGATCAGCCACATAAAGAACGCTTCCTGGGACGAGGTCAGAAAGCGCTCGGTGTGTCCTCCGGCCCTCATTTGCACCACTTCGCCGCGCCACAGGCGCAGATCGACCCGGTCGCCACGGTCCACGGCTTTGTAGGTGCGCTTGTCGACGCCCAGCCATCTCCGCTGCCCTGCGAGGGAGACTGCGACGAGGTGGTCGGTGGTACACGATCCCGTACCGTCACTGTCCGTGCTGCACCAACGTTGTGTCTTTCTGTCGACGACCTCGGCAACGGTCTGCGCGATGCAGTGGTGAGCCGTCGCCCACGGGGTTCCGACGGGGCACGGATCGGCAAGCCGGTACACCCGGACAGCCCGAGCGTGGGCGTCGACACGGTCCGCGGAGATCACCAACCCCGGCACGGCAACGGCGAGCATCACCACCCGCAGACACACAGGCAGCACCCCACGATGCCACCCGAACCAGTGCTTGTTGCCACGTAACACCGCAGGACACCCCCGACCATGCCGGACGGACCGCTTGCCCCCGACGGCGTGCGCCATCCCGGTGCTGGGAGGCACTGACGGTCGACGGACAAGGGAGGATGAGACCGCATTCGCAGCGGCCCCGCGGGGCGGCGCCACCAGCCGGATTCGTCCGTGGCCGACATCCGCGCGATCTCCGTGCCGAGGGCGGCACATCGATTCCACCCGCGACCGCGGCTCCGTCGTCGGCGTCGCATTCGCCGAGGAACCCCCGGTGATTTCGTGTCGGATGTGTTCGTCCTGTCCATCCCGCGAGCCGCTGCGACGGTGGCCGGTGTCCCCGAGTGAATTCTCTCGATGCGACACCCACGGCGACAACGGCTTTCGGGCGGGACCGAATACCGCTGGCCAGAAGGCTGTTGGGACAGGAGTAGGTCGTTCGGGATGCCGGCGCATCGACAAATGGCACGCTCCGGCACAGGAGCCCTGGCCGGTCCACACTCGCAAGGTGTACCGGCGTGAACTCGTGCCGGAAGCTTCCCACTGCTCCCGCGGACACGGAGTTCTCGGAGAAGGCGGGAAGCTCCCGGCACAGCCTCGGGTGCTCAGGCGAGCGAACCCCCGCACATCGACCGCGCCGGCCCACCGCCTACAGCCCAGGCTCCGGCCGGCCACGAGCACGAGTCCGGGCCGGGTCGTGGCGGATACGGCGGAGGGCCACGTAACCCGGGAGATCGCCGCCGCGGCCCGCCGACGAACGACCGAAACGGGTTCTTGTGATGTCGACCGCGCGGCGGTGAGACTCGTCCCAGCCGATGGCCGCAGAATGAGGTATCGATGTTACGTATCCATTTCACCGCCGCCGACTTGACGCGGACCCGTGTGGTGGACGGCTGGGGACCTCTGGGCGAGACGATGCTCAGCCTGACCACGCTGAGTCGAGGCAACGCCCCCGCTCTGCTGGGCGGTTGGCGAAGCCGGGTGCGGCGCGAGTCGGCCGGGGCCGCCGCCTCCGCCTTCGCCGGCCTGTTCGACAGTCAGGCTCTCGACCTGTTCACCGTGACCGGGGCCACGCCCCATCTCGAAGAGGGACTGGAGGCGCTGACGGCGGCCCGACCGGACCACCTGCACACGGAACTGGCGTACGCGGAGAAGATCCGAGCCCTCCACACCGGCAAACCCGATCGAGGACCCGGTGCGGGCATGGGGGACTTCGCCCACGACCGGTCCAGGCGCGGTGATCTGGTCCGATTCCTCGAGGAGCATCACCGGATCGCGATCGCTCCCCACTGGTCGCGTATCCAGCCGCGGTTCGTGGCCGAGCAGGCCGACCGTGCCCGCACACTGGCGACGCACGGAGTCGAGGCCATGCTTGCCGGGCTGCCTTCGGGATTTCGCTGGCGGCCCCCGTATCTGGAGATCGGACGCGGCCCGGTGGTCCGGAAAGTCGTTCTCGCCGGACGAGGCCTGAAACTGGTGCCTTCCGTGTTCGCGCAATACCCCCTTTCCTACGAGGTCGTCGGCGACGAAGGGGAACAGCCCGTCGTGTTCCTTCCGGTGATGCGCACCGCGGCGGACGCCGCGCAGCTTCTCGGCGATGCGCAGGCCACGCGAAACCCCGCGGCCCTCGCGACCCTCCTCGGCCGCACCCGCGCCAGAGCCCTGGAGGTTGTCGGCGACGGACAATGCACCACCGGGCAACTCGCACAACGCCTGACCGTGTCCCCGCCCACCGCCAGCGAGCATGCGACGGTACTGCGCGAGAGCGGCCTCATCACCACCACGCGCCTGGGCAATTCCGTCCTCCACGCACTGACCCCCCTGGGCGCCGCGTTGCTGAACGGAACGCTGCACCGGCCTGGCGCGCGACGTCCCGGGAGCGACGCGACCCCGGAGCTCGCCGCGTCTTCCGCCGATCAAGGGTGACGGCCGACCGAGAGTGACGATCGACCGCAGGAGGTCCGACCGGAGAGGGTTGCCGCTCGGGTGGGCGAACCTCGGCGAGACGCCGGGTCGTCGCCGGGGTCGCGTGTCGCTGTCGGGACAGGACCAGTCCACGGTGCGAACCGGCCCGGCATACCGACGTGTGGTTCGCAGACGCCCCGTCAGGGGCCTTCGGGTACGGAGATCACCTATCGACTGCCGAACGAGCACCAGCGCAAAGACGTCAGGCGCTCGACGCCATCTCAGGAGGTATTGACCATCTCCTCCATCGTGCAAGTGCCGGTGAAATACGTGTTGTTGTCGTAGTCGCCCGCGCAAGCACGGAACGTTACCATTTGGTTCTCGGGAAAGGATTTGTTCATGTACCGCCAGCCGGTTTTCTTCCCGGCCGTGTTCCAGATCTGTCCGGAACGAGATTGGCCGGTGTCACTGAGGGGCCCTACGTTTTCCGGACAGCTTGGCGGTTTTCTGTTCCATGCCGCGAGTTTCAATTCCCGCTCTGGATGCAGGACTTCGTGGGGTGTGCCATAGCCGATTCCCGAGTGGAGGCGGCGGCGGTTGTAGAAGCCCTCGATGTATCGGACGACTTCGCCGCGTGCTTTCGCGTGTGTGGGAAGACGTAACGGTGGAGCCATTCGTTCTTCAGGGCTCCGAAGTACGACTCGGCCATGGCGTTGTCCCGGCAGACGCCGGTGCGGCCGACGGATTGCCGCATCCCGTGACCGGCGAGTGCCCTCGCGAACTCTTCGGAGGTGTAGGGGGCCGACGATATCAGGGAGGTCTTGAAGTGGTCGGCCATGGCCCAACCGACGACTGCCTTGCTGTGGCAGTCGATGACCGTGGCCAGGTAGAGGAATCCCTCCCATGTGGAGATGTAGGTGATGTCGCCGACGAGTTTGGCGCCGATCCGGTCGGCGTCGAGATCGCGTACGACCAGGTCGGGGATCCGCGGGTGGGATCCGTCGCCGAGTGTGGTCACCGGCCGCCACGGGCGCGGTTGGCAGGCCACCAGGCCACCGAGAACCTCCTCGAGCGGCTGCGGACCGCGTTGCGCGACGCCCGCGACGCCGCGATCGCCGAGGGGGACGACGTCACGCTGGACTACGTGAAGCAGATGTACGCCAAACTCGTCTCCACCATGGGCGGTTCGAACTACAACCGGGAGATCAACCGCCCCGACTGGATGCACATCATCCGCTCCCAGGCGTTCTCCAACCTGTGGGTCAAGGCCTACAAGGCCCACCGGGGCGGCCTGACGGTGGTGCGGGTGATGGGCACCGACGAACTCCACCTCACCGGAGGCGACTGGCGCACCCTGTTCACCGAGGGCCGCGGCGTGGGAGACGTGAAGATCAAGGACACCTACACCCTCCAAACCAAGGACAAGAGCTGACGCCCGCCACCACCGACCTCGCCCCCACCCCGCCCGAGAGGACCTGACACCGCATGCCGTACCGCTCCCTGGAGCCCGGCAAATACGCGATGCGCGGCACCCGCGCCTCCGCCCTGGCCGCACAGCGCCTGGACGAACTCGCCGACGGCGTCGCCTCGCCCGTCGACACCGAACGCGGCCTCGCCGCACGCCTGCGCTACCTCACCGCCTCCACCGCCGGCTACACCGCCATGGACACCGCCGACATCGCCGTCACCCTGCGCACCCTCGCCGCCTGGCTCGCCGAGGACCAAACCCCCAACCGGGCGAACCTGCGCCGGATCGACGCGGCCTATCGCGACCTGCGCCGGCGCAACGTGGCGCGTTCGCTGACCCGCCGCTGAACAACGACGGCCGCGGCACCCGCGTGGAACTGCACCCCCACGACCAGTCCGGTGTACGCGAACCGCACCGGCGAGCCGGGGTTGCCGGGCACCGCAGCGTCAACGTCCGCCGCTGGGACGCCATCGTCCGCGCCTGGGCGGCCGGCGACGAACGGACCCTGGACGAGTTGTGGACCGACGAGGTCCTGGCCGATCTCGGCTCCGACTGGGGCGGCTTCGAGTTCGCTTCCGGGGTCGGATTCGCAGCCTAGTCAACTGATTCGTTGGCCCATGGGGTTCGAAGTACAGGGTGGGCACCTGCCGGCCGCTTCGGTCTCAACCCCTGGGCGCGCTCGGCCTTCGGCAGACCATCGTTCACTCTTGCGGGTGATGGTGTCCGGTGCCCCGATCGGCCTGGAACGGGAGATCACCCCGGACCGGGAACAGACCATCGACCCGACTCGGCTTCCCCCGAGCCGAACTGCCCCCAGCTTCGACCGGATTGCCGCGACAACCGGCGAACGTCTCTCACCTCACTCGATTCCATAGCGCTTCGGGGCGCACCGACCCGGCACGACAAGCGGGCCAACGTCTACCCGGGCACGGCTCCGCCGCAGCCGTCGCCATTGGGCTCCGCACCAGATCGTGTTCACCACGCAGGGGGCCGCGACCGGTCGCCGTCCTCGATCTCCTCCGGCCAGTCGACGGGAGCGCAGTCCGTCCGACTCAGGACCCCGGGATCGGGAGGGAAGTCCTCGTTGTGCGGCCCGCTCCAGTAGGCCCGCCGGGTCCGCGGAAGCGGAATCTCCACCAGCCTGCCGTCGTGGATCATCCACAGACCGAAGCAGTCGTCCTCCTCGTCGTGAATCAGCACCTGCACCGTCTCCGGTCGGGGCCACGGCAAGGACTCCAGATGCTTCAGCAGCCCGGACCGCGGGCGCACGCGCACAAACTCCGCGCCCCAGCCAAACCCCCAATTCCCACCGGGACTCATCTCGTGGAAGGTGCCCCGCCAGGTGCGTGTGTCATCCGGGCGCGTCAGCGGCTCCATGACTTCGTCTGCGTCCTGCGCCAGGACGATGACTTCAGCGATTCTGCTCATGCCGGAATACCAGCGCCAACCAGCCCCTCAACGCAACCGAGTTGAACCACCGGTCGGACACCGGAGCGGAACAACGCCTGTGTCGAGTCCCGGCCTCTGCCAATGATCGCTCGGACGGCTCCCGGTACCGATGCCACCCGCGCCCCGCCACCTCGGGTCGGTTCCGACCGGCGAAATCGCCGCCGACCCCTACCGCTCGGCGCGGGGGCGGAGTACCGTTCCCGGTCCGTTGATCTTGGGAGGTGCCCCTGATGTGGGTGATCCGGGAATTCTTGTGGACAGGGTTTGTGGTTGACCGCTGACCGTCTGATCGATCCGAGTCCTGGAAGACGGGCGCCGCGGGGTCTTAGGCCCCGGGGCGGGGACATGCAAGTGGATGATGCTGCTCTGTTGCGCCTCTGTGAAACTGGCTGTGGCGCGTATCTCAATTTCGTGACGGCAGCGGACGGGTCAACCGATCCCCGAGGCCCGCTGTCGTGGCCCCGGACCGGATGTGTCGTGAGGTCTCCTTGTGGTTGACCGGTCGGCCGTAGCCTGTTGCCCGACATTGCCGTTGTCATCGGGGGTGGCGGGTGGAACGCGGGGAACTGGTGGCGGGACGTTACGAGTTGCTGAAACGGCTCGGCCGGGGTGGCATGGGCGAGGTGTGGGCCGGGCGAGACCGCGTGCTGCACCGGGACGTGGCGGTCAAGATGCTGGTCCTGGACGCGGCGGGACACGCGGATCTGCCGCGCCGGTTCGAGCGCGAGGCGGTGGCCGCCGCGCAGATCAACCATCCGAACGTGGTCGCCCTGTACGACCGGGGGATCCACGAGGACCTGTGGTTCCTGGTGATGGAGCGGGTCGAGGGCGCCAATCTCGCCGAGCACGTCCGCGACGGGGAACCGATCGATCCGGCCCGCGCGCTCGCCATCGCGCAGGAGGTCTGTGCGGCGCTGGTCGCCGCGCACCGGGCCGGGGTCGTCCACTACGACATCAAGCCGCACAACGTGATGATCACCCCCGACGGCGCCGTGAAGGTCGTCGACTTCGGCATCGCCGGGTTCCTCCAGACCGCCTTCACCCTCGCCGCCTCCTCCGGGCTCGCCCCCGCGGGCACCCCGCAGTACGGCGCGCCCGAGCAGTTCCTCACCGACCGCGGGGACGCCCGATCCGACCTGTACGCGCTCGGCAGCGTGCTGTTCGCCCTGCTCGCCGGCCGACCGCCGTTTATCGGCCCCACCAGCTTCGCGATCATGCAACTGAAGCTCACCGAGGACGCCCCACGCCTGGACACGCTCTGCGTGGGCCTGCCGCCCGCGCTGACGGACCTGGTCGCCGCACTCCTGGAACGCGACCCCGGCCGGCGCCCCCGGACCGCGGAGGAGGTCCACGAACACCTGTACCGGCTCCGGACCGCTCTCGCCGCCTCCGACACCCGAACCGCAACCACCGTCACCGCAACGCGGACGCGGCGCACGCCCCCACCACGCATCGAACGCCGGCCGACTCGGGACGGTGCCTTCGACATCTCCTGGACCGGCCGGGAACCGATCACCGACTACGCCTCGGCCCGCGTACGCACGCCCGTGCTCGCGCTCTACCTCCTGATCCTCCTGGCGATCGCGGCGACCAGTATCGGCGTCTGGATCGCAACGGACGGCATCGCCAAGACCCCGAGCAAGGAGGACAACCCCTGGGACGTGCTCCTCGTCCTCGCGATTGTGGCAGCGATTTCGGCGTGCGCGATGCCCTTCGCGTTGGTGACGAGCACACGCCGCAACAGGCGCCACCGGAACGCGCTCCCGGGGCGAGCGCCCTGGTCACTCCATGTCGGCCCCGACGGCATCGTCACCACCGACGTCTTCAGCCGCACCGTCACCTGGGAGCAGGCCAAGACCGTCACCGTGGAGACCGTCTTCTGCGCCTCTGTGCCCTACTCGTACCCGGCACTGCACGTCTACTTCGTCGACAGCAACGTCACCCCGCTGCGTCCGGCAGGCTGGTTCTACGCCGGGACGGTTCCCAGCCCACGGTGGGGCCGTGTCCCCCTGTGTGTCCTCGGGCCGCTGACCGAACAACAGCATTTTGAGCTCACCCAGGCCCTCGCCCGCCACGCGGGCCCCCGGTGGCGTCCGCAGGTCGGTTCCACAACGACACCGCGACGACGATGACACGACAGGTTCACGGGGCTCTCAGCACCGCAGACCCCCAGGCTCTGCCTCATGAGCGGAGTCACTTCCGTTGTGATGGCGCCATCCGATTTTGGCAGAGCCACAGCCCCCGTCGTGTAGCGGGCGGTGTCCGCCCTGGCGCGGCCCTCCACAATCAACGGACGGCGGACCTGTCATACCGGCCGTCCGCTCGCGCCTGCTCGACCACCGCGGCGCGGTCGTGCAAGGCGTAGTCCGTCAGGTCACGCCGGACCGACGCCGGAACGTAGATCCAGCCGGCCGACTGCCCCTTCGCGATCGTGCCCGGCAGCCAGAACCTGCCGGGGCCTGTGGGGGCCTCCCACTCGACCACGTGGGCCTGCTCGGAAACGCGCCTGCCGGTGCGAACCATCAGGTCGCAGAAGGTGGCGCTTGCGCTCGCTCCAGCGACCCCGAAACCCAGCCCGGGGACGCCCGTCAATTCGGTAGCCCCGCACCCCAAGAGGTCGACGAGGTTCCAAGGCGCAACACCTGCGGACCGTACGCGATCACGGTCAATGACCAGGCGCACACAAGAATTCACCAACGACGATGGCGTCACCTGCCGGGCCGTGACGACCGAGGAGGCCGCAGCCCGCTCCGACGAGGAACACCGCGCGATGTACCGCCGCCTCGAACCTCTTCTCCAAGGCCCGCCGAACCGCGCCCTGGCACCGATCAACCGCACCCTGAACACCAACCTGAACGCTTTCGTCCTCGAAGGCCTCCACACGCCTGGTCACCACGTCGGACTCGACGACCTGGTGCCGGGCCTGCTGCGCCCGGACATCGACCCGCAACTGGTGTCGACCATGGACCAGTTGTTCGACCGGCAGATCGAGAGCTTCGCGGACCGGATCCGGCGCGGCGAGTCGACCTGAACCCGTCCACGGGCGAGACGGTGTCCCCTCCGCCGGGGTCGTCCGCGTGACGAACGAGAAAGGCTCCGACCGCGTGTTGCCGCGGCCGGAGCCTTTCCCCGTCGACCTGCGCGAGGCACAGCCCGCACGGCACGCCACGAGGCGAGAAGTGTGGACCCCGCGAAGGACACCCGCCCACCTTTACACCGAACCGCCCCCGTTGCGGGCGGTTCACCGGAACGAGACGAACACCGTCGTCCGACGGCGGCTCCCGCCGCGCCCCTTCGCGTCGATGGCCGTTGAGGTACCACGCTTCAGCAGCGACAGAAGGGTGCGGTGAGCCGAACGAGGCCGGGCCTTCGGCCTGAAGGGCGCCCGCCGGTGAGGGAACCCGCTGAAGGGATGTGTCGCCGCGCGCCATCGGGGCCGGACGCTTCCGTCCGCCGCGGCACGGGCGCCCTGGGGACGGTGGGAACGGCCTCCCCGACGGGGGTCCGTGGGCGACCGCGCCGGACCCGATGGACGACATGCTCGACGCCGTCGACCCCGTCCCGGGCCCCTGGGGTGGGGCCGGAGCGATCCTGCGAAGGAAGGCAACGAATCTCGGCTCCTCGCGGCGCGGGCGTCAGCCGTGGATCAGGTCTGCGGCCTTCTCGGCGATCATCACGGTCGGGGCGTTGGTGTTGCCGCGGGGGATCGTCGGCATGACCGCCGCGTCGCATACCCGCAGTCCCTCGACGCCGTTCACTCGGAGCGTTTCGTCGACCACGTCGCCCATCGCGCAGGTGCCGACCGGGTGGAAGATGCTCTCCGCTCGGGCGCGTGTCCACCGTTCCAGGGCGGGGCGGTCCGTCGAGGCCAGGCCGTACAGACCCCCGAAGTGCCGCTGCAGCGGCCGACTCGTGCCGATCTCGACGGCCAGTTCCAGGCCGTCGACCAGGAGGGCGAGGTCGCGCGGTTCGGTCCCGTAGCGCGGGGCGATCGCCGGGCGGATCGTCGGATCCGCGCTTCGCAGGGTGATCGTGCCCCGGCTGCGGGGGGTCAGCAGGGACACGCCGATGGTGAAGCCCGGGCACGGCGGCGGCGTCAGCCCGTGGTTGTCCCACAGCACGGGGGCGGCGTGCAGTTGCAGGTCCGGTGGGCCGCCGGCGGGTCCGGTGAAACCGCCCGCCTCGACCACGTGGGAGGCCAGGGGCCCTCGGCGCGCGCCCAGATAGCGCAGGACCTCTACGGGGCGCCGGGCGGACTCCAGCGTGCGCATGCCGCGCACCTCCCAACCCGCTCCGATGGTCAGGTGGTCCTGGAGGTTGTGGCCCACTCGGGGGTTGTCGGCATGCACGTCGATGCCCAGTGCCGCGAGTTCGTCGGCGGGGCCGATTCCCGAGAGCAGGAGGAGTCGGGGGGATCCGATCGTGCCGGCGGTCAGGATCACCTCGCGGAGCGCGCGGAACTCGACGGTGCGGCCGTGCTGTTCCGCAAGCACGCCCACCGCTCGGCCGCGCTCGACGAGCACACGGTGGACCGAAGTGCGGGTGTGCACCGTCAGGTTGCGTCGCCGTGCGGCGGGCCGCAGGAACGTGCGCGCGGTGCCGGAGCGGCGCCCGCGGCGGACCGTGGCCTGGTAGAAGCCGACGCCGTCCTGCGTGGCGCCGTTGAAGTCCGGGTTCGCGGACAGGCCCACTGCGAGGGCCGACGCGTGGAAGGCGTCGCTGAGCGGGTGCCGGTCGCGCAGGTCGGAGACGGTGAGCGGGCCGCCGGTGCCATGGTAGGTGTCCGCACCGCGCGCGTTGTGCTCCGAGCGCCGGAAGTACGGCAGCACGTCGCGGTATCCCCACCCCTGGAGGCCGCTCGCTTCCCACCCGTCGTAGTCGGCCGCGTTGCCGCGGATGTACACCATCGCGTTGATCGAGGAGCCGCCCCCGAGCACCTTGCCGGCGGGCCAGTAGATCTCCCGGTCGTGCAGTACGGGTTCGGCGTCGGTGTGGTGGTCCCAGTCGACGTCGGTCTTGAACAGTTGCGAGAAGGCGGCGGGGATGCCGATCTCGCGGACCGCGTCGTCGCGACCCGCCTCCACCAGGAGCACGTTGACGTGCGGGTCGCGACTGAGTCGGTTCGCCAGGACGCACCCGGCGGATCCGCCGCCGACGATCACGTAGTCGTGCACGGTCACTCCCTGTCGTGATGGCACACGGCCTCCAGCAGCCAGCCGTTCGGGTCGGTCCAGAAGGTCGCGTAGTACGGCGGCGGGTACTGGGGGAACTCGCCGGGGGCGTGGACGAGGTCGCCGCCCAGGGCGACCACCTGCGCGGCGACCTCCCGGACCCGGGTCCGGGTCGGGGCCGTGAACGCCAGGTGCTGCAGACCGGTGCGGTGGCGCGAGTAGCCGCCGGACGGGTCCGTGCTCTCGTACAGGAACAGGTAGGTGCCGCGTTTGCCGTCGATCGGCCGGTAGGCGTGCTGCGTGGCGTCGTCGAGGTATGTCTCGAAGTCCAGCAGCGGCATGATCCGGTCGTAGTAGGCGACGGCGCGGCGCAGGTCGGGGACGTTGAGGCCCAGATGTCCGATCATGGGGACCCATGATCGGGCACCGAGGGCGTTTTGTGCCCGCGTTTCATCACCACGAGGACCACTACGGCCGCGACGAGGTTGCACACCGCGGCGGCGGCCATGGCCGTCTGGATGCTGTCGGCCAGGGCCCGGCCCGCCGGGCGCAGCAGTGCCGTGCGCGCCTGGTCCGGCAGTCCGGCCAGGTTCGGTCTGCTTCCCGACGAGAGCGCGTCGACGACCCGGGCGCGGGAGTCCGGGGACAGCGGGACCGCGGCCAGCGCGTCGGGCAGTCGGTCGCGGAAGCCCTGGACGACGACCGTGCCCAGGATCGCGATGCCCAGGACGCCGCCGATCTGGCGTGAGGTCTGCACGACTCCGGCGCCCATGCCCGCGCGGTTGTCCATCACCGCGGCCAGGACCGCGATGGTTCCGGGGGTGACGGCGAGCGTGGTGCCGAAACCGATGAGCACGAACGGGCCGGTGTACACGAGATAGCCGCCGTCCATCCGTACCTGGGACAGGGCGCAGAGGCCGAGTGCGGAGACCGCGCAGCCGGCGGCGAGCGGCAGCCGCGGTCCGAATCGGCTGGTGACCCACGCGGCGACGGGGGCCGCCACCGCCGTTGCGGCGGTCAGCGGGAGGAAGCGCAACCCCGTCTCGTAGGCCGACAGTTCCTCGAAGGACTGGAAGTAGACCGACAGGAAGAGCAGGACGCCGAACATGCCGAAGAAGGTGACCATACCCGCGAGGTTGGGCACGGTGAAGCCGCGGTCGCGGAACAGGCCCAGGGGCAGGACCGGGGCGCGGGTGCGCAGTTCCCATCCGACGAACCCCGCGAGGAGCAGCGCCGCGAGGACGAGCACGGCCGGGACGCGGGACGACGTCCAGCCCCAGTCGTTGGCCTGGATCAGGCCCAGCGTCAGGGCTCCGACGCCGGCGGTGAAGAGCAGCATGCCGACGACGTCGATGCGCCGGTCGGTGTGCGGGCGGTGGGCGACGATGACCCGGCGGGCGGCGAGCGCGGCCAGTGCCCCGATCGGCACGTTGATCCAAAAGACGCTTGCCCAGCCGAAGTGGGTGACGAGCAGGCCGCCGACGAGTGGACCGCCGGCCAGGCCGAGGCTGCCGATCCCGGACCAGATGCCCACGGCCTGGGCGCGTACGCGCGCGGTGCCGCTCGTCGTGGTGATCAGGGAGAGCGAGATGGGCATGATCACCGCTCCCGAGGCGCCCTGCAACGCCCGTGCGGCCAGGAGTACTTCGATGGTGGGGGCGAGCGCGCACAGTGCCGAGGCGAGGGTGAACCCCACGATGCCGGTGAGGAAGACCCGCTTGTGTCCGAACACGTCGCCGATGTCGCCGGCGACGAGCATGAGGCACGCGAACGTCAGGGTGTAGACGTTGACGACCCACTGGAGGCCGGTGAAGCCCGTGCCGAGGGACTTCTGGATCTCGGGTAGGGCGACGTTGACGATGGTCGTGTCGAGCCAGACCATGAACAGCCCCATGCACAGGACGCACAGCACCGGGGCCATCGCGCGCAGCGTCACCGCCCGGTCGGGCGCGTCGGCGACCGCGGTGTCGGTTCGCACATGGTCGACGGCGGGCGGTACGGGCTTTTCCGCCTGGGTCATGTCTGTCCACGCCTCCTTGGTCGGGGGCCTATCGGCTCGCGGCCGAGATCTGCCAGGTCACATCGGACGGTGCGGCGAGGCACCGGTGGGCGAACAGTTCCTCCCCCACGGGTGCGGAGGTGGGGACGAGGCGGTCGGGGCGCGAGCCGGCGAATGCCTCGGGGGCGATCGCGCCGGGCCCGAACAGGGCGCGGGCGAGGTGGTGGTGGGCGACGTCGACGCTCTTCCACCGCCCGTCGTCGTCGCGGACGTCCAGCCAGGTGTGCGCGGATACCTGCGGACCCACGAGCCAGCCCGACCGGCCGCGCACCTCGAATCCGGCGGCGCCGAGCCGCCGGGCGAGCGCGAGGGTGCCGCTCACGCAGTCGACCAGCCCCAGGTCGGCCATCCACCGCGCGTCGGCGCGCACGGCGGCGGGCATCCGCACGTAGCGCAGCGGCCGGGCGAGCTCGTCGGCGGTCTCGGCGGCCAGCCGGGAGCAGCGCAGCCGGGCGTGCACGCCGCGGGTCCGGACTTGGTGCTCCAGGGTCTGGGTCGGCTCGGGATCGCGCCAGCGTTGCGGTTCACCGCCGGGCTCCGGGGTGTCGTGCGAGTGCGGGGACCAGGCGCGCCATTCCCCCGCTCCCCGGTGGCGGGGGCAGGTGAGGGTGGTGTGCAGGTCCCACCGCCGTTCGCGGGCCCAGTCCCGGGGGTCCTGGCGGGCGAAGCGCATGGCCAGGGAGAGGGCGAGTTCGGGCACGGACGCGCGCGAGCCGGAGTAAACGGCCAGGTTGAACAGGTCGCGGCCGTCGAACCGTTCGCCGTCGGGCGTGGGGTGCGCGGTGAGCCCTCCCGCGGTGAGCAGCGCCCACGCCCTCGGGGAGCAGCGCAGCAGGCTCCGGGCTGCCGCGGCGTCGAGTTCGGGCCGGGCGTGTGCCGCGGGCACGGGGATGAAGCCGTGCAGGGCCGCCTGCCAGCCGGCCTCGGCGACGTCCGCGGGGGCGGGGGTGCCGGCGTCGCTCGCGCGCGTCATCCCTGTGCCACGAAGCGGGCTACGACGTCCTCGAATTCCTCGGTCGCCTCGATGAACGGCATGTGCCCCGCGCCTTCGATGACGTGGCCCACCGCGTCGGGGATCAGGGCGAGGGCGTCCCGCAGGGTGGACGCGGACCACAGGTGGTCGCCGTCCCCGATCAGCAGCAGGACGCGCCGGGTGATCCGCGTGAGCAGGTCGGGGTCGCCGGACGCCTGCCGGAGTTCGGTCACGCACGTGCGCACCTGGGCCTCGGAGTTGAGCGCGAGGAAGTGCTCGCGCAGCGCGAAGTAGGTGGCCCGGCCGCCGCGTTCGATGGCCTTGTCGGTGAACACCAGCGGATACAGGTAGTCGAACACGCCCGCGACCTGGGCGTGTTCCAGGCGCTGCAGCCAGTCCTTGGCCATCAGTCGCATGCGCAGCGGCCCGTAGGGCGAGAACGCCGGGCCGGTCAGGACCAGACCGTGCACCCGGTCGGGGTGGCGCAGGGCGAAGTCCCGACAGATCAGGGTGGAGGCGGAGGTGCCGACCAGATGGACGGCGTCCAGGCCCAGGTGGTCGAGGAGGTCGCGCAGGTCGTCGACGTGGTCGTCGATGTGGGGCGTGCCCGGGCCGGGCCGCGACACTCCCTGGTTGCGCAGGTCGTAGGTCACGATGGTGTGGTCGCGGGCGAGGCGGCTGGTGAAGTTGCGCCAGGCGGGGGCGACGATGAAGAAGTTGTTGAGACACACGACGGGTGGCCCCGATCCGGCCATCTCGTAGTACAGGTCCGCGCCGGTGGTGGTGCGGCAGCGAACCGTGCCCCGGTAGCGCAGGTCGAAGGTGGCCGGATCGGCGAAGTCAAACACTGGGGACCGTCCTTCGCCCGGCCTCGACCTGCTCGCCGGCCCGGTCCCGGACGTAGCGGGTGACGAACTCCGCGATGCGCTCGGTGCTCAGGGGGACGGTGAAGAGTTCCTCGCCGCAGTAGCGTCGGGTCCGGGCCGAATCGAAGACTTTGTCCTGGAGCATGTAGGGGGCCTGGAACTCCAGCCGTTTGCTCAGCGCGTCGTCGATGGAGCTGAGTTCGGCACGGTCGGACACCCAGCGCGGCGCTGCCATGCCGAGGGCGGCGAGCACCCCTTCGATCGTCCGGCCGAGGTAGGCCGGTTCGGTGTTGGTCAGGTGATAGGTGCCGCCGGGCGCGCCGACCCGGCTCAGCCGGACGGCGGCTGCGGCCACCGTGTCGACGCAGACCAGGCTGCCGCGGGTGCCGACGGGGTCGCCCAGGAAGGCCAGCGGGTAGTGGTCCAGGTAGTTGCCCAGCCGGGGTTCGATCCGGGCGCGGAAGGCGGCCAGTTCGTCGACGAGGCCGTACAGGCCGGCGGTGGTCGGTGCGGCGAGGGTGGTGCTGTGCCCGATGACGATGCCGGGGCGCAGCACGCGGACGGTCTCGACGGGCACCCCGGACACCAGGGCCTCGGCCGCCATCTTGGAGCTCTCGTAGGCGTTGTTGGCCCGGCAGCCGACGGGGACCGGCTCCTCGGGCATCCGGCCGGTCCGCGTGCCCGCCACGTAGGCGCTGCTGACGAGGTCGAAGGCTCGGGCGCCCAGGCGTACGGCCAGGTCGGCGACGTTGCGGGTGCCCGTCACGTTGTGCAGGTCGATTTCGGCGCGGTCGCGTTCGCGATATTTGAGCGAGGCGGCGGCGTGCCACACCTCATCGACCGTCGCCGGCAGCAGTTCTTCGGGGATGCCGCAGCCGGGACGGGTGATATCGCCGGGCAGGACCCTGCAGCGGGTCCTGATCGCGTCGAGGACGTCGTCCATGCCGTAGGCGCCGGCCATGCCGGCGAGGAGGCGGGGCACCCGTCGCGCGGCGGGTTCGTCGCGGCCGTCGCGGGCCAGACAGTAGACGTCGGCGTCGGTGCGGCGCAGGAGTTCGAGGACCACGGCGCCGCCGACGAGCCCGGTCGTCCCGGTGACGAGGAGGGGGCGTTCGGCGGACGGCGTCACGGGGCGGGCTCCGGGTGGACGGGCCGGACGCCGACGGACGGGCCGGCGTGCGCGTCGAGGTGGGCGGCGAGGGCCGCGAGGGTGCGGAAGACCTCGGGGGCGGTGTCCTCGTCCCAGGTGAAGGCGAACTCCTCCTCGATGCGGACGAAGAACTCCACCAGCGCCATCGAGGGCAGTCCCAGGTCGCGCAGCGGGGCCGCCGGGTCGAGGCCGGCGGTGTCCGGCGCCTCGGGGCCGAGCCGGCCGAGCAGCCGCACGAGCCGGTCGAGGGTGGACGCGGCGGGATCCCGCCCGGTGCCGCCGGACAGTCGGCGGTGGAGGGCCTGGACGTCGCCGACGGTGACCACGGTGGCGAACTCCTCGAAGCATTCGCCCGGGTCGGCCCCGGTGTCCTCACCGATCCGGGCTGCGAGCGCGACCCTGGCCAACGAGTCCATGCCCAGGTCCTCGCGCAGTCGGGCCGTGGGCACGACCCGGGCGGCGCTCGCCCAGGGCCCGGCGAGTTCCGCGATCAGGGCGACGACCCGCGGGTTCGGGTCGTCCGTCGCCGGTGTCCGCGTGGTCATCGTGCCTCACCTGTCTCCTGTGGTGCGAGCAGGCGGTCGCCGAAGCGGTCGGCGATCGCCGCGCGGTCGGGTTTCATCGTCCGGGTCAGCAATCCGTTGGCGGGGGTGAACTCCGCCTCGGTGCACAGGAGGCGGGCGATCCGGGCCGGCTCGGGCAGGGTCCGGTTGACGTCGTCGACGATTCGCTCGAGGCCGTTGCGGAGTTCGTCGTCGGCCGGGCGGCGCAGCGAGACCAGCGCGGTGATCACGTGGGCGTGCTCGCCGCCCAGCAGGACCGCGTGTGCCACGTCCGGGTGTTCGGCGAGTGCCTGCTCGGCGGGTTCGGGCTGGAGCTTGTAGCCGGACCGGGTGATGATGACGGACTTCTTGCGCCCCGTGACGTACAGGTACCCGCCGTCGAACCGCCCGAGGTCGCCCGTGGCCACCCAGCCGTCGGGGCGGTAGGTGCCGGCCGCGTCGCGGGCGTCGGCCGCGTAGTAGCCCACGCTGCGCGGCGGGTCGAAGCGGGTGAGGATCTCGCCGTCGTCGGCGAGCCTGACGGTGCCCGGGAGCAGGGGACGGCCGACGGATCCGTGTCGGGTCCGGCCCGGCAGGTTCCAGGAGATGACGCTGACCTCGGTCATTCCGTAGAACTCGTGCAGGGGGAAGCCCAGTTCCTCCAGGAGGCGCAGGGTCGAGCGGCGGGCGGGCGCCGACCCGGTGATCAGCAGCCGTGACCGGCCGCCGAAGAGCGTGTGCAGGTCGCGGAACAACCGCTGCCGGACCCGCTGCCGCGGGCCGCGGAGGGGGATCAGGCCGGTGAGGCGCCGCAGGCGCTCGGCCCGGCGTCGGTCGGCCTCCGGCAGCCCCCGGTAGCGGCTCTCGACGATGTCGAAGAACGCGGGCGGGCCCACCACCAGGGTGGGCTTCATCTCGGTGAGCGCCCGGTGCATCCGGGGAATGTCGGCGAGCCGCATGTCGAAGCCGCACCAGATGGCCAGGTACACCATGAGCCGTTGCGGGAACGCGGTCAGCGGCAGGACGACGAAGATGGCGTCGCGCGCGCTCACGCGCAGCTGTACTGCGTACTCCTCCATCGCCGCCACCGTGCCGCGCGCGCTCATCATGATGCACTTGGGGTTGCCGCTCGCCCCGGAGGAGAACACCAGGGTGAAGGCGTCCGCGTCGGGCACGGGTGTGCCCGTCCTCGGTGCCGTCATGGTCGCGCCGTCGACCGCTCCCAGGGGGGCGACCCAGGGCTGTTCCGGCCGGCGTCGGGCATGTTCGCCCGGCGACATCAACAGCAGTCCGAGGTGGTAGGCGGCGCGCAGTTCCTCCTCGGTGCGCGCGCGGTTGCCCTCGACGGGCAGGGCGACGGAGACGGCGCGCAGCCGGATCAGGGCGAGGTCGGTGACGATCCAGTCGTAGCTGTTCTCGCCGAGGAGCCCCACGTGGGTCCCGGCGGCGACACCGGCCGCCGTCAGCGCGGCGCATGCGGCGAGGACGTCCTCGTGGACCTTCGCGTAGGGGCGGCGCACGAGCTCGCGCCCCTGGTGGAACCACAGTTCGCGCCGCGGGTACGCCTCGAGGCGGTCCACGATCGTGGGGAATGCGGACGCGGGATTCCCGCTCCGCGTTCCGAGCCGCTGCCCCGGAACGCGCATAGACGATCTCCCACTGTCCGAATGACGATCCACGGTGCCGAGCGCTCGACTCTAGGAGGTGCACCGTCTATTGGGCGTCTACGCGACGTCCGTCGTGGGCCTCGCGCATCGTGATGCCGGTCGGCGGTTCCGACCGCGCACCCGAGTACCGCCTCTCGCGGGGCGGTCGGTCGGCACGCGTCGCGGCCCCACCGGGTCGACGGCACCGAGGGGATCTGCCTGCGCGCCCCGGGCGGCGCCGGCGGAGCGGTGCTCCTCGGCGTCGCCTCCTCCCGAGCGAGGGCGGGGCCGGCGTCGATCGCGGAGACCGCCGGTGAACCGGTCCGACGGCGTTCACTCGTTCGGGCGTAGATACACCACGGAGCGTGCTCTATCGACCACAAAACGTCGACCATGGGCACACTACAGAGCCGCGCGAGGCTCCTCGGGCGCGCCGCCGGCGCGGCGGACACCCGCGCAACGACCGGGAGTCTCGTCTCGTCATCCCACCATCCCGCTCGGGTTCACCGGGATCCCCCCAGGATGCGAAAGGCCCACCGTGAAATTTCGAGTCCTGGGCTTTCTGGAGATTCGCGCCGCCGACGACCGCCTGCTCGACATTCCCCAGTCCCAGCAGCGTGCCCTGCTCAGCGTGCTGTTGCTGCACGCCAACCGCCCGGTTCCCCGGCACCGGCTCACCGATCTGATGTGGGGTCCCAACCCCCCGTCCTCCGCCGGGGGCATGCTGCGCACCTACGTCTGGCAGACCCGGGCACTGCTCGAGGACCGGACCCGACTGCGGACCCACACCAGCGGATACGTACTCCACGTCGAACCGGGCGAACTCGACCTGCACGACTTCCTGCGCCTGACCGACCTGGGCGAACGACTGCTCGACGACGACCCGCACACCGCCTCGCTGCTCCTGCGACAGGCCCTGGACCTGTGGCGGGACCCCGTCATGGGCGACCTTCCCCCCACCGCGGCGATGGAGGCCGAGGCGGTCCACCTCATGGAACGCCGGCGCCTGGCCGAACGCTCCCTGGTGGGAGCCGAACTGGCGATGGGCCGGCACCACGAGACCGTGCCCCGGCTGCGCGCCATGGTCGTGGCCGACCCGCTCGACGAACACGCCTGGGCGCAGCTGATGCTCGCGCTGTACCGCAGCGGACGCCAGGCGGACGCGCTGAACACGTACACCCGGGCCCGCACCCTCCTCGCCCGCGAGTGCGGCGTCGACCCGGGGCCCGAGCTGCGCCGCCTCCATCGACGGATCCTCGACAGGGACGGCACCCTCGCCCACCGCGCCGCGGTGCACGAGCCCGGCGACGTACACCCGCCGGACGTCCCGCCCCCGCCGTCCGGCCACGCCCGGACGGCGCGCGTCCCGCACCAACTTCCCTCCGACACAGCCGATTTCACCGGCCGCGAGGCCGAGACGGCCGATCTCGTCACGCTGCTCGGCCCGGCGGCCGCCGCGCCCCGCGTCGTCGTGGTCTGCGGCCAGCCCGGCGCGGGCAAGACGGCCCTGGCCGTACACGCCGCCCACCTGGTGCGCCACTGCTTCCCCGACGGCCAGCTGTACGTCCGCCTGGGGGCGACCTCGGAGCGCCCCAAGAGCGTCCACGAGGCGCTCGCCGAACTGTTGCGCTCCCTGGGCGCCGCCGCCGTACCCGAGTCCACCGACGAACGCGCGGCCCTGTTCCGGACCCGGCTGGCCGACCGCCGCGTCCTGATTCTCGCCGACGACGCCGACGGCACCGCGGCCTCCCGAAACCTGCTGCCCGGCACGGCCGGGTCCGCGCTGATCCTCACCAGCCGGACCCGGCTCGCCGGGCCCCCGGGCGCGGTGCTGCTCGACCTCGGACCCCTGCCCTCGGGCGAGTCCGTGCAGCTGCTGGCCCGGATGATCGGCCGGCAGCGGGTCGACGCCGACGCCGGCGCCGCCCGGCGGGTGGCCGGTGCCTGCGCGCACCTGCCCCTGGCACTGCGGATCGCCGGCATGCGGCTGAGTGCCCGCCCGAGTTGGCCGTTGAGCACCTTCGCGGAGATCATCGGCGACGACCGCGGCCGGCTCGACATGCTGGAGGCCGACGACGTGGGCATACGAGCCTGCCTGGCCCCCAGCTACGCGGCCCTGGATCCGCGCGCCCGGCGGGCGGTGCGGCTCCTGGCGCACTGTCGGCTGGACGACTTCGCCTCCTGGGTCGTCGCCGTCCTGCTCGGCGAGCCGCACGTCGACGCGGTGGTCGCCGCACTGGTCGACCGCGGATTGCTCGACCCGGTCGGCGTCGACGCGACCGGCGAGCCCCGCTACCGACTGCCGGAGCTCGTGCGGCTGTACGCCGCGGCCGGCCCGGATCCGGCCGTCGACGAGTTCGCCCCGGCGTACGACCGGCTGCTGGAGGCGTGGCTGCGTCTGGCCCGCGCCGCCGACCGCGCGCTGCCCCGCCTCCCGCAGTTGCCGGCCTGCGACGACCTCGCCGACGCACCGGCCGACCTCGTCGCGGCCGCGATCCCGGGCCGAGTCCTCGCCCGCATCACTGCGGACGCCGCAGCCTGGTTCGCCGCGGAGGACGTCAACCTGCGGCGCGTGCTCGAGCACGTGTGCACGGGCCGCCCCGACATCGCCGCCCGGCTCGCCGACCGGCGGTCCTCCTGGCAGCACCGGCACGGCCTGCTCGACGACACCGAGCGCAGCTGGCGGCGCATCGCGGAGTGCGCGGCGGCGCTGGGCCAGGCCGCCACGGAAGCCAACGCCCGACTCCGCTTGGCCTGCGTGCTCGCCGCCCGCAGACCGCACACCGCCGCACGCACGGGCCCCGACCCGTCCGGGCCGCAGGACCCGTGACGCGCGCGGCCCCGACGGGCCGACGTCAGCCCGAACTTCCCCCCGGGAGGAACAGGTCCCCGTCGACGCGGATCGCGACCGCCTTGACCCGGGTGTACTCCAGCAGTGCCGCAAACCCCTTCTCCCGGCCGAACCCCGACTGCCGGTATCCGCCGAACGGCAGCTCGACGCCGCCGGCGGCACTGTAGTTGTTGACGAAGACCTGACTCACGCGCAGCTCGCGGGCCAGCGCGTGGGCCAGGCCCACGTCGCGGGTCCACACCCCGGCGCTCAGTCCATAGGTGGTCGCATTGGCCAGGGCCACGGCCTCGGCCGCGCTGTCGAAGGCGGTCATGCACAGCACCGGTCCGAAGATCTCCCGTCGGGCGATGGCCGCGTCGGGCGGGACGTCGTCGAACAGGGTCGGCTCGACGAAGAACCCTCCGCGCAGCTGCGGTGCGTCGGGCACCCTCCCGCCGGTGACCAGGCGCGCGCAGGTGCGCCCCGCGTCGATGTGACCCAGGACGGTGGCGCGTTGGCGGGCGGAGATCAGCGGGCCGAGGTCGGGGTCGGTGGTGCCCGGCCCGATGCGCAGCGCCGTGAAAGCCCGGGCCACGGCCGCGCTCAACTGCGCGTGGACGTCGCGGTGGACCAGGACGCGGGATCCGGCCGAACAGTTCTGCCCGGCGTGCTCGGTGATGGAGGCGACGATGAGCGGCACGGCCGAGGCCGGGTCGTAGTCGGGGAAGACCAGGTGCGGGGACTTCCCGCCGAGTTCGAGGGTGACCGGGACGATGGTGCGGGCGGCCGCGATCATCACCGCCTGCCCGGTGGCCCGCGATCCGGTGAAGGCCAGGTGGTCGATGTCCGGATGGGCGGCGAGCGCCGCGCCCGCCTGCGCGCCGGTGCCTGGCACGACGTTGAGGACGCCGGGCGGGAGTCCGGCCTCGTGGGCGAGTTCGACGATCCGGACGGGGGTCAGGCAGGCGTCCTCGGCGGGTTTGAGCACGCAGGTGTTGCCCGCGGCCAGCGCGGGGGCGAGGGTGCGGGCGGTGATCTGCATCGGGTAGTTCCACGGGATGATGTGGCCGCACACGCCGTGCGGTTCGGGGAGCGTGTACGCGAGCAGGTCCGGGTGGTTGAGCAGCGTCTGCCCGAACAGCGCCTCCACGGTGCCCGCGTAGTACGCGAAGTAGCGGGCCGCGACGTCGGCGTCGGTGTACGCCTGACCGATCGGCTTGCCGGTGTCCAGGCACTCCAGTTCGGCGAGTTCGCGGCGATGGGCGTGCAGGATCGCGGCGACGGCCCGGCAGGCGGACGCCCGCTCGGCTGCGGTGGTGCGCCGCCAGACCCCCTCGTAGGCGGTGCGCGCAGCGGTCACCGCGTGGTCCACCTCGGCCGGGCCGCAGCGGCTCACCCGGGCGCAGGGCAGGCCGGTCGAGGGGTCGAGGCTCACCAGGGTGTCCCGCGTGGTGATGCGCAGGCCGTCGACGAACGCCCCCACCACCGGCAGGTCGCCCGTGGTCACGGCGCGTCCGGTCGCACGCCGGCCGCGGTGCCCGACGTCGGCCCGTGGTCGAGAGACAGGGCGAGGATCCGCGACAGGTGTGTGCGCTCCACGTTGCGCGGGCAGCAGGCGAGCAGCCGTTCCTGGCGGACCGCGCCGTCGGTGAGCGCGGGGATGTCGCGGGTGGTGTAGCCGAAGTCGGCCAGTCCGCGCGGCCCGCCGGTGTCGGCCACGATGTCCAGGAGAGTCTGCGGCAGCAAGTCGGCGCCGTTGCGCACGGTGCTGCCGGCGAGGTTCGCGCCGAGGAGTTCGGCCGCCCGCAGGTGCCGTTCGGGGGACGTGGGGTAGGTGAAGGCGAACGCGGCGGGAGCGGTGACGACCACGGATTCCCCGTGCGGGACCAGGGCGTGGTCGACGGGATAGTCCCGGGGTCGATAGTCGGCGACCAGGCCCGCGATCGGATAGCCGCAGGCGTGCGGGATGTGCGTGCCGGCGTTCCCGAAGCCCATGCCCGCGAACAGCGCGGCCCGGCTCATCCCCTCCCGCGCGTCGATGTCGTACGGGTTGAGGACGGCTCGGCGGAAGTAGCGCCCGAGCAGGACCAGGGCCTGCTCCGACCACACGTCGCTGATCGGGTTGGATCCGATGTAGATCGGGCGCTCCTCGGGCGAGGCGTACGGCGGCCGCCGGTCGTAGGGGCGGGCGGTGTACGACTCGCAGGCGTGGGTGAGGACGTCATACCCCGAGGACGCCGTCACCCCGGGCGGCATCGTCACGGTGTTCCATGGGTCGACGACTGCGGCCGAGGGCCGCAGCCACAGGTCGGATATGCCGGTCTTGACGTGCTCGCCGACGACGCCCAGGGCCACCATGGCGGTGCACTCGCTGCCGCTGCCGGCTGTCGTCGGCACGGTCACCAGGGGCTTGAGCGGTCCGGGGATCGCCATGCCGGCGCCGATCGGCCGGTTCAGATAGCTGCGCACTCCGTGCTTCGGGTGACTCCGCAGCAGGTTGATCATCTTCGCGGTGTCCATCGAACTGCCGCCGCCCACACCGACGTAGCTGTCGAAGACGTGGTCGCCGAGCGATGCCGCCGCGGCCTCGCAGCCCAGATCGGTCGGCTCGATCTCGGCCGCGTCGAAGACGGTGACCTCCACGCCCTCGCGCTCGATCAGATCCTTGACGCGCTGCGGCAGGCCCAGGGCCGCGAGGTGGGGATCGGTGACGATCAGGGTCGATCGGGCGCCGAGCCGGGTGAGTTCGTGGCCGATCTCCTCGGTGGCGCCCAGCCCGAAACGGACGGGGGGCGCCTGCCAGGTGATCACGGTCTCGTGTGTGCGCGCGTGCCTGTCGGTTGTCATCTACGCCTCCCGTGGTGACCGTCTCTTCCCGAAAGCGGGGGACAAGCCCGTCCTCCTGTCCTCGACCTCCCCCCGTCATGCCTGGGACGTACCCCGAACGGGCCGGGTATCCGGACCCGTCGGGATATGTCCGCGTCGGGTGCGCGCCGTGCGCTCAGCCGTCGAGTTCCGCCATCCGGTGCGCGGGGTAGCGATCGCCCGCCGCCCGTTCCGGCGAGATCGCCTCCCCCACCACGGTCGCCTCCTGCGGGGTGAGGCGAAACCCGGTCGCCGCGATGTTCTCCCTGAGGCAGCGCGACCGCTTCGTTCCGGGAATGGGGACGACGTCCTCGCCCCGCGACAGCAGCCAGGCCAGGGCGAGCTGTGCGGGGGAGACGCCCCGGGCCCGCGCGAGACGCCGCAACGGCTCGACGAGCGCGAGGTTGGCGGTGAAGTTCTCCGCCTGGAAGCGTGGGCTGGAGCGGCGGTAGTCGCCTTCGGCGAACGCGTCGGCCGAGGTCAGCGTCCCGGTGAGGAACCCCCGGCCCAGCGGGCTGTAGGCGACGAAGCCGATGCCCAGCTCGCGCAGCGTCGCCAACAACCCGCCCTCCACGTCGCGGGTCCACAGCGAGTACTCGCTCTGCACCGCGGCCACCGGGTGCGTCGCATGCGCCCGACGGACGGTGGCCGCGGACGCCTCGGACAGGCCGATGTGCCCGACCTTCCCGGCCGCGACCAGCTCGCCGAGCGCGCCGACGGTCTCCTCGACGGGAACCGCCGGGTCGACCCGATGGAGCTGGAACAGGTCGATGCGGTCGACCCCGAGCCTGCGCAACGACGCGTCGCAGCACGCCTTGGCGTACCCGGGGCTGCCGTCCACCCCGAGCCAGGTGTTCCCCGGCCCGCGCCGCAACCCGAACTTGGTGGCGATCACGACCTGTTCGCGCCGGCCCGCGACGGCCCTGCCGAGGAGTTCCTCGCCGGTGTGCGGCCCGTACACGTCCGCCGTGTCCAACAGCGTCACGCCCAGGTCGATCGCCTCCCGGATGGTGCGCACCGCCGTGTCCGGCGCGGTGGACCCGTAGAAATCGGTCATGCCCATGCACCCGAGCCCCAGGGCCGACACCTCCAGGGACCCCAGGCGCCGGGTCGGCAGCGGCTGCGTCATGAACCGGCGCACACCTCCTCCAGCACCTTGGCGAAGGTCTCCATGCCCTGGTCGACCTGGGAGAGCGTGGTGCTCGCGGGGGGCACGAAGCGCAACACGCTGCCACCGCGGCGCATACTGAAGATGAGCCCGGCCTCGAAGCAGCGCCGACCGATCTCGTTGCCCTCGTCGTACGCGGGCTCCTTGCTGTCGCGATCGCGCACGAGCTCGATCCCGATGAGCATGCCGCGACCGCGGATGTCGCCGATGAGGTCGAACTTCTCGCCGAGCGCGGTCAGATGCTCGCGCAGCCGTCGGCCCAGCGCGCGGGCCTTGGCGGGGACGTCCTCCTCGACGACGATGTCGATGCTGGCGATGCCGGCCGCGCACGGCAGCGGGTCGTTGCTGTGCGAGCGGGTGACGGTGAGCCCGGCGTCGACGACCTTGGCCTCGATCTCGTCGGTCGTGGTGACCGAGCTGAGGTCGACGCCGCCGCCCAGGTGCTTGGCGAGGGTGACGATGTCGGGCACGACCTCGGTGCCGTCCTCGTCGATGAAGCCGAACATCGTGCCGAGCTTGCCCAGGCCGGTCTGTTCGTCGTCGACCACCAGGAGCATGCCCCGCTCGTGGCACAGGTCCCGCAACCGGGCCAGCCAGCCCTGGGGCGGGTCGATGACCCCGCCTGCGCTGAACAGCGGTTCGGTGATCACGGCGGCGGGTTGGCCGGTGGACTGGGCGTCGACGAGCTCGAAGCTCGCGTCCAGGCAGGCGAATCCGCACGAGGGGAACGACTTGGCCAGTGGGCACCGGTAGCAGTAGGGGGCCAGGATCGCGTGGGCGTCGCCGCTCTGCGGGTCGTGGCTGCGGCGCCAGCCCGCGAAGGTGAGCGAGCGGGTGCCCGCGGACAGGCCGTGATAGCTCACGTGCGGGCTGAAGACCTCGCGGCCGCCGGTGTAGATCCGGGCGAGCAGCAGGGCCAGTTCGTTGGCGTCCGCCCCGGACGCGCCGAATAGGCTGCGGGTGAGCGGATCGGGAAGCAACTCGCCCAGCCGGGCGGCCAGTTCGATTTCCTTGACGTTGAAGTGGCTGCTGTGCGCGTGCAGCATCGTCGCGCACGCCTCCTGGATGGCGGCCAGGATGCGCGGATGGTTGTGGCCCAGCGCGGCGCACATCTGCCCCGAGTTGAAGTCCAGGTAGTCGTTGCCGTGCAGATCCGTGACGACGGAGCCGCGCGCGGACGCGAACACCGGCCCGGAGAAGGCGCTCGTGTCGATCCGACCGCGGAAGCTGTAGCGCTGCGCGGCGGCCAGCAGCTCGCGTTCGCGTCGATCGACAGCGGCGGCGGCGTCTTCGGTGGGCACTGCCGGGTACTCAACTGTGGTCATCACAAATCCTTGTCGTGATCGGGCCGAGCAGGGCTTCGCACGTCTCGGCCAATGCGCGCACATGCGTGGAAAACAGCGTCCAGTGATCGCCCGGCACTTCGACGGCGCGCAGCGTCCCCGCGTCGAGGTACGGCTGCCAACCGTAGGCGGCCGGTCCGATCGGCGCCCCGGCGTCGCCGGCCGCGCCGCCCCGGGTGCCCTCGCGGGTCCACACGAGCGTCATGTCCCCGGCGTACGGCGGCGGTACGAAGCTCGACAGGGCCTCGGCGTTCTCCGTATAGATCGCGGCGAACCGACGCACCTGGCCCGGGGTCGGACCCTTGCCCGCGCCGCCCGCGCGTCGGCAGATCTCCTCGGCGGCGGCGTCCAGGTCCGCGTAGGGCGCGCTGACCGGCGGGTCGAGGCCCAAGGCGCGGGCGACGAACTCCACCGTGCGCGCCCGGATCGCCGCCGGGTCGGGCGGCCGGAGATCACAGTCGAGCAGCAGGACGTGCTCGACCCGCTCGCCGTCGGCGACCAGGCGTGCGGCCATCTCCAGGGCCACGGCACCGCCTATCGAGTAGCCGCCGAGCAGGTACGGGCCGTGCGGCTGGACGCGCCTCATGTGGCGCAGGTACCGGGTGGCCATGTCGGCCACCGTGCGGTCGCCGCGCGCCTCGTCGTTGCGGCCGACCGACTCGAATCCGTACAGCTCGACGAGGTGGTCCAGGCGCCGGGCGAGCCGGCCGAACACCAGCACGTGCCCGCCCATCCCGTGCACGCAGAACAGTGCCGGACGCCCGCCGGCCGGGGCGAACCGCACCAGGGTGTGTTCGGCGGCGTCCTCAGGGCTTCGGGTCGCGATCCACCGCGCCATGTGCCGCACCGTCGGGAAGTCGGCGGCGCCGCGCCGGGGCAGGCGCACGCCCAACTCGGCCTCGACACAGGCGATCAGCTCGGCGGCGAGGAGCGAGTCGCCGCCGAGGTCGAAGAAGTCGTCGTTCATGCCGACCGGGACGCCGAACACGCGCGTCCACAGATCGCCCAGGGTCTTCTCCAGGCCGGTGCGCGGCTCCCGCGCCGACGAGTGGGCCGCCCGCATCGTCGGGTCCTCCGTATCGGCCCTCATCCTCGGGCCGTCCCGCGCCGGGGTTCCGCCACCCGGGCGACCTCGTCGAGGCCGCCGCCCAGGTAGGAGTCCTTCGCGGCGCTCCTGCGGATCTTGCCGGCACTGGTCTTGGGGACAGTGCGCCTGCGGACCAGGACGACCTCGGCCAGGCGCAGCCCGCAGTCGCGCGCCACCGCCCGCAGCGCCGCGCCGGCGACCGCCTCGGCGTCGTCGGGCGCACCGTCGTACTCGGCCACCACGACCGGACACGAACCGTCGCCCCGCCCGGCGTCCGACCCCTCGAAGGCGTCGAAGGCGGCCACGCAACCGGGCCTGATCCGCGGATCCGCGGACCACACGGCCTCCTCGACGTCCTGGGGATAGTGGTTTTGCCCGTGCACGATCAGGACGTCCTTGATGCGCCCGGTGACGTACACCTCCCCGTCGCGCAGCAACCCCAGATCACCGGTCCGCAGGTACGGGCCGGCCTCGGGGGCGTCGGCCGGGCGGGCCCCGAAGGTTGCGGTCGTCGCCTCCGGGCGCGCCCAGTACCCTGCCGCCACGCCGGGCCCGCGTACCCAGATTTCGCCCTCGGCGCCCTCGGGGCGGGTGCGCAGGGTGTCGGGCGCGACGATGCGCACCTCGGTGTCCGCGACGGCCCGGCCGACCCCGACGCACTCGCCGGACGGCGGACCCGCGTGGGTCGGGGTCACGGTCCGAAGGCCGACGCCCGGGTCGGGGCCGGACACCATGAGGGTCGCCTCGGCGAGACCGTAGCCCGGCGCGATCCGCCCGGCGCCGAATCCGGCCGCGGCGAACCGCTTCGCGAAGCGTTCGACGGTCGCGCGCCGCACCGGCTCGGCGCCGTTGACGGCGAGCCGCCACGCGGACAGGTCCAGCGCCGCGACGTGTTCGTCGGTGCTCTTGCGCACGCACAGGTCGTACGCGAAGTTGGGCGCGGCGCTGAAGGTGCCGGCGAAGCGGGACAGGTTCGCCGGCCAGGTCGCCGGGTCGACCATGAACTCGAACGGCGAGGACAGGACCACGTCGATGCCCGTGCAGACGGGCAACAGGACGCCCAGGATCAGGCCCATGTCGTGATAGGGCGGCAGCCACGAGACCTGCCGGTCCTGCGGCGTCAGCCGGAAGCGGTCGCGCATCGCCGCCATGTTGGCGGTCAGGCCGGCGTGGGTGACCACCACTCCGCGCGGGTCCCCGGTGGATCCGGAGGTGTACTGGAGGAAGGCGATGTCGCCGTCCGCCGCCGAGCGGTCCCGACCGTCGGCGACACGGTCGTCGACGGTGTCGGTGGCCAGGCCCGGCACGGCGCGCCCGTCGGGGTGCACCACCTTGGCCCGGTAATCCGCCAGGTGCCGGGCGGTCGTCGCGAACACCGCGGGCCGCGCGTCGCGCACGATCGCGGCCACCCGGGCGGCGCCCGCCGGGGTGTCGGGCGGGTTCGCCGGGACCGCCACCACGCCCGCGTACAGGCAGCCGAAGAACGCCGCGACGTACTCGGGGCCGGGCGGGTGCAGCAACAGCACCCGCTCGCCGGGGGCCACCCGATCGCGCAATGCGGCGGCCAGCGCCGAGGCCCGCGCGTCGAGTGCGCCGGCGGTGACCGTGGCGGTGTTCCCGGGCGCGTCCGGGTCGCGCGAGTCCGCCACGAAGCGGAAGGCGCGCGCCTGCGGGTTCTGCTGCGCCCGGTTGCGGAGCAGCGCGGTCGGCCCGGCGGCCACCGGCCGGGGGATCGAACCGATCGACATGTCGTGTGCAGTCCGTTCTTGTGTGCGTGCGAGCGGGGGATGGAAGGGTCACCGTCGCCGGAGCCGGGGTCGCGCCGTGGGGGCGAGTCCGACCAGGGCGGCGTGGAAGACGTCGGTCGCCGCCCGGAGTACGGCCTCGCGCCAGCCCGGGTCGTCCGGGTAGAACGCCGCGCTCATGCGCCGCCCGACGTCGGTCGCCAGGGCGGGCCGGTCGTCGGGGTGCTGCCACAGCCAGTTGTCGGCGCGCAGCGCCGTGAGCACCTCGAAGCCGGCGATCGTGCCCATCTCCAGGGTGATCGCGGTCAGCAGCGGACCCTCCCCGAGCACTTCCGCCACCAGGCTCGCGGTGTTGCCGACGATCGGGGTCGAACTGGACGTTCCCGCCGCGGAGTCCGTCAAGCCGGGGCCGTACCAGGCGCGGGCGCGCGCCGGGGCGTGCGGGTCGCGGCCGCCCCGGAAGATCGGTTCCACGCGGGCCCACGCGCCGAGGCCGGTGTGCAGGTCGATGTAGGCCACGGCCTCGGCGCCGGCGGTGTACGCGGCGACCGCGGTCCGCAGCACTTCGTGCGACCACACCGGTGCGGTGCCACCGTAGAAGAGTCCGTCCGGGTGGGTCCACTGCCCCTGGGTGACGGTCTGTTGGAGGGCTCTGCCGCCGTGCGCGGCGGCGAAGTCGGCCAGCCGGGCGTCCGCCTCGCGGTGGCTCGGCCCCTCCCAGTCGTCGGGGACCAGCGCCGCGTGGAGGTCTCGGTAGCGCTCGTTGGCCGGCGGCCCGTCATGGTCGACGAAGTTGCGGTTGAGGTCGACGTTGTCCTCGTTGACCCGGCGGCGGTGCGCGAAGCCGAAGGGGTTGAGGGCGTGCACGGCGACGAAGGCGACATCGGGGGTGTCGTAGGGGAACCCGTGTGCGACGAGGGCGGATTGCACGGCGGACCCCGCGTAGCCTTCGATGCCGTGGGTGCCGCTGACGCACAGGATCACCCTGCGCGCGTCCGCCGGCCCGAACCGGACCACGTCGGTGTACAGCTCCTCGCCGCCGGGGCCCGTTCCGCGATCGTTGCGGAACGCGCGGGGGGTGGCGCCGCGCGCCTTCGCCCGGGTGCGGAAGGTGTGCCGCGCCGCCGGGTAGTCGTCCGCGAAGCAGTCAGCGAGGGGCGAGGCGGTCACCGCGGCTCCTGCGGTGTCGCCGGGCCCGCGCGAAACGCGCTCAGCAGCGCGGCCGCCGCCTCCACCGTCCCGACGTCGAAGACGCACAGGACGCGGTCGCCGGGCCGGGTGTTGCGCGCGAAGTGGTCGTTGATCTCGGCGTCGCGGCACAGCGGCCGGTGCGGGTAGAGGTCCGCCGGCACACCGGCGCCCGAGATCACCCCGCTCTTGGGGTCGAACGGGTATCCGGGGGCCATCACCGCGGCGATCCGCTCGGCCGTCTGCATGCGCTCCGGGTCCTGGGGCCCGCCCCGGCAGTCGGGATACAGGGAGGTGCCGGGGATCCTGGTGAAGGCCCGCATGCCGCACAGGACCACCGGGTTGTACGTCTTGAGCGCGATCAGCCGCGGCAGGCCGGCGGGGTCGCCGCCGTGGCCCAGTGCGGCGAAGTGGGCGCCCCAGCCGGCGCGGAAGACGAACCCGTGGCGCATCTGCTCGGCGACGAACTGCGTGGTCACGTTGAGCAGCGTGGCGCCGGTGGCCAGTCGCTCCGTCCGGGAACACAGCACGCCGACTGCGGCACCGCTGGCGCGCTCGACCGCGACGGTGATCAGGTCGGCGGAGCGGAACATGTCGCGCCGCAGGGTGAACAGTTCCCGCATCCGCAGGCCGGGCAGCGCATCGACGAGGCCGTCGACCAGCCACTCCTCCCGCTCCGCGGTCAGCTCTCCCGGTGGCCTCAGGTGCACCGCCTCCACGGCCGGTCGGCCTGCTGTGATCGTCGCCATCGCGTCGCGCCGTCCCTCTGTCGCCGGCCCGCTCATGCGTCGACGGGTACGGGTACGGGTACGGGTGTGGGCAGGTCCAGGCGCTGCTGCGGGTCGACGGTGAGGCGGTAGATCTCCAGGAAGTACAGCTGCCAGAGTTGGTAGACGTCCCTGAGGTGGACCAGGGTGCGGGCCTCGCTCTCGGGGGTGGTGACCAACGTGGCCAGGACGTCCCAGACGAAGTCGTCGTGCTCGTCGTTCAGATCGGTGCCCACGTGCGCGCGCTGGCCCTTGATCTTGTCCTTGCCGAGGGTCTTCTCCAGGTTGTCCAGCCAGTCCGGCTGGGTGCGGGTCGTGGTGTACTCGACGAAGTAGACGCTGGCGACCAGGGCGAGCGGGCTGTCCTCGTACTCCAGGCCGTATTGGAGATAGCCGGTCAGCAGCTTCGTCGACAGCAGCGGTTCGGTGGAGTAGATCTCCTGCTTGCTCACGCCGACCTTCTCCAGGTCGGCTGCGAACAGGACGTCGTGCAGCATCTCGTCCTCGGTGTAGTGCGCCCACTTCTTGGCCGTGGCCGGGTCGGTCTTGGTCCAGTGGCGCAGCGCGAGCGCGTCGATGGTGCGCTTGCGGCGCAGTCGCAGGATCGTCTCGATGTTGTGCCGCTTGTAGTAGGCGAGGTTGATCTCCTTCGACTCCAACTGGTGCCGGGCGAAGGGGATGTTCTCGTAGAAGTCCTTGATGCACAGGTCGAGGTAGGCGTCCACCCGGGACCGGAAGGTGGTGTTCTTCGTGGTCATCGCGGTCTCTCCTCGCTGTCCGGGTGCGTATCCGTGCGCCTGCGCGTGTGTGCCGGGTGCGTACGACCGGCGGCCGTCAGTGGCAGCCGCATCCTGCGGTCCTGGTCCGTCTGATGCGCCGCGCTGCGCCGTCGGCGCCCAGCAGGACCTCGCCCGTGCCGTCGACGACGGCCGCTCCCGGGCACAGGAACGTGAGCGCGAAGCGGGTGAACGGCGTCAGGCCCAGGCCCAGGTGCACCACCCCGTTGCGGGCCCCGTACACCTCGTTGAGGCCGCAGTTCGCCGGGACGATGTCCATGTCGGTGTTGATGCCGAAGCCGAGTTCCCACACCGGGCGGTAGCGCTCGTCGGCGGCCAGGAGCGCGTCCAGGGCTGCGGCGGCGCTTGCGCCGGCGGGGTGGTTCGTCCCTGGGCGGCAGGCGGTGATCACCCCGGCGGTGACGGTCAGCACGACGGGGTGTCGGCTCAGCGGGAGCAGGCGGTCGAACAGGGCGGCCTGCTCGTCGGCCAGGCTCGGGTCGTAGCCGGCGTGCACGATCGGCCAGCCACGCAGGGTGAGTTCGCCGTCGAGGGCCAGGCGCCGGGCGGCGTCGAAGCCGGTGATGGCCATCGGCAGGATGCCCACCTCGCCGCCGGGGACGATCTGCTGCTCGCCGGGCTCCAGGAAGCCGGCCTGGAGGTTGAACTCCAGGTCCGGGTCGTCCAGCGCGAGCGCGCACGAGGTGCCCTGCGCGCCGTCGACGATGCACACGGTGTCCGCCTGTTCCAGGGCCGTGAAGAAGCGGTCGGCCCGTGCGGCCTGCGCGGCCGGATCGGTGCGTTCCATCACGGACAGGAAGTAGCGGATGTGCTCCGTGCGCACGGGCGTCGATCCGCAGGGCATGACGGCAACCCGGCGCCGGCCGACTACCGCCGGGTCGGGGGAGGCGACGAACGCACCCGGGAGTACGACCAGGACGTCGGCCGCCTCCGGCGTCCCGGATGTCAGCACGTCCTCGAGGGTGTCGGTCGGGCCGAGAGCGACGACGACGGCCTCGTCGTAGCCGTGCGGACCCTCGATGACGAAGTCGTCCGCCGATTCGGTGCCGGTGACCAGGCAGAAGACGCCTTTGGGGTCGGCGAACTGCGGGCACGCCGCCGGGCGTACGACCAGAGGGGGCTCCACGCGGTTTCCTCCCGGCTCGGACTCGGAGTGCTGACTGTGCAGGCCTCGAAGCGCGGTGTCGGCTGCTACAGGCCGGATGTGCGACGACGGATGAACGGGTGGGCCGAACGTCGGCCGGCCCACCCGCCTGCTGTCGCCAGCGCCTCGGTCAGCCCAGAAGGGTGCCCAGGTAGTTGCTGTTCTTCTTGACCTTGATCTTCTTGACCACGACCTTCTTGGCGGTCTGCTGCTCCACGGCGGCTCCTCCTCCCCGACGGCTCGGACGGCTCCTCCCTCACCGGGAGATCCCTGGGGCGGCCCTACGCCGGATCCGGTGCCGCTACCGCGACACGGTCCGTGCGATAACCGCCGTCGACACCCAGGACGCGGGTCCCGGCATCGGTGTAGACCGTGGTGCCGGGGGCGATGATGTCGAGGTGGTACTGCGTGTACGGGGTCAGGCCCAGGCCCCAGTGCAGACAACCTTCCGTGCCCCCGTACACCTCGTTCATCGCGTGGTTGCCCGGGAGCAGGTCCAGGCTCGTGTTGAGCGCGTGGCCGATCTCCCACACGATGCGGTAGCGCGAGTCGACCGCGAACATCGCGTTGAGCATGTCCACCACGGGGGCGGCACCGGGTGTGTCGGCGCGCAGGTCGGTGATGGCCCCGTCCTCGACGCGGGCGACGACGGCGTGCTCGCCCATCGGGGTCAGCCGGGCGTGGACGCGGGCCTGGTCCCGGCGGGTGTACGACGGGGTGCCGTTGTGCAGGATCGGGTATCCGCTCAGGACGATCTCGCCCTCCAGGGGCAGCCGCATGTCCTCGTGGAACTCGGTGATCTCCACGGGCAGCACGCTGACTTCGCCGGACGGCACAATCTGCTGCTCGCCCCAGTCCAGGGGCCCGGCCTGCTGATTCCACTCCAGACCGTCCTCGAGATGGCGCAGGATCGCCCGGGTGCCGCGCCGGTCGTCGCGGTACACCAGGTACTCGGCCTGCTCCAGGCGGTCGAAGAAGATGTCGGAGAACGTGCCCTGTTCCGTTGCGGAGGTGCGCTCCATGACGCCGAGGAAGTGCCGCACGGTCTCCAGCGAGGTGGGCGTGGAGTTGCACGCCATCGCCATGAGCTTGCGCCGGGGCCCGAGATCCTCGGGACGCGGCGAAGCGAAGAAGGTGCCCGGGGAGATCGCCAGCACGTGAGCGGGTTCGGGCACCCGCTCGCGCAGGACGTCCTCGAACCGCTCGCCCTCGCCCATCGGGACGGTCAGATAGTCCCGGTAGGCGCCGCTCCTGACGATCTCGACTCGGCCCATCAGCTCGGGGTTGGTCACCAGACAGAACACCGCCCCCTGCGGGGCACCGAACTGTTGCAGCCGATCGGGATCAACCGTGATGATCGAATCCATCCGCGATTTTCCTCCTAGCCGATCGCTCACCGCCGATGGCATGAAACGTAGGCACAGCGGGGTCTACGGAGCGTCTACCGGACATCCACCACACGGAGTCCCGGGGGCCGGCCGGGTCTGCGGCGATTGCCAACCGGGCAGCACACAGGGCATGTTCGCTACGTCGTGCCCCGACCCGAGCGCCGAGCGGCCGGAGCGAACGAGAGGAACCGAGTGGACCAGACGCACCCCTCGCCCCGGGAAGCCGTGGTGCTACGCGGCGCCTCGGCCGTGTGGGCCGCCCTGCCGATCACCGGGCGGATCGAGCTGTTGCTGGCCACGCGTCCGCGGCTCGTCGCCGCGGCGGACCGGTGGGTCCGGAAGTCCTGCCAGGCCAAGGGCATCGATCCCGACACCCCGGCGGCCGGAGAGGAGTGGTTCACCGGCCCCTACCCGCTGCTGCGCTACATCGACGCGCTGACCCGGACCCTCACGGCGGCCCGCGACGGGCGCGATCCGCTCCGGGGCACGCGCTTCACCGCCCGACCCGGCGACCGAACCGCCGTGCGCGTACTGCCGTTCGACCGCTACGACCGACTGCTCCTGAACGGCTTCCGAGGCGAGGTGTGGCTCGCCCCCGGCGTGGACGAGGCCGCCGCCCGCGCGAGCGCGGGCCGACCCGTCGATACGGACCCGGGCGTCTGCCTGGTCCTGGGCGCGGGAAACATCAACTCCATCGCACCCCTCGACGTACTTCACCAGCTCTACGCGGTCGACCGAGTCGTCCTGCTGAAGCTCAATCCGGTCAACGACTATCTCGCCCCGGTCCTGGAGGAGGTCTTCGCGCCGTTCGTCGCCCGAGGCTTCCTCCGCATCACGACGGGCGGCGCCGAGACCGGGGCCGCGTTGGTAGACGACGACGCCGTCACCGCCGTGCACGTCACCGGCAGCGCCGCCACCCACGACGCGATCGTCTTCGGCCCGGGACCCGCAGGGGCCGAACGCAAGACACGGGGCCGCCCCCTACTCCACAAGCCGGTCACCAGCGAACTCGGCGGCGTGGGGCCCACGATCGTCCTCCCCGGACCCTGGACCCGCGCGGACGTGCGCTACCAGGCACGGCACCTCGCGGCCCAGAAACTGAACAACAACGGCTTCAACTGCGCGGCCACCCAGGTTGCCGTCCTGCCCGAACACTGGAACGCCCGCGAGGACTTCCTCGACGCCCTGCGCGACGCTCTGCGATCCGCGCCCGCCCGCGTCGCCTACTACCCCGGGGCAGCCGAACGCCGGGCGCGGGCAGCCGCCGGCCACCCGGGCGCCGAACTCCTGGACGACGCCGAAGTCCCGCGCACCCTCCTGACCGCGATCGCCTCCGACACGGACGCCGACGCCTTCCGCACCGAGTTCTTCGCACCCGTACTCGCCGTCACCACGCTTCCCGGCCGGACCCCGCAGGAATTCCTGTGCCACGCGGTCGAGTTCTGCAACTCCGCCCTGGCAGGCACCCTCGGCGCGAACCTCGTCGCCCACCCGCGCACCCTGCGCGACCTCGGCCCCCGACTGGAGGAGGCGATCGCCGAACTCCGCTACGGGACCGTGGGCGTCAACTGCTGGACGGCACTGGGCTACGTCCTGCCCTACGCGGTGTGGGGCGCCCACCCCGGCCACACCCCGACCGCCGTCGGCAGCGGCATCGGCTCCGTCCACAACGCGCTGCTGCTCCCCCATGCGGAGCGCACCGTGATCACCGGACCCTTCCGCCCGTTTCCCCGCTCGGTTCTGACCGGGCAGTGGTCGCTGTCGCCCGTGCCGCCGTGGTTCGTCCACAACCGCACCGCCCACACCACCGGCCGGCTGCTCCTGGCCTTCGCCGCCCGCCCCACCCTCCGCGGCCTCAACGCCGTGCTGACCTCGGCCCTCCGCGGCTGAGGGGGCACGGCAGTTCACGAGGTCTCCGACGGGAGCCTGTGTCTTGCCCGCCACGGCCCTTGACGCCGTCGACCCGGGGCGCAGATGCCCGCGCAGTCGCTCGCGGATGAGGCCAGTCCGCTCGACGCCTCGAACTCCTCGCCCCGATTCGCGAGGGCCGTCCGCAACTGTGCGACGCAGGACGGGCTCGGTGAGGTCGGGCCGTCCACGTTCCAGCGTCGAGCCGATCAAGTTCGAACTGAGCGGGATGGCCGTAGCGGTCCTGGACGAGCAGGTCCGAATCCCGGGGACGGCCAGGACCAGGACCGGCCCGCGCCCCGGATCGTTCAGCAACTCGCGCAGGCCCGTGGCGATCCGCTGCCCGACACCCGCGGGTTCGAGGTAGGTCTGGGCCTCGGTGAGCCAGACCACCGTCCGCGGTCCCACTCGCGACAGGTCGGTTGCCGCGGCCTCGGCCGGGCTCGGATGCAGGGGATGCCACAACCGCCACTCGTCCGGCACCTCCATCAGGTCCGAAGATGCTACCTATCCGATCGGTCTGGTGAAGATCGGGCAGTTCGGTATGGGAGACGGACAGAGCAAAGACGTCGCCGCTTCGACGGAGGCCCCCCGCGAGCGTGGCCGCGACCGAGGCGTACAACTCGAACTCGCGATCCGCCTGGGCGACGGCCGTGCGCGCAGGCCACGCTGTACGAGGAACTCGCCGCAGTGGAGACCCGTTGGCCGACGAACTCCGCGACACCGCGGGCCGCTACCGCACCATCGCCCACGACATCGCGGGCGGCCGGGCACCGAGATCTACGCCGGTCTGGGCGAGGACCGGTCCATCACCGACCACGGAAACGAGACGGCATGACCACCGACGAAGACCGCGCGGCCGGCGACGAGTGCAGTGAACGGCTCGCGGCCGTACGCGCGATCCTCAACCCGCCCCGCCTGTTCGAGACCACCGGCGACCTCGCCCGCGTTTCGGCCCAGCTCCCGGCCGACACCCCGCTGTGGGCCGACGAGATCACCCGCAGCGAACCCGGCTCCGAGGACGACTGGGCCTTGGTCGTTACCGCCGACACCACCGTCATGTGGTCCCCGGTCGGCCCGGAGGACGCACCGCAGCGCCTGGCCGACCCCGAGCCCACCGTGGTGATCGGCGCCCGCTACGTCCACCGGGCCAACCTCGCCGGCCCGTTGACGAGCGTTCCCCCGCGGCCGAGCAACTGGTGATCGAGGCACAACGGTTGCAGTACACCGCCGCCCGACTTCGCGAACTCGCTCCCCAGGCCGCACACGACGGCCACGGCGACGAGGACGGCCGGGCCTGACCCCCAACCACGCGCGACCCGCCGAATGCTCGGCGCGGCCGCGCGGCGGGCCGTCGGTCGACCACCCGTGCCGAGGACCGCTACGCGGCACAGCCGCAGTGGGCACACTCCCGAACGCCCGCGAACCTCCGGTCGGCGTCCGCGACGTCGCGCCCGGTGATCGACGCGGCGGCATCGAGCGAAGGCGTCAACGGCTGCGGTGGTTCGGCCGGTCGCCGGGGCGGAAGGCCCGTCACCGCGTAATTGTCGACCACGAACGCGTACCCGCCGGGATCGCGCACCTGGTCCGATTGCACGCGTGTCCGCTCCTCCCAGCGCCGCACCTTGGGAGCCCACGTCTTCTCGGCCTCCTCGGCACCGGTGTGCAGCGCGCGGCCGATGCGCTCCCACGGGGTCCCACGAACCCGCTCCGCGACGATGCCGGAACGCCGTTGCCGGTGTGCGACGTTCGCCCGATCGTTGCTGGAACTGCGCTTGCCTCGACCGGTGCTCGCCGCGAACGCCTCCATCCCGAGGCATCAGCCGAGGAAGAGATGGCTGAGCGCATTCTCAACCGGCGGTGGGGCGGAATCGGCAACTGGATGTCCTGAAGCCGGCGGGGGCAGGAGGAGCGCGGGAGGGGCCCTGCTTCACGTGCCACCGGCCAATTCGGCGGTCATTGGCCGTTGGCGGTCGGGCGCGCAGGCAGCTTTGCCTCGATCCACTTCACCAGATCGGAAAGCGGATACTTCGCCGAGGCCGAGACCGCCGATACTCCGGCCGACACCGTCGAGGTTGCGTTCACGGGGAAGTACAGGGCGGACTCCCTGGACGTCGGCTGACCCACCCGGTAGATCTCCCTGCCCTTGACCGTCATCGTCGTGAGGTCCTCGTTTCCGGCCCGCCGGGACGCCTCGGCCATGCTCTTCGCGTCGGGGGAGGAGTCGTTCGGACCGGGGTTGTCCCAAACGGTGAGCTTCAACGTGTCGATCACATCCTTCTCGCCGATCCCGATGAGGACGCTCGTCGAAGTGAACGTGCACGAGCGCCGTCGCCGGCCGTCCTCGTCGTGCGTGAACACCTCCAATCGCAACTCGTCCAGTTCCTTGCCGGTGAGTAGGGCGCACGGGTCGAGCGCGGCGACGTTCGGCGGCCTCTCGGCCTTCGCGTCGGAACAGCCCGCGAGTAACAGTGCGTCAGCCGCCACCGCGCCGGATACCCGCCATCCGGCCGTCCGGCGCGAGGACGCGGGTGGGGGAGACGCCCACCGTTGTGGTTCGGACAGAGGTTCCTTCGGTACGTCGGGTGCTTCCGCGCGCGCTTCATACGGGGTGCCGCGACGTGATCCATCCGTGGAAGCCATGCGGTCGTTCCCCTCCCGGTCATCGGTGTCTCGACGGCGCTGGGGCCGGCCCGAGGGTCGGACGACACGGCCTTGGAGACGCCCGCCCCGCATGGTGACGACTCCGCACGTCCGGCCCGGCTCCTCGGCCCCGATCCAGCGCGCAGGAAGGCTAGCGAGGATCCGGGGGCGTGCCCAGATCCCCGACACCCCGACGTTCCCCAACACCGCCATTTCTGGCGCGAGTTGGGGTGCCGTCAACGAACGGCCGGCCAACCGACAGGCGCATGGTCATGCGAGGCGCGTGACCTGCCTTGAGCCTGGTTCCTGGGGCGTGCTCGACTACGCTGCGGTCTGCTTTGAGCACATGGGCCGCCGCGATGAGGGACCGACCATGGACGCTGCACGTGCACGCGCTGTCATCGACCGCACGCTGTACCCGTCGGAGGCCGTATTGGCTTTCGGTACGGCAATCGACACGAACTCGCTCACCCTGAAGCTCCCCGGTAGCAGCGACAAGTGCTGGATAGCGGTCACCGAGTTCCGCTACGTCGAGGTGCATGAGGCATCCGGGCACGTTCACATCTACGAAGACCACATCCGCCGCCTCACGATGGAAAACCAGGCCCTGCGGGCAAAACTTGAACGCAGCAGCGGAGTCACCGTGCTCACCCCTCGAACAGAAGACGCAGACTTCGACAGACCCCAGGCCCAACTGATCGTTTCAGAAAGAGAATCGGAACTTCCGAAGGCACGTGCTGCCGGCCCCGACCGAGCGGGAACAGGTGGCCGAGCCTGTCTCCGTTTCGAATGGCAAGGCGTTTTGTGACGTGCGGCCACTTTATGACCCTGTTCGTACTGGAAGACCCCGGGCCGCACGTCGTCTTGCCTTACAGGGCGCAGTAGCTGCGGTTCGAGGTCGGCGGGCATGTGGTGCTCGCAGCGAAGGTCTGGCACCCGGGCGCGCGGGGGAACGGCGCCCTGGAGCGGGCACTGCTGGAGGGAGGCCGGGTCGGGCGCTGATTCCGGCCAAGTTCGGTGAAGTGCGCCGCTGTTGTGATCAGACTGTGTAGCTTTTCGAGCGATCCGGAAGGCGTCATGCGCCTATGGCCAGGCGCTCCAGGTCCTGGCGGCCATGCCGGCAGCTTCCTCATTTCCTTCGCAGACAGGAATCGTGATGAGCACCCCGAGCACCGGAACACCTGCCACCACGCCGGCGACGACGCCGGCGAGCGCGCCGGCCCCGGCGAGTACGTCGCCCAAGTTCGAAGTGGACAAGGCGATGCTCGACGGTCCGACGCCGACGGATCTGCTTCCGACCACCGGCAACTACCCGACGGAGATCGTCCGGTACCGCTCGGTGGTGCTCACCGACAT
Organism: Embleya sp. NPDC008237; assembly: GCF_042956465.1. Taxonomy (NCBI): domain Bacteria; kingdom Bacillati; phylum Actinomycetota; class Actinomycetes; order Kitasatosporales; family Streptomycetaceae; genus Embleya; species Embleya sp. NPDC008237. The sequence goes on from NZ_JBIBGL010000017.1 coordinate 251,195, forward strand.
CCCCGGGGCGAAACCGGCGCGCAAGCTGACCGGCGCCATCGACCTCGGTGAGGAGAACCTGCCGTTCTACGACCGCCCGGCCGAGGGCATGATCGTCACCACGGAGCAGAGCTGGTCGGCGCAGGGCGTCACGCTCGGCCGGCTGCTGCACAGCCTCGCGCTCGCGCCCGGTGAGAGCACCAAGGTCGCGGTCGTCGACTGGCAGCGCACCACCAGGGCCACCGGCACCGAGACGGCGTCCGAGGACGAGGCGCTGGCCGGCACCACCGACCAGAACCGGTCGATCAGCGAGGTCGCGAACGCCATCGCCCGCGAGGAGCAGGACGGCAGCTCCCTGGGGTTCCAGTCCAGCCAGTCGTCCAGCTCAGGCGGCAGCGTCGGCGTCGCACTCTTCGGCATCGGCGCCGGCGGCAACTGGAGCAAGTCGTCGAACACGGGCATCGCGACGTCGGTGTCGCGCTCCACGGGCGTGAAGTCGGTCGCGACCGAGGCGACGCAGCGGATCAGCGCGCGGACCCAACAGCTGGCGACCGCAGTCCGCAGCCGGAACATGACGGTCGTGCGCGAGACGACGCAGACGGAGAAGGACCAGGTCCTCACCCGGGTCGTCACCAACTACAACCACATGCACGCGATGTCGGTGCAGTACTACGAGGTCGTTCAGGTCTACTCCGTCACGACCAAGCCGACCAAGCTCGAACGCTGCCTGTTCATCCCGCTGCAGGAACTCACCTTCACCCACACCAGCCTCCAGCGGTACAAGGAGGTACTCGCGTCGGTGGCACCGGTCGACTGGGCGGCGAAGATCCGCGCGGCGAACCCGTTCGACACCGCCGTGCGCAGGCTCGACGCGTGCGCGGCACCGGAGGTGCCGACCAGGCAGGACTTCGAGGGGATGGAGCTGGCCGACATCGCCGCTTCGACGATGGGCGTGTACGGGGTGCGCAAGGCCGACGGCGCCCCGGTCCGGTTCGACCCGGCGACGCAGCGGTGGAACGCGCTGCCCACCACGGGGCTGGGCGGGGGCCTGTCCCGCATCGCACCGGGCAAGAACACCGTCTGGGCACTACGAGCCACCGACCACATGGTCGTCCAGTTCGACGGGACGACCTGGCGAACCGACCCGACCGCCTGGGGGCTGCGCATCGCCTGCGGCACGGACGACACGGTCTCCACCGTCGGTACCGACAACAGAATTTATCAGCGTGGCCAGAACGGATGGACGGGCCTGGGCATCACGGCCGACGACATCGCGGTCACCGGCAAGGACAAGCTGTGGTACTCCCGGCAAGGGGTCGTCTACGAGCGCAGCGGCACCGGCTGGACGCAGCGGAACGCAACGGGCGTGCAGCGCCTGTCCGCCACGTCCGACGGCGCGCTCTGGGCCGTCGTCCAGCCCCAGTCCAGCACCGAAACCATGCCCCTCCTGCTGGAGTCCGGCGCGACGACCATGGTCCGCCCCACGGCCGACGGCCTCCAGAGCGTCACCGGCCTGGCACAGATCGCCTCAGCCGCCGCCGCCGACTACTGGGTGCTGATGAACAACGGGACAATACGCCGGATCCTGGGACGAGAGACACCCGTAGCCTTCGACGACCAGCCGAAGGAAGACTCCTCCTACGCGTCCAGAATCGACGTCTGGTCCGACGACACCGCAATCCGCGGCATCCAGATCATCTTCCCCAGCCACACCTTCGGCTGCGGCGACATCGCCGCAGCCGGCACACAGCAGGCGACCTACACCTTCGGCGCCGCCGACAAGCTGATCTCCTACGACGCCTGGTCCGGCAAAACCGCCCGCGGCAGCCTCGCCGGGCTGCGCCTGAAGATGACCTCGGGCGTGGCCAACTTCGGCGTCGCCGCGACCACCACCGTCGCACCCGACCTGTCCGAGGACGCCGGGGGCGCCTCGGCCATCTGCGGGCTGTTCGGCTCGACGGTGAAGTCCGGCAGCCGCACCTACGTCGCGTCGCTCGGCTTCCACGTGCGGGGCGGGAACGTGCCCCAGGCGGTCCTGGACCACCTGAACGACAACCGTCGGCACTACAGCCAGGCCGTGTGGGCCAACGCAGACGAGCTGACGCTCAGCCGCATCCTCGCCAACTACTCCTACGCCCCGGCGGGTTCGACCGCCGCGCCGGTCCCTCTCGGTTCCCTGCTGGACCCGAAGCCGGTCGCGGCCACCGGCAACTACCTCGGCTTCCGCTGGAACTTCGCCGGCGAGGAGGAACGACAGGAGTGGACCGACTCCCGCAAGACGAGCGACAACACGTTCGGAGCACCGGTGACCAACACGATCGCCATCGCCACCAACGGCGTCTTCGCCGAGGCCGTCCTCGGCCGGTCCAACTCGGCCGAGAAGATCGACCTCACCCGCTTCTGGAACTGGAAGGACTCGCCCCTCCAGATCACACCGGCCGACATCGCCCCAGTGTCCACTGCCTCACGCGCGCAGAACCTCGACACCACGGCGGCCGGCATGGGCGCCTCCCAGGCGAAGTTCGCGCCGACGGTGGTGATGCCCGACCCGGTCGGCCTCCAGACGGCGCAGGCCATCGCCACCGCGAACCTGTTCCGCGACATGAGCGGCCTCAATGCCATGAGCCAGGTACTCAGCAAGGGCATCGAAGCCGCCGCCACCAACGACAAGGAAGCCGGCGTACGCGCCCAGGAAGCCCTGAAGACCGCCACCGAACACCTCCAGAAGATGGCCCAGATCGCGGTCGACGCGGCCGGCAAGGCGGCACCGGCCCTGACCGGCGGAGGCGGCAACCTCAGCGCCCTCGGCGGGATGCTCAACCAGGGCGGCAAGACCGACACGCCCAAGCCCACCCCCGCGCCCGCGTCCGGGTCCGCCCCCGCGTCCGGTGGGGATTCCGGCGCGAAGGCCTGACCACCGCGCCGTGGGGGGGGGGGGCCCCCCCCCCCCCCCCCCCCCCCCCCACCCCGCCCCCCCCCCGCGCCCACCCCCCCCCCCCCCCCAAAATAACGCCAACCACATTAAAAG
>NZ_JBIBGL010000017.1:254211-267416 GCF_042956465.1 Embleya sp. NPDC008237
CGCCCGCGGGGGGGGGGCGCCCCCGCGGGGGGGGGGGGGGGGGGCGGCGGGGCCCCCCCCCCCCCGGGGGGGGGGGGGGCCGCCCCCCCCCCCCCCCCCCCACGGCGCCCCAGGGCAGCGGCAACCGTCACGGGAGCCGTCCGGATGAACAATTTCCCGCATCCCTTCTTCCAGGCCGTCCCCTTCCGAATGAGTTGAGCTGCGGGCCCGTGCCCGATGATCTTGACCGGCAGGATGGCCAGGTGCGCGCTGCTCTTGTTTCGGACGACCTGTGGCAGCGGGTGGCTCCGCTTCTGCCACCCGCCCCCGTGCGGCGCCACCGCCACCCCGGGCGACTTCGCGTTCCAGACAGGGCAGCTCTCGCCGGCATTCTGTACATTCTGTGGACCGGTGCTTCCTGGCGCGACATCCCCGCCGAGACCGTGGGCTGCTCCGGAGTCACAGCCTGGCGCCGATTGCGGGACTGGACCGAGGCCGGAGTCTGGCCGCGTCTGCACGCTGCCCTGCTGGCTGAACTGCGCCGCACGGATTCTCTGGACCTGGACGACTGCGCCGTGGACGGCTCGCATGTCCGGGCCCTCAAAGGGGGAGACCATGTCGGCCCCTCACCGGTCGACCGGGCCCGCCCCGGCTCCAAGCACCATCTGATCGTTGACCGCCGTGGCATCCCGCTCGCCGTCATTCCCACCGGCGGCAACCGCCACGATGTGACCCGGCTCCTGCCGCCTCCGGCCGCGGCGCACCCTCGACACCCGGCGTCGTCCCCGGACGTGCCCGGCACGAATGGGGATCGTCTCGGGCGAACGGGCCTCCCCGGTACGGGGGTTCTGGTAGGCAGGTGGACCACACGCGGCGCCCTGGGAGACGACCTCGCGACGCGAGGCTCGTTCCGGGCTCCGTGACAGGGCGACACGAGGTGTCCCGGCCCGAGGGCCGGGGTGAGGGGGAGCACGATGGGCGATGCCGGGAGCTTCGACGGCTTGGTGGATCTGGCGGATGCGATCACGTTGTTGCGGGAGCAGATCGCCGAGGCTCAGAGTCGGATCGCGGCGCCGGGCGCGGACACGGGTGTGCGGTTGACGGTGGAGGAGATCACCCTGCAGCTCGGTCTGGAGCTTACGGAGGCCAAAGGCGTCAACGGCGGGTTGCGGTGGAGCGTGATCAGCCTGGGCGGCAAGAAGGACACCGGCCGCAGGACCACCCACACCGTCACGATGAGGCTGGCCTCGCACGGGCCCGACGGCCGCCGCAGCGAGGTCCGCGACGTCGAGTGACGCACGCTCTCGTGCGTGGGGTGGGTTGCGGGTGCGGTTGGGGAACCTCGGGAGGTTCGTGGTGGAGTTCGATCGTCGGGTGCAGGTCAGGGTCCGGCTCGCGGGCGTCGAAGGTCGGGGGTTCGGGTCGGGGTATCTCCTGGCGCCGCGTCTGGTGTTGACGGCCGCGCACGTCCTGGACGGCATGGCCGCACCGGGCCGTCCCGACACGGTGACCGTGTCCCGCCCCGGCAGGGGCGAACGCGAGTTCCCCGCCACCGTGGTGTGGCGGCGCAAGGACGCGCTCGTGGACGCCGCGCTCGTCGCGATCACCGACACCGACCCCGAACACCGGTGGCCGGTGCCGGAATCCCTCGGCGATCTGATCGCCCGCCCGCCGCAACGGTTCGGCCACCTGATCGGCACCCGCCCCCACCCGGTCACCCTCCTGGGCTTCCCCCGCATGCAGAAGGACCCGGACGACGGCGACCGCCTGGACGAACAGGTCACCGGCCGCGTCCCCCCCGGGGCACCGGGGCCATTCGACGACGTGCAGCACCTCGAGGGGCAGGTATCGCAGGGCCGCTTCGTCGGCGGCCCGATCGGTTGCGAGGTCGGCGGGCACCCCTTTGATCATCCCCCTGGGCCGCCGCCGACCACCGGCACAGCCACCACACCCGAAACGTCCGTAGGCACAAAGACCCTTCCGGTCCGGAACGACCCGCCGCCGGACGCTTCCGTTTCCGCGGTTGGTGCGGGGATGCAGTTCATCTGCCAACTCCGTTTCCCGAGAAGGTGGTTATTAGCCATGGGGACTCTCGGGGTGAGCCTTTGTGGCGTGAAACAGATGGTTGTAGGGATGGCGAAGGTTTTCGTATGGGTCATCCCACATCCCCGCATCGGCATTTGGTTATTTTGTCGATTTCGTGAATCTTCTGCGTAACCGGTTGGTCCTTCTACGTTTCTCTGTGGCGTGACCATGGCGGTCATGCCGATACAGGGGGTGGCGTGTGTTGACACGCTTGATGAGGGTTGCCCGGTGGCGCCCCGTACACGACAGACAATCGCTCTCCCGGCCCCGGATCGGGCGCCGGTCGACAGCCGTGGCGGTTTCCGGTGCCTTGGCGGTGACGTTGCTGGCGGGTTCGGAATCGGCGTTCGCGGCGGAGCCCGGGCCGCCGGCAGCGCCGGGGTCGGCCGCCGCGAGCGGTGGTTCCGTGCAGAACCTGCCGTCGGCGCGCTTGGCGGCAAAGCTGCGTGGTGAGCGAGTACAGGTCCTCGACATGCTGACCGAGGCGTCGACGACGTGGGCGAACCCGGACGGGACACTGACGACGGAGACGTCGGCGGGCCCGGTGCGGTTCCGCCGCGACGGCGTGTGGGTGGACATCGATGTGGCCTTCGCCCGCCGGCCCGATGGGAGCGTGGCGTCGAAGGCGCACCCCGGCGGGCTGCGGCTGGCAGGCCCCGGCGGCGGCGACCGCGCGAAATCCTTCGCGGGGTCGGCGAGTTCGCAGCCGCAGGACCTGATCACGATCGGTGCGGGCGTACAGGCGGTGGCGCTGCAGTGGAAGGGAGGTCTGCCCGAGCCGAAGCTGGACGGCGCGAAGGCCACCTACCCGGACGCGCTGCCGGGCGCGGACCTGGTGGTGGAGGCGACCCGAACCGGATTCGAGCAGTTCCTGGTCCTCAACAAGCGTCCCGAGACCGGGAGTTCGTTCACGCTGCCGCTGCGCGCGCAGGGCGTGAACGTCGCGAAGCAGGCGGACGGCAGCGTGCTGTTCACCGACAAGGCGACCGGGCGCGAGCTGGCCACGATGCCCGCCCCCCGCATGTGGGACGCCACCGTCGACCCCAGGACCGGCGAGCACACCCGCACGGTCCCCGTCGGCCTGGAGGTCGCACAGACCGGATCGAACATCGAACTGCGCCTGACCCCGGATGAAACGTTTCTGGCCGACCCCGCGACGGTGTTCCCGGTGACCGTCGACCCGTCCTCAGGCACGCTGTCGGACGTGTTCGACACGTGGGTTCAACAGGGGCAGACCGCGGACCAGTCGACACACACCGAGCTGAAGATCGGCTGGCCGGGCGACTACGCGAACCCGCCGACGAACACCCAGCCCAGAGTCGCGCGGTCGTTCGTCACCTGGAACATGGCGCCGATCAAGAACGCGATCGTGTCCTCGGCGACGCTGAAGCTGTTCAACTTCCACTCCTGGGACTGCACCCAGGCCCGCGCGTGGGAGGTCTGGGACACCAACACCTCCAGCACCGCCACCCGGTGGACCGCGCAACCGAACTGGTTGCAGAAGTTCGCCTCCTCGACCGAGACCCGCGGCACCAACTGCAACAACGGCGGGTGGGTGTCCGCAGACGTCACCTCGCTGCTGCAGTACTGGGCCGGACAGACCTCCGTCGTCAACCAGGGCATGGGCATCCGCGCGACGAACGAAGCCGACACCTACGCCTGGAAGCGGTTCTACTCCGGCAACGCGGCCGCCTCGCAGATCCCCAAGATCGAGGTGACGTACAACTACCGGCCGCGCACCGGCACCGACCTGCAGGCCGGCCCGCCGTTCTTCTCCTACAACGGCGAGTACGTCGTCAACACCCTCACCCCCACTCTGCGCGACACGTTCGTCGACGCGGACAACGACCAGGTCGACGGCACCTTCCAGATCTTCGACGCCGCCACGAACACCCAGGTCGGCGACGTCGTCGTCTCCCCGTACGCGCCCAGCGGGCAGCCGGTCTCCGCAGTCGTCCCGGCAGGGGTTCTCCAGAACGGCAAAACCTACAAGTTCCGCTCCAGCCCGTATGACGGGACGCACTACAACGACGGCTGGTCGGCGTGGAAGACATTCACCGTCGACACGTCAGCGCCATCCGCGCCCGGCGCGATCAGCTCGGCGGACTACCCGTCGAACGCATGGGTCAAGGGCATCGGGCAGACCGGCACGTTCACCGTGCCCCCGCCCACGGCCGATCACCACTGGCTGGAGTGGACCCTCGACGGCGCCACCTGGACCAAGGTCCCGACCAACGGGGCGAACACGCCGGTGGCCCTGCAGATCACCCCGACCAAGGGCGGCACGCAGACCCTCCAGGTTCGGGCGGTTGACAAAGCCGACAACAAGTCCGAACCCGTCTCCTACACCTTCCACGTCGGCGCGGGCGGCATCACCGGCTTCGATGACGGCGAGCGCACCGCCGCACGCCTCCCGCTGACAGCGGAAGCCGAGACCCCGAAGTTCGACGCGGTCACATTCTCCTGGCGGCGCTCGGATGCCGACGCGTGGGCGCCGATCCCGCCCGCCGACATCGTGAACGGCGGTCAGCCCCTGACCACTTGGCCGGTCGCGCTGGCGAACGGCGCAAGCCCGAATCTGGTGTGGAACGCCACCACCACCGTCAACCCCGACGGTCCCGTGCAGCTCAAGGCCGACTTCACCGGACCGCACAACGCCACCGGTGCCTCCGACCCGCTCAAGGCCGTGGTCGACCGCACCGCGGACGGCGCTGCGAGCCAGGACGTCGGCCCCGGCAAGGTGAACCTGCTTACCGGTGACCTCACCCTCAGCGGCACCGACGCATCGGTGTTCGGCATGACCGTGACGCGCACCGCGTCGTCCCGTACCCCCGACGCGGGCACGAAGCGGGAGGGACAGGCGGCGATCTTCGGCAAGGAATGGGTCTCCGGCACCGTAGCGGAACTCACCGATTCCAGCTACAGCGCCCTGACGAAGACGTCCGAGACCGCGGTGAGCATCGCGCTCGCGGACGGGTCGGCGCTCGGGTTCACCGCGAACCAGGGCGGAACCGGCTGGATCCCGGAAACCGGCGCGGAAAGCCTGACCCTGACCGGCTCTTTCGCGGCCGGGTTCACCCTGTCCGACACCGACGGCGTGGTCACCACTTTCGCCAAGGCCGATCCGGCCGCCACGGTGTGGACGGTCACCAGTTCCCTCGCCGACGGCCTGGCCAACTCCACGACCAAGGTGGTCTCCGAGACGATTGCCACAGCCCAGGGCGTCAAGCTCGCCCGCCCGAAGCGGATCATCTCCTCCACCAGTGCGGTCACCCTCGCGGCGTGCGAGACCAACCCCGCCACCAAGGGCTGTCGCGTGCTGGAGTTCGTCTACGCGAATACCACCACCGCAACCGCCTCGACGCTCGGGGACTTTGCCGGACAGGTGGCACAGATCAAGCTGTGGGCGACCGACCCCGGCGTCGCCGCCGCGACGGCGACGGACGTGACCCGATACACCTACGACAACACCGGCCGCCTGCGCGAGGTGTGGGACCCGCGGATCAGCCCGGAGCTGAAGACGACCTACACCTACGACACCGCCGGGCGCGTTACCACGCTCACCCCGCCCGGGCAGCTGCCGTGGACGTTCACCTATGGTCAAGCCGGCGGGTCGGCTGCGGCAGGCGACGGCATGCTCCTGTCCGTTTCTCGCCCCACCCTTACCCCCGGCACAGCCACCCAGATCAATGGCACCGCCGCCACCAGCCTCGTCTATGGCGTCCCCGCCGGCGGTACCGCGGCCCCGTACGACCTGGGCCCGGCAGCGACCGCGGCTTGGGGCCAGACCGGTACTCCGGCCGACGCCACCGCCGTCTTCCCCGCCGACCAAGTCCCCGCGAACAACAACGGATCCGCGCTACCGGCAAGCGCTTATGGCCGCGCGACGGTGACCTACCTGGACGCCTCCGGACGCCGGATCAACACCGCTCTACCCGGCGGCCACATCACCACCACCGACTACGACAAGTTCGGCAACACTGTCCGTGAACTCACCGCCGCCAACCGAGCCCTGGCCATTGGCGTCGGACCGGAAGAGCAGGCGACCCTCGCCGCGCTCGGCATCGCCGGGCTGCCCAGCGGCGAACGCGCCCGACTGTTGTCCACAACCAGGGTCTACAACGCCGATGGCACCCGGGAACTGGAGGAACTCGGCCCGCTCCACCAGGTCACCCTTACGTCCATTCTGGGCGACGGCTCCCAGACCGTCGCGGGTGCCGGAACCGCGATCGCCGCGCGTGAGCGCACCATCAAGGAGTACGACACAGGTAGGCCGACCGACGGCACCGCCAAGGTCAGGAACCAGGTCACCAAGGAAACCGTCGGCGCCCAGCCTCGCGCGAACACCGCACTGCTCGGCGACGCCCGCGTCACCGGCACCGGCTACGACTGGGCCAAGGGCCTGCCCACCAGTACCACCCAGAACCCGGGCGGCCTGAATGTGACCACCACCACCGCCTACGACGACCAGGGCCGCATCACCAAGACCACCCTGCCCAAGTCCAACGGCACCGACGCCGGCGCCACCATCACCACCTACTGGACTGGCAACGGCACCGGACCGTGCTCCGGCCGCCCCGAATGGGCCGACAGCGTCTGCCAGACAGGGCCCGCAGGGACGATCACCGGCGGCGGCACCAACCCGACCGAACTGCCCACCAAGACCAGCGAGTACGGCCGGTACGGCCAGACGACCAAGATCGTCGAGGCCGCCAACGGCACCACCCGTTCCACCACAACCGACCACGACAGCGCAGCCCGTCCGACCACCGTCACCGTCACCGGTGGCCTCGGCGCCGCAGTTCCCGTGACAGCCACCGGCTACGACCCGGCCAGCGGCCTCCCCACCACGACCAACTCGCCAACGGCTGGGACCATCACCCGCGCCTACGACGCGCTCGGCCGCCTCATCTCCTACACCGATGCCGACGGCGGCACCACCACCACCGCCTACGACGTGCTGAATCGACCGACGACTGTCACCGACAGCGTGCCGTCCAGCACCACGTACACCTATGCCACCGCGATCGAACCCCGCGGCCTGGTCACCTCCACCTTCGACTCGATCGCCGGAACGTTCACCGCCCGGTACAACCCCGACGGCACCGCCACCAGCGGTGCCCTCCCCGGCGGCTACACCATGCGCCAAACCCTCGACTCCACCGGTAGACCGCAAACTCGCGCTTACACGCGCAACAGCGACAACACCGTCGTGCTCAATGACACGATCACCGAATCCGTGCACGGCCAGTGGACCACCCACGCCGCCGCACCCGGCCAAAACTCCTCCCAGGCCTACGCCTACGACGCCACAGGACGCCTTACCCAGACCCAGGACACCGCGAACGGCGTCTGCACCACCCGTGCCTACACCTTCGACAACAACACCAACCGCACCGGCCAGAGCTCCGCGGCCGCGGGCCCCGGCGCCGACTGCACCACCAGTGGCGGCACAACGATCACCCACTCCTACGACAGCGCCGACCGCCTCACCGACTCCGGATACGCCTACGACGCCTTCGGTCGCAGCGCAGCACAACCCGGCGGCCTCGCCACCGCCTACTACTCCAACGATCTGGTTCGGCAGCAGATTGCCGGAACTAAGCGCCAGACCTGGTCCCTTGACGCCGCACTACGCTTCCGCTCCTGGACCACCGAGACAGCCGATGCGGGGACGTGGAGCCAGACCGGCAACAAGGTCAACCACTACGGCGCGGACGGCGACAATCCCCGCTGGGTCGTCGAGGACATCACCACTGGAGACCTCACCCGAAACGTCACCTCGCCGATGGGCGACCTCGGCGCAACCACCGGCAAGGCGGGTGGCACCGCCCTGCAGTTGACCAACCTCCACGGTGATGTCGTCGTGACTCTGCCGCTCGACTCCACCCAACCACCCCTCGTACTGGACTTCGACGAGTACGGCAACGTCAAGACCGGTGCCCCGGGACGCTACGGGTGGCTCGGCGGCAAGCAGCGCTCTGCCGAGACGCCGACCGGCAACATTATGATGGGCGTACGTCTCTACAGCCCTCCGGTCGGCCGGTTCCTCACCGTCGACCCGATCCCTGGGGGCAACGCCACCGCGTACGACTACGTCCGGGCAGATCCTTTCACGCAATTCGATCTCGATGGCAAGAGGTGCTGGAAATGGGCACGCAAAGCGTGCAACGTGGCCAAGAGCGCGGGACGCAAAACCATGTATTACGCGTCATATCCGATACAATGGGCGGCGTATGGCATCTCTTTCACGGTCCTCACCAACATCGGAATCAGGGGCGGATTCGCCTTGGGTGGACCCTTTGGGGCCTTCTTCGGCGGAGTCGCCGGTGTCGCAGCCTGGTACTACGTGTCCGGCCGGTACACCAGGCCATTCTTCAGTTCCTGGCGCAGCCGCTGGCGCTAGAAAAGTGAGAGGAGGAAACATGTGCGTTCCTTCATTGATCCGGCGGAAATGCTCGGAGAAATCTACCGCGCACAGAAGGATGAGGTCGTCAAAGAATTGGAATCGGCCGAAACGCCCAGCCAAATAAGGAAGGCGCGGCGCGCCCTTCGAAGGCTCCGGCGTACTCACCTCTGCCACAGTCTCCTGAGGTCCGCACGCTGGTAGCGCCAGCTCTCGAAGGCGAGTGAGATGCGAAGCGGTGGTCTGCCGATCCTCCTGGCGGACCACCGCTTCCTACTCGCTCCGGCACGCAGTCTCCACGCGGGACTAAGCGGCCCTGACGACAGCAGCCTCAATCGAAGCCCCGATTCGGTAGGATCTGCGAGATCGTTCGCCCTCGATATTCCCACGCTGCCGCGCTCCACGCATCGGTTGGTACGCCCTTCAGAGTCGGACAACGGACGGCCATCTCAATCCGACACCTGTAATTCGATAAGATCACTATTCTTTGTCGACAATTGACTGAGCTTCTTCAACCCCCGCACTCGACATACCAACGAAACACTCTGTCCTGCCTCGACATCAACGGTGACCGACTGGCTGCCGATCCAGTCCATCTCGCAGCGCACTGTGTGCCTGCCGGGAGAAACGGGCACGTCACAGTTCTCCATCTGCTTGACTTTGCCTACCTTTCGTCCGTCAACAATCACCTTTACCGAACGCATTGCAGCGCCTCTGCCGAATTCTCGAAACACCGAAATCTGAGACAAATCATTCTCCCGCTGCTGTGTGATCACGCCCGCTCACCCTATCGGAATTCCTGAAACCGCAGTGTGAGTGTGCGTTGTGGTGGCGGTGGTTGGTCGTCAGTGGGGTGCGGGTGTCGTGTGGGTGTTTGTGTGCTGGCCGGGGCATGAATGACCGTGATCGTTTCGACTGTCACGGGCGTGACCGTCGACTGACGTCGGGTGCCTGACACAAGCGGGTTGTTGAACCGCTCCGGGTTTGATCGAGACTCTCGTTCTTGAGAGAATCGGACGAATCATGCCGAAGCATTCTCCAAGGGATCTTAAAGAGCGGGCCGTGCGCCTGGTGCTGGAGACCCGTGACCAGTACAAGTCCGAGCACGCGGCGATCCGCTCGATCGCCGCCAAGCTCGACGTCGGGCCCGAGTCGCTCCGCAACTGGGTGCGTCAGGCCGAGGTCGACGCCGGCGGCAGGCCCGGAACCACGACGGAGGAGTCCGCGCAACTCAAGGCGTTGAAACGGGAGAACGCGGAACTGAAGCGTGCGAACGAGATCCTGAAGGCTGCGGCGTCTTTCTTCGCGGCCGAGCTCGACCGGCCACACACACGCTCGTAGCGTTCATCGACGAGCACCGGGACCGCTTCGGCGGAGTCGAGCCGATCTGCACCGTGCTCACCGCGCACGACTGCAGAATCCACCCGTCCACCTACTACGCCTTCAAGAAGCGCGTGCCCTCCGCGCGCTCCGTCCGCGATGCCCAACTGATCGCCCTGATCAGAGACGTCCACGAAACGAACTACGGCGTCTACGGCGTTCGCAAGGTCTGGGTCGAGTTGAAGCGCCGCGGCCGCACCGACGTCGCCCGATGCACCGTCGCCCGGCTGATGAAGGACGCCGGGCTCTCCGGCGCCGTCCGCGGCCGGAAGGCCCACACGACCGAGGCGGACCCGAGCGCCACGCGGGCGCCGGACCTGTTGCGACGCGACTTCGTCGCGTCGGCGCCGAACCGCGTATGGGTGGCGGACTTCACCCACGTCGCCGCGTGGGCCGGGACCGTCTACGTCGCCTTCGTCGTGGACACCTTCTCGCGCCGCGTCGTCGGTTGGTCGGCCGCAACGAACAAGCGCACCGACCTCGTACTCTCCGCATTCGAGATGGGCCTGTGGCAACGCGACCGCGCCCAACGCCCGGTGCGGCACGGCGAGTTGATCCATCACAGCGATGCCGGTTCGCAGTACACCTCGTTCCGGCTCTCCGCACACCTCGCACGCGAAGGCACCACCGGATCCATCGGCACCGTCGGGGACGCCCTCGACAACGCCCTGATGGAATCCACCATCGGCCTCTACAAGACCGAATCGATCAAACCCCGAGGCCCGTGGCGCACCCTGGCTGCCGTCGAACTCGCCACCGCGGAGTGGATCGACTGGTACAACCACACCCGACTCCACGGTGAAATCGGCCACGTCCCACCCGCCGAACACGAAGCCAAGCACTACCAGAAACAACCAGATCAGCAGGTCATCACCACAACCGCGAGTCTCTAACAAACCCGGAGCGGTTCAACCGGCACCGCGATGCGGTCCTAGGGAAGCTTGACGGCCTTGACGATGAAGCACTGCGGCGACCGATGATTCTGTCAGGAACCAACTTGCTGGCCCTGGTTAAGCACTTGGCGACCGTCGAGTACGGGTGGTTCTGCACAACGTTCGGACGCGATGAAAGGGGACGAATGATGCAATACGGCACCCGCGACGACCTCCTCGGCCGACTGGCCACGGAGATTGGATCCGTCACTACCGCGCACCCGCTCAGGGTCGCCATCGACGGGCCGCCCGGCGCGGGCAAGACCACGCTGGCCGACGAACTCGCCGCCGTCCTCCGCGCGCAGGGCCGCGAAGTCATCCGCGCGACGATCGATGACTTCCTGTTCCCCCGGGCACAGAGATATCGGCGCGGCCAGTACTCGGCCGAAGGCTGCTACTTCGACGCCCACGACCGCGACGCGATACGCCGGGTGCTGCTCGACCCGCTGGGCCCGGATGGGGACCGAAGGTTCCGGACGGTGATCTACCAACGGGAAACCGACACCACAGTGTCCCTGCCGGTCGCAACGGCTCCCGCGGATGCCGTATTGCTCTTTGACGGTGTGTTCCTCCAGCGCCCAGAGCTGCTCGACCGATGGGATCTGAGCATCTTCGTCGCGGTTGAGTTTGATCGGACACTGGAACGCGCCCAGGCCCGAGGCACCGCCGACACAACCGAGATCGAGCGGTCCTGGCGCGACCGCTACATCCCCTCCCAGCAGCTCTACTTCGCTCAGGCCCGCCCGACCCACCACGCCGACATCATCGTGAACAACGACGAGCTCCAGCGGCCCGCCTGGGAAGTCAGGCCACACCGATCGGCGCGGAAGCAATGACGCGGATCAGCCGCCGGCCTCAAACCGGGTGAACCCCATCACACCTGGCCGCCGGAATCGCAACACAGGCCGCAATGAACGTCGCAAACACGGCTCCAGGCCGACTACGACCGAGCCCTCCGAGTCGTCGCCGAGATCGACACCGCCAACACCGTGGACGAGGAATCCTCATGAGAATTCCCCGCGTCCCAGCGGACCGAGAACGAGAACCGCATCCGAGTCGGCATGGACCGGCTCCTGCGCGGCGAGATCCAGCCGGGCGGCAAGTGCGACATCAAGACCCTCGCCCTCGAAGCAGCCGTCGACCGCATGTCGGCGTACACGTGAACGTCCCCACTCACGTACGGGTGAAAAGGGACAGTTGTTGACGCGGTGAGCGCTGTTGCTCGGCACCCTGCTGGTAGGTCGGTGTGGGGTGGAGGAAGGGGCTGGCAGTGGTCTTGGATCCGCATCGCTGGTTGGATCTTCGGCGCTTCCGCGGTCTTCTGGAGTCCGGGGCGATGAGCCTGTCGGAGATCGCCAGGGAGACCGGGCTGGACCGGAAGACGGTCCGCAAGTATCTCTCGGCCTCCGGCCAGGCGACTCCTCCACGCCGGTCGTCGAACGGGCGGTCCCGGGCGCGGGTAATCGACGAGTTCGCGCCGCTGGTCGACTCGATGCTCCGTGCCGAGGTTCTGATGAAGGCCGCGGTCATCCACGAGCGGCTGGCCAACGAGTACGGGTTCACCGGGAACTACCAGCGCGTCAAGCTCTACGTTCAGACGGCCCGGCCACGGGTAGCCGAGGAACTCGGCATCACGCCGAAGGAACTGGCGGGAATGCACCGCAGGTTCGAGGTCGTCCCGGGCGCCCAAGCCCAGGTGGACTGGGGTGACGAGGGCAAGATCCTCGACCACATGGGCATCGCGAAGGTCTACTCCTTCCACATGACGCTGTCGTACTCGCGCGACCCGTTCTGCTGCTTCACCACCGGTCAGGACCTGCAGATGTTCTTCGACTGCCACCGCCGTGCGTTCGCGCACTTCGGCGGGGCGCCGATGACGATCGTCTACGACCGCACCAAGACCGTCGTCCGTCGGCACGTCGCCCCCGGTGAAGCGGTACCGCTGCATCCGGAGGCGGTCGGCTTCGCCGGCCACTACGACTTCGACATCGACGTCCTGGCCGCCTACCGGCCCCAGGGCAAGGGCAGGGTCGAGCGGCAGGTGCTGATCGTCCGTGACCACGTACTGTCCGGCCGGTCCTTCTCCTCTATCCACGAAATGGACGCCGCGTTCGCCGCCTGGGTGCCGCAACGACGCGCCCAGATCCACAAGACGCACCGAGAAGTCATCGCCGAGCGGGCGGCCCGCGACCACGCGGCGCTCAAGGCCCTGCCGCCGACGCCGTATCTCGTTGCCGAACGGCAGTTGAGGCACGTCGGCAAGGACTGCCTGGTCGCCTTCGACGGCAACCTCTACTCGGTGCCCGCCCACCGAGTCCGCCCCCGGCAAGTCGCCCGCGAAGCGGGCGTCTCCCGGTCCTGGCTCTACAACCAGCCGGACCTACGAGCCGAGATCGAACGTCTGCGAGCCCGGCATCGCCCCG
>NZ_JBIBGL010000018.1:0-249300 GCF_042956465.1 Embleya sp. NPDC008237
ACGGGCCACCTCGGCGAACAGCTTGTCGTTCTTCGCCGCTCCGTCCAGCATCGAGTATTCGGTGTGGACATGCAGGTGAACGAACGAGTCAGACACGGTGTGTGAGGCTCCTCGGAGGGGGCGGCGGGGACCATCCACCATAACGCGGTGGAGGGCGGCAACCGGGTGTCCGAGGCAGGTGTCCACCACCCGCCGGCGAAGGC
Organism: Embleya sp. NPDC008237; assembly: GCF_042956465.1. NCBI lineage: Bacteria > Bacillati > Actinomycetota > Actinomycetes > Kitasatosporales > Streptomycetaceae > Embleya > Embleya sp. NPDC008237. The sequence goes on from NZ_JBIBGL010000018.1 coordinate 204, forward strand.
TTTTCCGAGTCGTTTCCGACCCGTATCCGAGTGGCCCCACAGTGGCCTGCGAAGCGGTCTATGCGGTGCTTCGTCGGGGTTTGGTGGGGGTGTCGCGCGGCTTTTGCGGAGCGCCGCGCGGGTTGTCGCGTCGGCCGCCGGTCGGCCGTCGCGGCGGGCTCTCGCGTCGGGTCGTCGCGGGTCTCAGCGGGTGCCGGCGGCGGCTTCGGCGGGGGCATCGGTGGTGGTCTCGGCGGGGGTCTGCGCGGCGGCTCGGGCGGCGGCCTCGCGGCGGCGCAGCGGGGGGAGGGTGGGGGGTGGTTGGCGGCGCTCGGGGAGCTCGGCGAGCAGCACCTTCGTCGCCTCGGCGATCGCGGCCACGGCGCGCTCTACGGCCTCCTCGGTGCGGGGCGACGTGGTCTGCACGCCACCCACCTTGCGGACGTATTGACGGGCGGCGGCTTCGATCTCCACGTCGGTGGCGGCGGGGTCGAGTCCGCGGAGCGTCGTGATGTTTCGGCACATACCTTTCAGGCTAGGCGGGGCGGCCGACATCCGCGGCGCGCTCGCGGCGCTGCCGTCACCAGGGGCCTGGGTCGACGCACGCGGCGCTGCCGTCACCGGTGGCCTGGGTGGATGTTGGCCGGGCTGCGGCCTGCTTGTCCTCAAGCGCCGGACGGGCTGGGTTTGGTCGGGTTGGCGGGGTCGGCTGCGGTTGGGAGTGGTGGGCCCGCCGGTGCGGGTTGGCCGGGCTGCGGCCTGCTTGTCCTCAAGCGTCGGACGGGCTGGGTTTGGGTTTGGTCGGCTTTCCGGGGTCGGCTGCGGTTGGGAGTGGTGGGTCTGGGTGGACCCGGGCCGGGCTGCGGCCTGCTTGTCTCACGTGTCGGATGGGTCGGGTTCGGGTGCGTGTTCGGCGTAGTGGCCGTTGCCTTGGGGGGGTTTGGGCGTTGGGCCTGGTGTGGGTTCGAGTGCGGAGGAGGGGCGGATGGGCGCGGTCGGTGCGGGGCCCGGGCGGCTGCTGGTTTCTTCGGGGACGCGCGACCACCGCTACGACCCGGCGACCGCCTGGCGGGTGTACCAGGGCGAGGACGGCAGCCTCACGGTCAGCACGGACGCGTGGCAGGAGGAGTCGCACACGCTGATGGCGATCCGCACCGACTGGTACGCGGACGCCGCGGCGGCCTCCGCGGCGGGCGGGATGCCGCCGGACGTGGCCGGCCGGGTCACCCGCGCGTTGGGCGCCGAGCCGGTTCCGCCGCCGCCGTACCGGGACTTCGCCGAGGCGTTTCGCGCGGGTGTCACGCCGGCCCATCCGGAGCCGGTCGCGGGCCTGGAGCTGGCCGTGCGGCATCGGCCCGCGCAGGACGAGTTCGGCGTGGGCGGCGACTGGTACGACGTCTTCACGCTGGACGACGGCCAGGTCGCGCTGGTGGTCGGCGATGTGCAGGGCCACGGCGCGAGCACCGCGCCGATCATGGCCAGGATCCGCACCCTGCTGCACGCGTACGCGGTGGTCACTCCCGATCCCGGCCGGACGCTCGGGTTGGTGAACGACTTCCTGGACCGCTTTCCCGGTCCCGCGTACGCCACCTGCACGCTGGCCTACCTGGACCCGGCGACCGGCAGTCTGCGGGTCGCCCGGGCCGCGCATCCGCCGCTGTTGCTCGCCGATCCGGCCGGGACGCCGCGGATCGAGGACGTCGACGGCGGGCTGCCGCTGGGCATGCTGGCCGATCAGGCCTATCCGTGCACGACGCTGACGGTGGCTCCCGGAGAGACCCTGGTCCTGGTCACCGACGGGCTGGTCGAGGGCCCGCAGTTGGCACTGGACCGGGGCATGGAACGGCTCGCGCACCGCTTCGAGCGCAGCCGGGGCCTGGACCTGGAGGCAACCGCGGAGCGCTTGTTCGGACTCGCCGACCTGACCGGTCACCGGGACGACGTGACGTTGCTGCTGGCGCGGACGAAGGCGGGTTGACGCGCCGCATTTCGCCGCGTCACAACGATGTCGAATAAAGGGCGGCGGCGATTGTCGACCGCCCTTCGATTTCGGGCCGAGCGGTGTTTTCCTCCACGTTTCCGAACTGCTCGCGTCGGGTCGGAGCAGAGGTGTCGCGGGCCACAAAGGGCGGTTCCCCTGGAACTTCCGCCTTTGGCGCGAGAGGATCTGACTATGCGTCAGCTCGATGTCCCGGGCGGCGCCTGGCATCTGACGTGACGTTAGCCACGTGTAAACAAAGTTCCGGCCGACGCTCGCATACTGTCCCGTACGCAGACCTCATACAGGCGTATGCAGCGCTGGTTGAACCAGGCGATTTTGGGAGGCTCCACGTGGAGTTCGGCATCTTCCTGAACGGGTACACCCCCGGTCCGGCCGCTCACGATCGCGCGAGCGAGCACCTCGTGCTCATGCGCGAGATGGAATTGGCCATCAAGGCCGACAAGCACAACTGGAAGTACGCCTGGTTCGGCGAGCACCACGGTCTGGTCGAGTACAGCCACATGTCGGCTCCCGAGGTCGTCATCGGCTACGTCGCGGCGAAGACCGAGCGCATCCACCTGGCGACCGGCATCAACAGCCTGTCGCCGCGCAAGGAGCACCCGGTCCGCTACGCCGAGCGCGCCGCGATGATGGACCACATCACCGAGGGCCGCTTCGAGTGGGGCACCGGCCGTGGTGCGGGCAGCCACGAGATGGCCTCGTTCAACATCATGGACAAGAACTCGACGAAGACCGAGTGGGACGAGGTCGTTCGCGAGATCCCCCGGATGTGGGCGCAGACGGACTACACGTTCGAGGGCGACCACTTCACGGTGCCGACCCCGCACGACATCCACCCGAAGCCGTACGGCGAGTCGCACCCGCCGATCTGGGTCGCCTGCGGCAACCCGGCCACCTTCGGCAAGGCCGGCTCGATGGGCATCGGCGCGATCGCGTTCAACTTCGAACCGGTCTACAACCTGAAGGGCCGCATCGAGGCCTACAAGGAAGCCGCCGAGAACCCGGTCGAGATCGTCGGCGACTACCAGAACAACAACGTGATGATGACGAACGCCGTAATCTGTCTGTCCGACCGCAAGCGCGCTCGCGAGATCGCGCTCAGCAAGGGCCGCGGCTACCTGGTCACCCTGGTGAACCTGTACCACGACACCATGCCGAAGTCGGCGGACGCGATCACCTGGCCGTCGCCCACCTTCGACCTCTCGATGGGCGGCGACGAGCTGCTCGACCAGCTGATCGAGGGCGGCTACATGCTCGTCGGCACCCCGGACGAGGTGTGCGAGCAGGTCAAGGCGTACCAGGAGGTGGGCTGTGACCAGCTCGTCTTCGGCATCAACGACGGCATGACGCACGAGGAGAACCTCGAGATGATCGAGCTCTTCGGCAACCAGGTCATCCCCGAGTTCGACAAGGACCCGGAGCACTCGACCACCAAGTACCGCCGCAACGCGGTGCCGAAGTTCGGTCGTTTCCAGGGCGCGGGCCCGGACCCCGACCTCAAGGTCGAGGTGCTCCCGACGAGCGCGGTGCTGCCGCTCCCGTACCCCTCGGCGTAGTCCGGGCGGGCATCGAACAGGTCCGAGGCCATCGGGGACATCCCGGTGGCCTCGTGCATTTCGGCGCGGGACGGGCTCGGCGACGGGCGCCTCGACCCGGCCGCCGCGAAGCGATGGTGGAACCGTCGTGCGCCCTCACGTGGCGTGCGGTTCGAGCTCCTCGTTCGATTCGTCGCCGGAGGGCCCGTTCCCGCCCTTCCCGCCGCGGCGCCTGCGCCGCCTGCGGGCTGCGAGGATCCGTCGGACGACCTCGACCAGCACGGTGATCAGTGCGGCGGTGGCCAGGCCCGCGCCGATGCCCTTGATCGGGCTGTCCTTGAACGCGGTCCCGCCCCAGAACCCCAGCAGCACGCCGTAGATGGACCAGGTCAGGCCCGCGATCGCGGTGAATATCCGAAACCGGCCGATCGGGTACTCGACCATGCCCGCCACCAGCGAGACCGCGGTTCGGCCGCCGGGGATGTACCGGGCGACCACGATCATCGCGCCGCCGCGTTCGGCCAGCCAGCGTTCCGCCTGTTTGCGGGCCCGCCGACCGCGCTCGCCGTTGAGCATGTGCCGATTCGCGAACGGTTCGGCCCACCGGCCGATCGCGTAGGTGATGTTGTCGCCGAGGAAGGCGCCGAGCGCGCCGGCCAGTATGAGCAGGAAGAGGTTGGGCGAGAAGCCGGTGACGGTGGCGAACACACCGCACGCGATCAGCGCGCTCTCGCTCGGCAGGATCGGCAACATCGCGTCCAGGAGCGCGGTGAGGAACACGATCAGGTAGGCCCACGGGGAGCCCGCGAAGGACATGATCGGGTCGAACCACGCGTCCACGGTCACTCCTTCGACAGGTGTACGAAACCGGTCCGCGACCGACTCGGACGATTGTTCGGTGCGGCCGCCTGTTTTCGGCGGCTACCCGCCCGGAGCACAAACAAGGCACCGTGCGCCGATCGGTCGAACGTCTGTCACGCTTGATCCCTTCGCCTCGACCTCTCGATCGAGACGGATCAACAGACGCTCAGGAACAACGCGAGGGACGTGGCATGGACGCCGTTCACGAAGGTCTGGACGCCGTGCGGGCGGAGCTGGTCGGCCTCGATCGGCCCGTGGTGCGCCTGCTGGAGCCGGGTCTGCCGGCCGAGGCGGTGCGTACCCGGGTGGGCGCCGCGGTTCCCGCCGAGCTGGTTTCCTGGTTCGGCTGGGCGGACGGCACCCGCGAGGAGCCGGACCAGCTGGTGGACGAGGCGTCGTTCATACCGGGCTACGTCCTGGTCAGCCTGGCCGAGGCGCTGGAGTTCCGGGACGAGGTCGAGATGGACCAGCCGGAGGGTGTGCAGTGGTTGCCACTGCTGGTGTCGCCGGCCGCCGACTTCTACGCGGCGGTCTGGGACGGCTCGGACGTCCAGGTGGCGAGCTACGTGCAGGGCGCGGACGAGCCGATGGTCTACGCGTCGATCCCGCTGATGTTGCGCACCGTCACCGAGAGCTTCCGGACCGGGGCCTTCGAGGTGGACGAAGAGGGCTACTTCGACATGCACCCCGAACTCTGCGACCGGGTCTATGAGGCCCTGAACGGCTGAAACGTTGCACGCGGGTGAGGTAATTCACGTCACGCCCCCTCGTACATACGGGGGCGTAGGTCGCTGGGCTACCTTGTCCGCGTGCCTATACCCCGCCGCCGGACCGTCGCGCTCGGCCTCGCTCCGTTGCTGATCGCCGGTCTCGCCTCGTGTGGGTTGTTGTCCGACTCCGAGGACTCGCCCGGCAGGACCGCGAACGCGGCGGACGCGAACCCCGCGGCCGGTACGGGCGGCTCCTCGGCCGCGCCCGGCGCCGGGTCCGCGCCGCCGTCGGTTCCGGCCGCGCCGGGCACCGAGATATCCGTTGCGTTCGCGGGTGACGTGCACTTCTTCGAGCGCACCCTGCCGCGTTTGAACGCGGGCGCCGAGGGGGCGCTGGGCCCGATCGGCAAGACGCTCGCGGCGGCCGATCTGGCGATGGTCAACCTGGAGAGTGCGATCACCGAGCGCGGCACGCCGGAGAACAAGACGTACCACTTCCGGGCCCCGGCGAAGGCGCTGACCGAGCTGAAGGCGGTCGGGATAGACGCGGTCAGCATGGCCAACAACCACGCCGTGGACTACGGCAAGGTCGGCCTGGAGGACTCCGTCGCCGCCGTCCAGGACCCGCCGATCGGCGTGGCCGGCATCGGCAAGGACGCGGCGCAGGCATACCGCCCGGTGATCCGGGAGGCCAAGGGCGTCAAGGTCGCGTTCCTGGCCGCGAGTCAGGTGCAGGACATCACCAACCAGCTCTACCAGGCCGGGCCGAACAAGCCCGGGATAGCGACCGCGCTGCAGACCGACCGGCTGGTGCAGGCGGTGCGGGACGCGAAGAAGCAGGCCGACGTGGTGGTCGTGTACATGCACTGGGGCATCGAGGGCGACAAGTGCCCGAGCGCGGACCAGAAGAGTGTGACCCGCAAGCTCGCGGACGCGGGCGCGGCGGCGATCCTGGGCACGCACGCGCACGTGATGCAGGGCGCCGGCTGGCTGGGTGACACCTACGTGGGCTACGGCTACGGCAACTTCCTCTGGTACGGCACGTCCCCGTACCCGAACTCGAACGACACCGGTGTGGCGACGCTGACCATCAAGGACGGCAAGGTCGTCGGCGAGAAGTTCACGCCCGCCTCGATCGACAAGCGCGGAGTGCCGATGCCGGTGACCGGCGCCGAGTCCAAGCGCATCCTGGACCGCCGGGAAACGCTGCGCCCGTGCACCGGATTGGCCGCCAAGCCGAAGAAATAGCCCACAGCGCCGGGAAGTTCGGCGAAGGTGCCCGCCCCGGGATCGGGTCGGTGTTCGGTGCCCCGGCGGCCATGTCCCTCCTCCGTGCGCAGGACCGCGCCCCGGCCGGAGCCCGTCGACGGGCCGGTCGTTCCGCCGTCCACGCCGGGTGCGGCGAAGGCCCCCACGACCGCCTCGTGACGGCACGGCCGCCCGACTCGACGGGATTCACAGAGACCACGAGGGTCCGGCGGCGTCGTGCCCGGAGGGGAACGCGTCGGTGAGCGAGGGCACCCGGGCGCCTTGCGTGCCGTCGGCGGAGACGGTCCAGCCGAACGCTTCCATGCCCGGGCGGTCGGCCGCGCACCACGTGGACCAGGCCGCTTCGACCTCGTTCCACAGGCGGCGTGGTCCGTGCTGGTGGACGGCGAACGTGTCGAGTCGCCTTCCGTCGTAGTCGACGCTCGCCCACGATGTCCCGGCCTCGTCGCCCACCCACAGGCGGGTGTGCACGCCGTCGACGTCGGGGTTCTCATCCCAGTGCTGCCAGACGCCGGGTGTCATCAGGCCGATCGCGAACTCCGCGGCGAGGTTGCCGCCGGCCACGTCCCAGGGCGATACGGCCGTCGTGCTCGGGGTGGCGACATGTTCGGGGGAGACCACTTCGTCCACATCGGAGATCCGTGAGCGATGTCCGCGCAGGTGCATGAACGCCCCACCCGCGCGAAAGCGCCCCTGCGCTCGGCCCTGCGCGTCCACGGTGGCCACGAGGGTGCCGTTTGCGGTCCAGGCGGTTGCCCAGGGCGTGACGATCACGGCTCCGGGCCGGCATTGCCGAATCCAGGCCGGTGGAATGTGAGTGACGGCGGCGGTGGACAGGACTCGGTCGTAGGGTGCGCCGGTTGCCCAGCCCTCGGCGCCGTCTCCCCACACGACGGTCGGACGCCGACCGAGCGCCGCCAAACGGGTTCTGGCGATGCGGGCCAGATGCGGGTCCACTTCGATGGTCACCAGGCGCTGATCGTCACGCAGCCGGTGCGCGAGCAGTCCGGCGTTCCATCCCGTGCCCGTGCCGATTTCCAAGACGCGGTGGCCGTCGGCCACTTCGAGGGCCAGGAGGGTGGCCGCCACGATCGAGGGTTGGGACGCGGAGGACGACGGCCAGTGCGGCCCGTCGGGCCGGGGGTTGCCGCCGTCGCACATCTGCACGACCACCGGCACATCGGCGTATGCGGCCGCCCACCACCGCTTCGGCTCCCGCACCCGCTCACAGCGCTCGTGCCGGTCGCCGTCCGGTCGGCGCAGCCACACCAGGTCCGGAAGAAATACGTGCCGCGGCACTCCCAGAAATGCCTCCCGCCACACCTGGGGCAGTTCCCCGACGGTTTCCTCCACCTGCCGGAGCAGATCCACCCGCGCTCGCCACAGCGCCCTGGCCTGGGCCGACACTCCCCTCACCGGCCCTTCGGCGTGCCGGGGTCGGCCGGCTTGTCCGGCGGAATCGGCGGCGGCACCGGCTTCTCGGGCTTGTGCCCGTCGTCGGTCGCGGGGTCGCGGTGTTTTGCCATGGGAATCCCCTTTGCTTCGAGATGCCCATCAAGCTACCGGCGATTCCGGGCTGTCACCGACCGGTTTCCTGTCCGCTCAAACACTCGTTTCGAATGCCTTCCAGGGCAGAGCGCATTCGATCGTCGGATAGTGCGTTCTCGGCGAATCCGTCGAATTTTCGCACATACAAATCGATGTCGCGAGGATCGGTGACCACTATTTTGGCATGCACGGTTTCGAGTGTCACCATGCGATTGTCGCGAATCACGAACGAGTGATTGGCGATGTCGTTCTGGTCGACGTTCATGGGGACGATGCGGATATCGACGTTCGGAAGTCGCGACACGGAAACGATACGATCGATCTGACCGGCCATCATCTGTGCCGAGATGATCCGCCATCGAAGGACCGGCTCGGTGATGACGAAGCGTAGGGATTTCGCAGGGTCGTAGAGGATGCTCTGTCGTTCCAAGCGACCGGAAATGGTTCGGGCCAGGACGTCGTCGCCCAGTTCGTGGCGTTCCAGGACCGCGCGAATGTATTCGGGCGTCTGGAGCAGCCCGGGAACGAGCGCCGGCTGAAACAGCCTGATCAGTGACGTCTGCGCATCGAGTGCCTGAAGCGCCTGCTGTCCTTTGTGTGCCCCGGTGCGCTTCAGGTGGCGCCAAGCGGTCGTCTCGGTGGCTGCCTCTCGGGCCGCCTTCATGTACTCGTGCCTGGCGTCCGGGGAAACCCCGATGGCGCTGAGGATCCGTTCGACATCCGTCACACTCGGGGCCAACTTGGCGGTTTCGATCTTGCTCAGCTTGCTCGGGGACATGAGGGCACTCCGGGCCACGGCCTTGGCCTCTTTGCCGGAAGCCTGCCGTACTGCCCGAAGTGCCGCACCGAGCTGCCCTTTGTTCACTCGCCGTGCTCGGCCCACCAGTGGGTGAACGGGACGGCGTGGGCGAGGGCCGTGTCGCGATGCGTGACGAACTTCGGCACGCGGTGGCGGGGCAGCACGTCCGCGCCAGTGAAGCCGCCTGCTTCGTCGTAGTTCAGAACTGCGGCGGCCGCCGTGTCGAAGAGCCAGAAATCCGGGACTCCGGGTAGCGGATTCGGGCGATTCGTGATGTCGAGGATGAAGAACTCCTCACCTGCGGTCATGTTCGTGCGATATCCCCAACCGAGCTCGTACCTCAAGTATGTGGAGAGCGGCCGGGAAACGATATGCACGCGATAGACACGCTTGCCGATGTCCGTATGCGTTCGCAGGGTGGAAAGCCAAGCGGCGTTGTAATCCTCGGGCCTGGGCTTTCCTGCCAAATACATTCGGTAGGCTTCGACATTGCCCGACCGGCCGTAGTCATCGAGTGTCTCGAGTCGAAAGGCTTCACGCGTGAACGAGTCGAAGAGGTCGGCGTAGGCCTTAGATGAGACGGTCACGAATGGCCTTCCGCATCAGGTCCATCGGGATCTCGACCAGGGCTTCGTGGGCGGGGATGGTCAGCCCGTGGTCCGTCGACGGCACGCCCTGTACGAGCAGTGTGCCCCGGTCCGTGGCGTACAGCGTCGGGCAATCGTCGATTTCGCACGTGCTTACGAGTTTGGTGACCTTCACGGACACGGTTCGCCCCTTCGCCGAAGCCTCACACCGTCCCGATCGATGCTCCTGACGCGGGCGTTGGGGAGTCAAGGTATTCCGTGTGCGGAAACGGGAAATCCGGCGGCCCGCGCAGGAGCCCGGGTCAGCCCTCGGCCAGTGCGTTCAATGCGGGGCCGGTGAGGCGGTAGCCGATCCATTCGCGTTCCGGGGTGGCGCCCAGGGCGTCGTAGAAGCCGATGCCGGCCTCGTTCCAGTCCAGGACGGACCATTGCAGGCGGGCGTAGCCGCGGGCGGTGCAGATGGCGGCGAGGCGCTGGAGGAGGGCCTTGCCGTGGCCGCCGCCTCGGGCCTGAGGGCGGACGTACAGGTCTTCGAGGTAGATGCCGTGGACGCCCTCCCAGGTGGAGAAGTTCAGGAAGTACAGGGCGAGGCCGACCGGCTCGCCCGTGGCGTCGTCCTCGGCGATCAGCGCGAAGGCCGCCGGGTGCGGGGCGAACAGGGCCGTGTGCAGCTGGGCCTCGGTGGCCTTGACCTCGTGCAGCAACTTCTCGTAGGCGGCGAGCTCGCGCACGAGGGTGTGGATGGCAGGGATGTCGGCCGGGACGGCTTCGCGGATCATGCCTCGAAGCTACCTCGTCGCCGCCCGTCGGCTTCGGGATTTTTCGGGCCCGTGCGCGCTATGCCGTCGGGGCCACGTACATGTAGGACTTCTCCTCGCTGCGCGTGGAGATCCGCCACTCGCCGTCCACGCGCGTGAAGGTGTCGAGGTACCACAGACCGCAGAACATCACCGGGCCCGGCGTCTCGTCGTCGTCACCCTTGAAGACCATGGGGTTGTGACACATGGTGCGGCCCGTGGCGGTGTCCCCGTCCACGGTGATCGACGAGTTCGAGATCAGGTGCTGGTAGGCGCCGAAGCCCGGCATCACCGAGGCCAGGAACTCCTTGGTCTCCTTCAGGCCGCCCTTGGAGCCGCCCATCGCCGAGTAGTCGATGTGCGCGTCGGCGGTGAAGACCGTGTCCAGCGCGTCCCAGTCGCCCGTGTCCACGGCGTGCGAGTACCGGACCATCAGGTCCTGGATCTCCATCCGGTCCGAGATCTCCTGAAGCGTCAGCATGTGCGTGCCCACCCTCTCCGGCGCTGCGGCGTCGTTCCGTGCTCGCGGGGACGACGTGAGGGGCCAACTTGACACGAACAAGCACATGACGAAAGAGGCAGACCTCGGCGGGACGGTGAAAAGTCCGATCCCGGGGTTAGTACGAAGAATGCTCGGGGGACCCGCCCCGGTATCGGCAACCGGGCCGTCGCCGACGGCAGCCGCCGAACCCGAGGGAGACATCGTGGGCGAGACGACGCGGCGACGGGCCACGGTCGCGCTGGCGGCCGCTGTGCTCGTGGTGGGCGGCCTGAGCGCGTGCACCGACGACAACGGCTCCACGCAGGGTTCCGGTCGCGACGGCGGCAATGCCGACGGCAAGGTCGCGTCCGGCTCGGCCGCCCCGAGCAACAGTCCCGCGAACGACCTTCAGGCGCAGTACCAGCAGGTGGTGCGCAATGTGCTGCCCTCGGTCGTCCAGATCACCACGCAGGGCGGCCTGGGCTCCGGGGTCGTCTACGACGACAAGGGCAACATCGTCACGAACGCGCATGTCATCGGCCGGGCCACCACGTTCGAGGTCACCCTCCCGAACGCGAGCAAGCCGGTCACCGCCAAACTCGTCGCCGCCTTCGCCCCGGACGACCTCGCGGTGATCCGCCTCGACAACCCGCCCGCCGACCTGAAGCCGGCCCGGTTCGCGGATTCGAGCAAGCTCCAGGTCGGCCAGATCACCATGGCCATGGGCAACCCGCTGGGTTTGGACTCCAGCGTCACCGAGGGCATCGTCTCGGCCATCGGCCGCACGGTCAGCGAGCCGCAGTCCTCCGGCTCGCCGGGCGCGACCATCTCCAGCGCGATCCAGACCTCGGCGGCGATCAACCCCGGCAACAGCGGTGGCGCGCTGGTGGACCTGGACAGCCAGGTGATCGGCATCCCGACCCTGGCCGCGGCCGACCCGGAGACCAACGGCGGTGCGGTCCCGGGCATCGGCTTCGCCATCCCGGCCAACACGGTCAAGTCGATCACCGACCAGATCATCAAGAACGGCAAGGTGGACAACTCGGGCAAGGCCGCGCTGGGCGTCACGGTGCGCACCGTGGCCGGGCCGAACGGCCGGTCCACCGGCGTCGGCGTGGTCTCCGTCCAGGACGGCGGCGCCGCCAAGGCCGCGGGCATCCAACAGGGCGACGTGATCACCTCCATCGACGACCGGGAGATCACCGACGTCGTGGCGCTGTCCGAGGCGCTGGCCGGCAAGCAGCCCGGCGACAGGGTCGAGGTGAGCCTGATCCGGGCCGGTGACGGCGGCAAGGCCACCGTGAACGTGACCCTGGGCGAACTCGAGGGCTGACGGCGCCACAACGCACCCGAGCACGTCCGAAAGCACGCTCGAAGCGTGTCCCGAGCACGCGGGAAACCCGCCCCTACTTTCCCGGGCGATCCGACGGAAGGGACGATCTGCGCGATAACGTCCCGCTCATGACGATTCCTCAGCCGCCACGCGGGCCGGGGTCGCCGTACGGGGAACAACCATCCGTCGACGGTGATCCACACCTGTCCTGGCACCAACCGCCCGCGACCGCACCGTCCCTGATCCCGGATCAGGGACGACCGCCCCTGCCGCAGCCGCCCGCACCACCGCCCGCGCCTGCGTACCCGCAGCCCGGCGCGCCGTCCTACGCGATGCCGACGCCGATGCCGACATCGGCCGGCGACGAGCAACTCCCGCTCGCGTCCCGGAGCATGCGGCTGATCGCCCGCACCACGGACTACCTGCTCACCACCGCGCTCGTGCTGCCGCTGTGGTTCCTGGCCTACCACTACCTCCAGACCAAGGCCACGGACCTGCCCACCAAGGTGGTCCGCACCGCGTTCCTGGACGTCGTGTTCGGCCGGGCGGGCGAGGCCCAACGGGCGCCGCTGGAGGCGGTGGACGGCCTGTGGGGCACCACCAAGACGCTGCTGCTCCTGCTGATCCTCGCGCACCTGCTGGTGCCCGCCCTCTACGACTGGTTCATGCACGCCCGGTTCGGCCGCACGCTGGGCAAGATCATGGTCGGCGCGAAGGTGGTCCCGGTGGGCACGTCGGCGCAGGCGGTCCGCGGCCGGGTGCCGGTCGGCGCCTGGCGGGCGGCCCGGCGCACCCTGGTTGCCGTGGTGGTGCCGTGGGCCGCGCTGTTGCTCACCTGGTACGAGATCGCGCTGCGTCAGTGGGGCACGGCGGGCCTGTTCGCGCTGCTGACCCTGATCGGCTTCCTGGACCCGCTGGCCGTGCTCGGCCCGCGACGGCGCACATGGCACGACCGCACCGCCGGCACCGTCGTGGTGAACGTCAAGCTGCTCGCCCGGGGTTGGTCGGTCACGCGCAACGCGTCCGCGGCGGTGGCCCAGGGGGCTCGCGGCGCGTCCGGCATGGTGGCCCAGGGTGCCCGCGGTGCGCGCGACCGGTGGCAGTCGAGCCGTACCGCCGGGGCCCGGCCCGAGGATCCGAACCGGCCCGGGACGGGGTGAGGCGCCGCCCCGGGCCGGCTCCGCGTCAATCCTGGATCGAGATGGCTCGGGTCGGACAGACCCGGGCCGCCTCCTCCACCTGCGGCCGCAACTCCTCCCCCGGGTTCTCGTTCAGGATGTAGAGGAAGTTGTCATCCCGAACCTCGAACACCTCGGGTGCCTCGGCCATGCAGAGTGCGTTGCTCTTGCACTTGTCGAAGTCGACGACGATCTTCACGTTCGGCCCTTCGGTCGTGGAAGCGGTGCGATGCGGCGATACCTTCGAGTGATGCCGGACGACGGCGGTCCTGGTCGGTGCGACCCGGCGGCCGTACCGGCCGATCCGCGAACCGTCGCCCCGCGCCGAGTCGTTGGGGCACCCGGCGCAACCGCTGGCCTATCACGCGCCCCCTCGGGTAAGGCGAGCCTTTTCCCTCGAACGGGGAACCAGCCGGTGCCCTGGGGAGGTCACAAGACCGGATGAGAGGATTCCATCCCGGTACGGCCGCAGCTGCGGGCCGGCGAACCAACACGGGAGGCACGTCCATGACGGCCGATGGCGGCGCCGAGATACGTTCGTTGCGTCCGGGCGATCCGCAGCACATCGGGCCCTTCCGGATCACCGGCAGACTCGGCGCGGGCGGAATGGGCGCGGTGTACGCGGGCCTCGACGGCTACGAACGCCGCGTCGCGGTCAAGGTGGTGCACGCGCAGTACGCCGACGACCCCGAATTCCGGGCCCGCTTCACGCGCGAGGTCAACCTGCTGCGCGCGATCAAGGGCACGTGTACGACACCGGTGCTCGACGCCGATGTCGACGCCGAGACACCGTGGTTCGCGACCGAGTACGTCCCGGGGCCGACCCTGGACGTGCGGGTCAACCAGGGCGGCCCGATGCACGGCGACGAGTTGATGGGGCTTGCGGCCGGGCTCGCCGAGGCGCTCGTCGCGCTGCACGACGCGGACGTGATCCACCGCGACCTCAAACCGCAGAACATCATCTGCTCGCCCGCCGGGCCGCGCGTGCTCGACCTGGGCATCGCCCGGTCCATGGAGGACAGCGGGCTGACCCGCACCGGCATGATGATCGGCTCGCCGGCGTGGATGAGCCCGGAACGCTTCAAGGGCCACGACAGCACGCCCGCCGCCGACGTGTACGCGTGGGCCATGCTGATCACCTACGCCGCCACCGGAGTGATCCCGTTCGGCACCGGCGCCCCCGAGGTGGTCGCGCTGCGCGTGCTCCAGGAGGAGGCCGACCTGTCCGGCGTGCCGGACGTACTGCGCCTGATCGTCAAGCGGGCCTCCGACAAGGAACCGCACTACCGGCCGCACGCCCGCGAGTTGCTGGCCTCGGTCACCCACGTGTGGCGCGGTGCGCTCGGCAACGCCGCGGCGCCCTCGCTCGACCCGGTCGCGGATGCCACGTCGTTGATCGGGCAGTTGTGGACGACGCCCGCGTCCGGCGGCGCCTGGCAGGTGCAACAGAACCAACAGCAGCAGGCGCCGCAGCCCCCGCAGCCGCGGGTGTACGAGCCGCCGCGCGGTCCCGCCCGCTCGGGTGGCACCGCCGCGTTCGGCGCACCGTCCGTATCGCCGCAGACGCCCCCGCCGGCCGGCGGCCGACCCTCGCACGACCCCTACGGCGCGTCCCAGACCCAACCGCCGCTGTACCGCGACGCCCCGACCTCGGGCACGCACGGCGTCCCGTCGCAGCCGTCCGGGCAGTACGGGGCAGCCTCGGGCACGCACGGCGTCCCGCCGCAGTCCTCCGGGCAGTACGGGGCGCCCTCGGGCCGATACGGCGCGCCGTCGGGGCAATACGGTGCTCCGTCCGGCCAGTACGGCGCGCCCTCGGGGCAGTACGGCACCGCCGGACAGGGCTACTCGACGAATCCCCATGAGGCGCCCACCGCCCACGGCGCCCACACCCCGCCGCCCACCGGTCGGGCGGCGGCCCGGCAGGGCGGGTCCGGCGGCGGCACCGGGCGCAAGCGCCTGCTGCTTGCGGTCGGCGGTGTGGCGGCGGTCCTGGTGATCGGGGTCGGAGCGGTGTTCGCGCTGCGCGGCGGCGGCGACGACAAGGACAAGAAGAAGCCGGAGACGCAGAAGACTCCGACCGCCGAGACCCCCAGGCTCACCGGCAAGACCGGCGGCTTCACCCAGGACATCAAGGGGATGAAGTTCGCGGTCCCGGCCACGTGGGAGCTCAAACAGGTCAGCGAGACCGAGGTGTGCGTGTTGCCGAGCGCGACGCCGGCCGCGCAGCGCACCACGTGCGAGCGGGCGGGCCTGCGGATCTGGGTCGGCAAGAACAGCGAGCGCAAGGTCGACTTCAAGGATCAGGCGGGCTGGACCCTCGGTGCGAAACCGACCTGCGTGACCCGGGCCGACGACGCGGTGGCGCCGACCAGCAAGAGCGAAGGGAAAAAGTATGTCGAACCGGGCAAGGGCAGCCTGACGTTCGAGTACGCGTCCTACAGCGTGAACTGCAAGAGCGGCGACGCGTTCCAGCCCCAGCTGTGGTGGTTGCCGCAGTCGATGATCTCGTTCTCCACGGCGGGGTTGTCCCGCGAGTACGACACGGACCTGAACAAGATCCTGGCGTCGGTGAGCGTGACGGGTTACAAGAAGCCCGCTGCGTAACCCGCCACACCCGACCGGGACAAGAGACCCTGCGAAGGGTCGGAACGGGAGCCTAGAAGTCGGCCGCCGCGGCGACCGGCAGGAACGGGTTCTCCGGTCCGGCCGGGAACGAACTCCAGCTCTGCTCCTCGTACAGGTTCATCAACTCGTGCTCGGACTCCTCGGTGTCCGGCCACTCGGCGTTGACGACCACGTGTACCGAGGGCTGGGGATACTGCTCCCACCACTGGACTATGTGGCCCTCGCCGTCCACGGGGACCGGGTGGTGCTCGACCCGGTGCACCATCATGTACGGACCGCCGGTCCACGGCCCTATGTGCGCACCGCCCAGCGGGATCGCCGAGATCGAGTCGCCGCCGCGCGGCAGGGCCGGTCCGGCGAAGTCGCCGGAGAGCAACGAGCCCACGTACCCCGTCGGGGGACGGTCCGGTGGGACGTCCTGGTAGAAGTCCACCCGGACCCTGTACCGGATCACTCGCGTCCCCTCCGCTTCCTCTTCGTGTCGTGCTCGCAGCGAGCCCGGCCGGCTTGTTGCGACCGGTAATACGTATACCAGCCGGCGATGGTTCCGTTCCGACGATCGGGTGGGGGCTGGACTTCCCGACGGGCCGCAGGCAGGATCACGCGCACCGGAGGCGGCAGGCAGCGCCCGGATTTCTCCGTGCGCCCGGCTTCGCCGGGACCAATGCGGGGAGGCACGATGGGTGGCACCCGGGACGAGGCGGCACTCGCACGGAGCGGACCGGTCGGCGGCGATGTGGCCGCCTGCGTGCGCCGATTCACCGAGTGGACGATGATCGACGGCGACCTGAGCTGTCGGTACGTCTGGCTCAACCTGCCGGACCCCACCGGCGGCACCGTGCGCTACACGGTGCCCGGCACCGAGATCGTGCGGCGCGTCGGCCCGGGTGATCGCATCGAGACCGTGGGCGAATTCCGCAACGGTGACGCCGTGGACGCGATGATCGCGCGCTGGCGGACGGCGGGTGGTCCGGTCGCCGGGTACGACGGCGCGGAACTGCGCGGCATCGTCGGCTGGGCACCGGAACCGCTGCCGCTGCCGATCCCGCGGGCGGAGGTCGAGCGGGCCTTCGGCGACCTCGCGGCGCGCCTGGCCTCGGCCTCGGCCGGCGGCGAGTGGGCGCCGGTCGCCGCGGTGTTCACCGACGAGGTGCGGGTGCGCGACCACGTGGTCGGCTTCGTCGAGGGACGGCATGCGTTGAGCGCCTACATCCGGGACGGCGTCCGGCGTTCGCCGTTCAGCCGCTACCGGGTCCGGCTGCGGATCATCGACGGCAACCGGGTCTCGACGGTGCTGCGCGCCGAGGGACCCTCCGGCGGCCTGGACGTCAACGTGGTGCTGCACTACGCGGGCGGGCGCCGCTGGTCCTATGTGGAGGTCGTGTACAACCCGCAGGAGGTCGTTCGCCCCCGGGCCTGACAAGGTGTCGGTTCATGGACGACGTACAGCGGCTGCCGGCCCACGAACAGATCCGTCAACTCGCCGCGCGCTACGCGCTGGCCCTGGACAGCCGGGACCTGGACGCGCTGTGCGGGCTGTTCGTGCCCGACGTGCGGGTGAGTCGGGAAGAGCACGGACGCGCCGCACTGCGGGTTGCGTTCGCGGCCCAACTGGCCCCGCTGGGGGTGACCATCCTCAATGTCGGCACGCACGTGATCGATCTGCTGGACGCGGACCACGCGACCGGACACGTGTATTGCAAGGCCGAGATCCAGGAGGGGCCGCGCTGGTTGCACCAGGCGATCCTGTACCGCGACGTGTACGAACGGCGGGACGGCGTGTGGTACTTCGCCCGTCGCAGGCACGACCTGTGGTACGGCGCGAACGTCGGTGCGAACCCCGCGGGGCTGCCGCCGGCGAACTGGCCGGAGCGCTCCTTCGGTTCGGGCACGGTGCCCGCCATCTGGGAGACCTGGCGGGAATTCCATCGATCCTCGGACGAGCCGGGCGGATCGGGTTCCGTCGGCGTTTGACGGGGCAGGCGAGGAGCAACCGGTTACTCGGCGGCGGGCCGCTCGACTCGACTCGGCGACCGACCGCCGACTCGGCGGCGGACTGCCCACTCGGCGGCAGGAAGGTCGGCCATGGCGCGCGACAGGCTTCCGGACGGCGCGAGGAACGCGGCCGCGCGTACCGGCGTGCTCTTGGCGCTGACCATCGTCGCGGCGATGGTCGCACTGCTCGGCGTCTGGGCGCACACCTGGTTCTGGGTGTGGGCCATGCTCTTCGTCGGCCTGGGCATGCTCGGCATGGCGTGGAGCGCGCTGGAGATCCTGATCGCGCTCCAGGTGGCCGAGGAGCAGCACGACCGGGACCGCGGCGTCTACCAGGTCCGGCCGGTCGAGATGCGTGCCCGGCGGCGCACCGGCCGCTGATCGGGGCATAGCGGTTCCGGCAGGACAGGGGCGGGGCGCGGCACCGGGATCGGCGCCGCGCCCCGCGGGGTGTTTGCGGTCAGGGGACGATGCGCTCGACCGCGGCCGGACCCTGTTCGGCCAGCCGACGGCGGGCCTCCTCGATGTTCTTCTCGGTCAGATCCTTGCCCTCCGCAAGCACCAGGTCCTCCGGGTCGACGGGCGTCTCGGCGCCACTGCGCAGGTCCATCCGGGGCCGGTCGCCCTCGGGGATCTCGTTCACGGGAATGCGCTCGTCACTCATCTGGCCGTCCTTCGCTCGGGACTGGGTCGGTGCCCCCGCACCGACCCCGACTACCCGTTGCGTCGGGAGTGGGAACCCCGCGCCGAACTTTTTATACAAACGTCCTAGACAGCTGTCTTATACGCTCGTACAGTTCCTGCCATGACCTCCACCACGGCCAAGGCCGGCCGCAAGGAATGGATCGCCCTGACGGTCCTGCTCCTCCCGCTCCTGCTCGTGTCGATGGACATGGGCGTGCTGTACTTCGCGCTTCCGTTCATCAGCGAGGACCTCGAACCCACGGCTCCGCAGCAGTTGTGGATGATGGACGTCTACGGCTTCCTGCTCGCGGGCCTGCTGATCACGATGGGCGCGCTCGGCGACCGGATCGGGCGGCGCCGGTTGTTGCTGATCGGTGCGGCGGCCTTCGGGGCCACCTCGGTGGCCGCGGCCTTCGCGAACAGTGCCGAGATGCTGATCGCCACCCGCGCGTTGCTCGGCGTGGCCGGCGCCACGCTGATGCCCTCGACGCTGGCGCTGATCCGGAACATGTTCCACGACCCGGCCCAGCGGCGGACCGCGATCGGGGTGTGGACCGCCGCCCTGACCGCGGGCGCCACCCTGGGCCCGGTGGCCGGCGGCCTGCTGCTCGACCACTTCTGGTGGGGCTCGGCGTTCCTGCTCAACGTTCCCGCGATGGTGCTGCTGCTCGCGGTCGGCCCGTTCCTGCTCCCGGAGTTCAAGGACGCCGCCGCCGGTCGACTGGACCTGATCAGCGCCGGCCTCTCGCTGGTGGCGGTGCTCGCCGTGATCTACGGGATCAAGGAGATCGCGGCCGAGGGTGTTGCCCCGCGCTATTTGATCGCCATCGTGGTCGGCCTGGTCGTGGGCTTCCTCTTCGTCCGCCGCCAGCGCACCATCGCGGACCCGCTGATCGACCTCGAACTGTTTCGCGATCGGGCCTACAGCGCCTCGATCGCGGTCAACGTGATCGCGAGCATCGCCATGCTGGGCTCCGCGCTGTTCAACACGCAGTACATGCAACTCGTACTCGGCATGCGACCGTTGGAAGCGGCGCTGTGGTCGCTGACGGTGATGCCCGGGATCATGGTCGCGCTCACCGTGTCCGGCATCCTGGCCAAGCGGGTGCGGCCCGGATTCCTGATCGGCGCGGGGCTGCTCCTGGCGGTGGCCGGCTTCCTGGTGATGAGTTCGGCCCGACCGGACTCGCCGCTCGTGCTGGTCCTGGTCGGTGCGGGTCTGGTGGCCGCCGGGGTGTTGATCGCGACCACGCTCACCGCCGAGATGATCCTGACCGCGGCGCCGCCGGAGCGTGCCGGTGCGGCGGGGGCCACCTCGGAGACCGGCAGTGAACTCGGCGGGGCGCTGGGCATCGCGATCCTGGGCAGCGTCGCGGACGCGGTGTACGGGCGGGACATGCGGGACGCGACCGTGCGGGGAGTGCCCGCCGACGCGATGCACGCGGCGAACGACACGCTGGCGGCGGCGAGCGCGACGGCCGGGCGGATCTCGGGTGGGGCCGGTGAGCAACTCCTGGACACCGCGCGGAACGCCTTCACACACGGCATGCAGTACGCCACCCTGGGCGGCGCGGTCCTGCTGACGCTGGCCGCGGTCGTCGCCACCGTCCTGCTGCGCGGGGTACCGGTCGCCGCCGATGCGGAGGCCCGGGCGAAGTCGGAGGCCGAGGCGGGGATGGCGGCGGCGCCGGACGAGCCGCAGCCGCGGATCGAGACGGGCGAGCGGATCCGGACCGAGACCGGGACGGGCGCGCGGGCGCAGCCCGCCGGGCTTGCCGCCGCGGGCGGCGACGAGCCGGTCCGCACCCGGCGCTGACCGGGCGTCCGTCCACACCGTCCGTGGTGGAGGCGGGCTGGAGGCGGGCGATCCGAGACACCCGAAGGCGACCCCGCGAGGGGTCGCCTTTGTGGTGAATGCGGGGAATGCCGAACGGATGAAAGCCAATAGCGGGCAGGCAACCGGATAAACGAGCCCGATCAGGTCGAATCGGCATCGACTCTCACCATTTCGAGCACCGTGTTACGCCGAAAGCCTTTGCCCACAGGTTTTCCACAGGATGTGGATCTTCCTTGTGGAAGATCAGCGCGCTGCCCGGCTCCGGCTGTGGATAAACGTCTCCAGTTCGAGGTTTTCGGCGTCCGAAAAGACCCGGTCCGGAATGGTCATCGCCTGGGTGGGGCCGAACTCGAAGATCCATTGGGCGTCCACCCGGCGCACCTTGCGGAAGGTGTCCCACGGGGTCGTGCTGCGACTGCCGCCGAGCGTGGTCGTGAACTCCTCGTCGGTCAGCGTGACCTCACACGGCACGCCGTGCATGTGTTTGTTCTGCCGAGCGGCCTGGATCGGCGCCCAGAACCGCAGCGCGAGCATCGCCCCACCGAAACCGAGGAACGCGAGCGGCCACAACACGGTCGTACCGGACAGCAGCGCCTTCGTCACCAGGACGACGCCCAGCACCGAGAGCACCGCCCCGGCCCCGAGCAGGCCCCGGAAGAGACCACGCCGAAAGGCGAGCACGCCCTCCGCGATATCGGCCTCGGTCGGGACGTAGGTGGTCGAGATATGCACCCGGCCATGGTCGCACGCGGCCCGCCCGAGCCGGCTACGGCTACGGCTCCCGCGGTTCCGTGGGGGTCGCCTCGGGCGGTGGTGGTTGTGGGGTGTCGCCGGGGCGGGCGTACCACGCGGGCGGGCCCAGCGGTCCGGGCTGCGCGGGCACGCCGCCGGCGGCCGACGCCGGGGGCGGACCCCACGGCGCGCCGGATTGGCCGGGCGGACCGCTCCACGCCCCGTTGGCCGCGTGCCGAGGCGGCTCCCACGGCGCGGGCACGCCGTAGGGCGGCGGAGGCCCCCAGGCGGGATGCGCCTCCGGATGCCGACCCGGCGGCAGCCACCCGGGCGGCGGGCCGAACGCGGCCGTGCCCGGCGGTGGCGCCCAGCCGGTCGGTGCCCCGTACGGCGCGGCCGCGTAGGGCGCTGCCCCGTACGGCGCGGCCCCGTACGGCGCCGTACCCGGCGGGCCGAACGGCATCATCCCCGGCGCCCACCCGGGCGGCGGCTTGATGTAGCGCCACCTCGGCGAGGGCATCGTGTGGTCGATCACCCGGCTCAGGATCGGCTTCGCGGCCCAGACCCGATCCAGCAGCTCGCGCTCCTGCTCCGGGTACTCCGGGGCCGGACCCTTGCGCGAGCGGCTCGCCCGCCGGCGCAGTTCGGCGAGCAGCGTGGCGTCCGCCTGATACGCGCGCAGTCGCGCCGCCCCGGCCGGGCCGAGCATGGCCTTCGCGGTCCGCAGCGCGCGCGAGCGGTCGGCCATCGAGGACAGCAGCAGCGGCTCGTGCGGTCGGAACCAGCCCGCCGCGACGTATCCCGGCAACTCGTCCTCGACCGCGCGCAACTGGTCCCGGCGCACGATCACCACGTACCAGACGAGCCCGCCCAGGATCGGCATCATGACCAGGAAATACACCCCGAGGAAGGCAAGCCCCTGGGTGGCCGAGCCGTTCCAGGCCGCATGCAGCCCGACCGCGCACACGTAGCCGCCGAGCGGGAGCAGGATCCGCGCCGGTCGGGAGCGGACCGCCAGTGAGAGGCCGAAGCCGAGGCCGATCATCGAGGTGAACAGGGGGTGGGCGAACGGCGACATGATGCCGCGGGCGATGAAGGTGCCCCACGTGGTGCCCAACCCGTCGCCGCTGTCCTCGCTCGCGGCGAACTCGCGGCCGAAGTACAGGATGTTCTCGGTGAACGCGAAACCCGCCGCGCTGACCGCCGCCGGAATCAGTCCGTCCAGGACGCCGCGGAAGTTCTGCCGGATGGTCAGGAACAGGAGCAGGACCGCGAGTCCCTTGACGCACTCCTCGACCACGGGCGCCACGATGGTCAGCCCCAGCAGCTCGGCGTCCTCTTCCCCCTTGAGGTCCATCAGCTTGTCGAAGGACCAGCTGTTCGCGAGCAGCGCCACGAGCGCACCCGCACACGAACCCCACGCGAACGCGAAGAGCAGGCTCTTCCACGGCAAGGGCCGCACCCGACCCAGCCACACGATCGCGCTCACCACCAGCGGAGCGGGCACCAGCGCCAACAACGCGCCGACGAGCAGCCCCTGCACGCCGATGGTGTCGCCGAGCATGACCGCAACCGTGACGGCACAGCCGAGCAGCGCGGTGACGAGCACGGTTATTCGCGCGGTCTGGTTCGCCGCGAGCGTGCGCAGCCGCGACTTCTCGACCGGTCCGGGCTCGTACAGGGCGAACTCGTACGCGGCCCGGTCCGGGGGGACCGGACCGGCCGGCGCGTCGGGTCCTTGCGATGCGTCCATATGGGGTGACGATAACGCCGCGCGGCGGCGCGGTGCCCCTCTCTCGGGTCGGCTGTGACGTGGTCGGTATCGGTGGTCCGACCGGGGTCGGTACGCGCCGCCGGATCGCGGAAGGGGCCGGGTTCGAGCCGGTGCCCGGCTCAGCGGCGCCGGAAGAGCAGATCCGCGACCTCGTGGCCCTTGTCGAGCCCCTGCTGTTCGAAGCGGGTGACCGGCCGCCAGCTCGGTCGGGGAGCGTAGCCGTCGACGGTGTTGACCAGTTCGGGCTCGCCGGAGAGCACTTCGAGCATCCATTCCGCGTAGTGCGCCCAGTCGGTCGCGCAGTGCAGGATCCCGCCCGGCGCCAGACGCGAGGCGGCCAGCGCGGCGAAGCCGGGCTGGATCAGCCGGCGCTTGTGGTGCCGGGTCTTGGGCCACGGGTCGGAGAAGAAGACCCGGATGCCCGCGAGGCAGGCCGGCGGCAACATGTCCCGAAGCAATTCGATCGCGTCGCCGTTGGCCACCCGTATGTTCGTCAGGCCGCGGCGCTCGGCGTCGTGCAGCAGGCTGCCCTGGCCCGGGGTGTGCACGTCGATGGCGAGCACGTTGGTGCCCGGGTCGGCCTCGGCCATCGCCGCCGTCGCCTCGCCCATGCCGAAGCCGATCTCCAGCACCACCGGGCGGTCGTCGCCGAACAGCTCGCCCAGGTCGAGCCGACGGTCCGCGACGTCGAACCCCCAGCGCTCCCACAGCCGATCCAGCGCGTCGCGCTGGGCGAGGGTGACCCGGCCGCGCCGCGGAGTGAAGCTGCGCACGGTCGCGAGATGACGGATCGGGCGATCGGTGATCGGGACGCCGGAGGCGGTCGAGGCGCCGGGAAGAGGGGACACAAGACAAGGATTTTACGGCGAATCCGGGGGACGGCCGATCGTCGGGGGCACCCCGGGCATCGGCGGCGGCGGGCCCGACGGACCGGGCAGCGTCGCTCCGACGGGCACGTGCGGTGCCCACGGCGGGCCCGGCGGCGCTGCCGGGCGCAGCCGGAACACCGCCCAGAACAGCACCGACGCGACCAGGAAGGCACCGAAGAGCCACGCCGCGCGCAACCACATCCCCCGGGTGGCCCCGGTGCTCACCCCGGTCGGGTCGAGCAGCGTGAGCAGGAACAGGAACACCGCGACCGCGTACACCGCCGCCCAGCCCCAGCGGCTCCACCGCCACAGCAGGTGGCCGTCCAGAAAGCGCACCGGCAACAGGCCGAAGACCAGGCCGATCACCGCGGCGACATAGGTCTGGGTGAGCACGTTCTCGGCCAGCACCCAGCCGAAGGCCGGATTGTCGTCGCCGGCGAGCACGTGTTCGACCGGGATGCGCCACACCCAGGCGCTCAGGCCCACCCCGGCCAGCGTCCACGCCCCCAGCGCGGTGGCCCGCCCGTCCTCGCGCGCGGAGATCCGGCGCAGGCCGGCATGCGTGAAGGCGAGGAACAGGCCGTAGACGTAGCCCGGCACCAGGTGCGCGAGCCGGGAGCCGGTGCCCAGCAGCAGGGCGACCACCAGGGCACCGGGGATCAGCTGCGGGAAGGCGCGGACCCGCGAGACGTGCCGGCGGTACGCCTCGGACACGCCCGCGTAGGCGAGCACGGTGAGCGGGACCGCGATCAGCAGGGACAGGGCGAGCGCGGACGTGCTCGTGTCCAGGGCCACGTTCGGTTCGACCGCGACCGTGCCCAGCGCCGACAACAGGACGAAGGCGAGTACCTGGAGCCGCGGCGCCCGGGGCAGCGAACGCGGTCGGGCCGCGCCCGGTCGCAGCCGGCGACGGATGCGACCCCGGTTCTCCTCCACGGTCTTGTTGAACAGCTCGGCGGCGAAACCCACCAGCGGGAGGGCGAGCACGGCGCCGACGCCCGCGCCGGCGAGCGGCGCGGGGTGGTCGAGCAGGTCGCCGGGGGAGGGCAGGCCGCGCGCGGACTCGGCGCGGTCGGCGGCCCCGCTGGGCACGGCCCGGGCCGGCTGCCGGGTGGGCAGCACGGTGAACGCGAGCCGCACGCTGCCGTCCAGGCGTTCGGTGGCGCACGCCGCGGTCAGTTCGGCCGGCCCCTCGGGCAACCCGGCGGGCACGGTCAGCTCGGCGTCGACCCCACCGTCCGGGCCGACCGGGACCCGGGCCAGCTCCCGGTCGCCGCGGCGGATCGCCAGCTCGGCGGGCGTGGCGCCGGTCGCCGCGGCGCAACCGGTGAAACCGGATCCGGTCGCACGGATCCGGTCGCCGCCGCCGGCCCGCGCGGTGGAGAGGCCGAACGCGACGGGCGGGAGCGTGAGTTCGGCATCGAGGACGACGCCGGCGTCCACCACGCCGAACTCGGCGGAATCGGACAGGCAGGACACGGTGATCCGGTGTGCGCCGCGGGTGGGAGTCTGCGGGACGTGCAGGCGCAGCGGCTGGTACTCGATCAGCGCCTGCGGCCCGTTCGGCTCGGCCGGGGCGTAGAACGTGGTGACGAAGCGGCCGTCCCAGAAGAGTCCGCCGCTGTGCGTCGCGGTGGCCGGCCCGCAGCGCAGGTTCGTCCAGACGGTGACGAAGCCGTCGGGTGTGGGCCGGGCCGGTTCGAGCACCAGCCGTCGGCTCGCCAGGTTCGCCGGCGGCGGACCCGGGGCCGGGAAGCCGTCCGGGTTGCCCGGCTCGGCCTGCGGATAGTCGAACGTGGTCTGGGCCATCGGTGCCGGGAACACCTCTCGGCCCCGGTTCGTGCACACCGTGCGGAAGCCCTGGACACCGACGTAGACGGGTGGGTCCAGGGTGAAGCGCACGGTGAAGCCGTGGTCCTGCGCGGGGTCGATCGGTACGTCCGCCGCGATCAACCGGTCGGTGCCCAGCACGTTCGTGCGCAACCGCGCGTCGTACCCGATCACGTCCACCCGACCGGTGGGACATCCGGTGTGCCCGGAGCCCCGGAGCGTGACCGCGTCGCCGGGACGCAGCTGTCCGCCCGGCGAGATCACCAGCCGGGCGCCCGGGGTGTCGGCGCGGGCGGGCGCGAACCCGCCGAGCAGCCCGCACACCACGAGCACGGCTGCGCCCACGAACAGGGCCCGCAGTACAGCGGGATTGATGGCCACGACAGTCCCCCGATCGGCCGGTCCGCGACCATGATCGCGCAAGGGCTCGGCGGTCGGCCAGAGCCCCTGGGGCGCGCCTTCACCTCGCCGAGCACCACGACGCCCGCACCGCGCCCGCCGCCCCCCGGCGAACCGCCGGACACGGCCTAGGCGCGGGGTTCTCCGGCACGCCCAGGCACGGCACCGGACGCCGCGGCGTCCGATGCGGGGTTGAAGGCGCTCCCCAGCCGCTCCGCGACCCGAGCCGCGATCTCGTCGCCGATCGGCAGCGACGCGGTCGCGGCGGGCGAGGGCGCGTTCAGCACGTGGATCGTGCGCGGGCCGCCGGTGATCAGGAAGTCGTCGACGAGTTCGCCGTCGGGGCGGACGGCCTGTGCGCGCACTCCCGCCGGGGCTCGGACCAGGTCGTTCGCGGTGACCTCGGGGAGAAGCCGCTGCACCTCGCGCACCATCGCGGGTTTGGCCACCGAGCGCAACAACTCGCCCGCGCCGTACCGCCAGTGCCGGCGCGCGATGTGCCACAGGCCCGGGTAGGCCAGGGTCGAGGCCAGCTCGCGCGGCGCGATCCGCGACCACGAGTAGCCCTCGCGACGCAGCGCCAGGACCGCGTTCGGCCCCACGTGCACGTCGCCGTGGATGCCCCGGGTCAGGTGCACGCCCAGGAACGGGAAGGCCGGATCGGGCACCGGGTAGACCAGCCCGTGCACCAGCCCGCGGCGCGAGGGCACCAGTTCGTGGTACTCGCCGCGGAACGGCACGATCCGCACCGGCGGCGGATCGCCCGCCAGCGCGGCGATCCGATCGCTGTACAGCCCCGCGCAGTTGACCAGGACCCGCCCGCGCAACTCGCCGAGCCGGGTCTGCACGACCACCTCGTCCGGGTGCACGGCGAGGTCGACGACTTCCGCACCGGTGCGCAGCGCGACGCCGCGCTCGTGCAGCAGGTCGACCAGGGTCCGGCACACGTCGGCGTAGTCGACGATGCCGGTGGAGGCCACGTGCAGGCCGCCGACCGACAACATGTGCGGCTCGCGTTCGCGAACCTGCTCGGTGGTCAGCTCGGTGACCGGCACGCCGTTCGCCAGGCCGCGCTCGAACAGCGTGCGCAGTCGCGGGAGTTCATGCACGCTGGTGGCGACCACGAGCTTCCCGGGGACATCGTGCGGGATGTCGTGCCGGGCGCAGAATTCGGTCATCCGACGCGCACCCTCGACGGCGAAGCGGGCCTTGAGGCTGCCCGGCCGGTAGTACAGGCCGGAGTGGATCACCCCCGAGTTGCGGCCGGTCTGGTGGACCGCCCAGGAGGTCTCCTTCTCGACCACGGCAACGGTGCGCCTGGGGTCGCGTTCGGTGAGCGCGTATGCGGTGGCCAGACCGACGATCCCGCCGCCGATCACCACCACGTCGTAGGTCAACGTCATGAGCACACCTCCGTCCGGCCTCGGACCCACCCTAGGCTGCCCGACCCGGGCCCGGGACGGGCTTGCCCGAGGGTGTCCGCCGTCACCGGCCGCGGCGCCACCTGGCCGGGGACCACCACGCGGTGGATGTGGCCGGTGCCGGGTCGGGCTCGGGCGTGGGCTCGGGGACCGAGACCGGGATCGGGGCCGGGTGCACGGGCGGAGCGAGCGCGGGTGCGGGCTCGGGCGAAGGTGTCGGCGGCGTGGGAGCCGGTGCCGGGGTCGGGACCGGCCGGGGGGAGGGGGCCGGCCAGGGGGCGCCGCCGTGGATCGGGCGGTCGGGGGTGAAGGCGACCGGCAGTGTGGCGAGGGCGCGGATCCAGGGGGAGGCGCGCCAGGTGAGCGCGTCCTGGGAAACGGCCAGGTGCAGGTCGGGCAGCCGGTCGAGCAGCGTGTCCACGGCGGTCTTGGCGATCAGGCGTGCGTGGTCCTGGGCGGGACACATGTGCGGGCCGCCGCCCCAGGCCAAGTGGGCCCGGTTCCCGGTCAGTTCGGTGCCCGCCGTGCGGACCGCGGGGTCGGCGTTGGCGGCCGCGATGCCCAGGAGCAGGAAGTCGCCGCCGCGGATCAGGGTGCCGCCGAGCAGGGTGTCCCCGGTGGCCCAGCGGCCGGCCGCGTTCTGCATCGGTGGGTCCTGCCACAACACCTCGTCGAGTGCGTCGTCGGTGGTGCGGCGGCCGCCGGTGAGGGACGCGTGCAGGGTGTGGTCGGTCAGCAGGATGCGCAGCGCGTTGCCGATCCAGTTGGCGGTGGGCTCGGTCGGGGTGATCACGAGCAGGTCCTCGATCACCTCGGCGTCGGTCAGCCCGGCGGGATGCCCGATCATCCAGGACGTGACGTCCGCGCCCGGCGTGATCCGCTTGGCCGCGACCAGGTCGGTCATCATGCGGTGGAAGGCCGCCTGATGCGCGAGCGCCTCCGGGCCGCCGTCGAACATTCCGTTGATCGCCCGGACCAGGTCCGGTCCGTCCGGAGCGGACATGCCGACCATCCGGCCCATCGCCAACAGCGGCAGGCGCTGCGCGTACTCGGTGAGCAGGTCGGCCTCGCCGCGGGTGACGAACGTGTCGATCAGCGAATCGGCCATGTGCTCGATCTCGCCGCGCAGCGCCCGCCGATCGACCCGGCCCAGGCTCTGTGCGACGGCCGCGCTGCGCCTTCGGTGTTCGGGGCCGTCGGCGCACAGGACGGAGGGGCGGTACTCGACCATCGGCGACAGCGGCCAATCGGCCGGGACCAAGCCCTCGTTCCGGTCGCGCCACAATCGCGAGTCGTGCGAGAACCGGTCCGGATCGCGCAGCACGGCCAGGAGTTCGGCGTAACCCAGGACCAGCCACGCCCGCACGCCGCCGTCCAGCACGACCGGCGCCACCGGGCCGTGCCGTTCGCGCAGTTCGCGGTACAACCCGGCCGGGTCGGTCTCGAAACGTGGGCCGGACAGGGCCACGAACGGGCAGCCGGATCTCTCGGTCATCTCAGGACACATCCCGCTCTGCCGCTGCCACGGCTGTCGCCGGCGCACGTCGGCCCGCCCCGGTGGGCGACCCGCCCCTTCTACGGCCCGGAACCATATCGTGCCCGCGGCCGTCTGCCACCGGTGCGAATCGGACACGAACCGCCTTTTCCCGTAGGGGAATCGATTACCGGCCCGGGTCTCCGGCCCGGCTGCCCGGTCCTCGCTCCCCGCGGGCCCCGTCCCCGGTCTCCCGCGGCCGGTCCGGCCGGCCGTCGCGGTAATTGGTCGTGGGCGCGGTCGCGATGGCGTACAGTTGGGTCTACCGACGCGGGGTGGAGCAGCTCGGTAGCTCGCTGGGCTCATAACCCAGAGGTCGCAGGTTCAAATCCTGTCCCCGCTACTTGGATCACGGGCCCGACATGAAAATGTCGGGCCTGTGGCGTTTCCGGTGGCATCCACCGAGGTCGTTCGCCGGGCCGAGGACGGTCCGGTGCGGCTCAGACGGTGATCCCGCCGACCAGCCGGGCGCGTTCGGTGAAGTCCTTGACCGCGCGCACGTCGGCGTACGGCTTGAGGCCGATCATCAGATCGTTGAGGTAGGCCGCGTTGCGCGACGAGTGCACCCGGTCCGCGATCTCCAGCGCCTGCCGGCCGGTCGCGCAGGCCGACTCGACCTCGCCCGCGCGCAACTCCGCCTGCGCACCCACGGCCAGCCGCAGTCCGTGCGAGCGCTGGTACGCCTCGCCGCGCAGGCCCGCGAGCGCCTGCACGGTGAAGTAGCGGGTGCGCTCGGGCACGCCCAGGTCGCGATAGCACTCGGCGCCGTCCGCACACAGCCGGTCCCACGTGAAGAAGTCGATCCACTCCGGGTCGGCGTCGCCCGGGCGGGCCCGCTCCAGGTGTGCCTCGGCCGCGTTGAGCGCGCGCCCGCAGCCCACCGCGTCGCCGGCGCGGGCCTGGGCGCGCGCCTCGACCAGGTGCAGGAAGCCGGTCACCCGGGAGGTCGCGATGCCCTTGTTGCGCTCGATGGCGGCCTGGGCCAGGTCGACCGCGATGTCGGGGTTGCCGCGGTAGGTCGCCTGCAGGCTCATCGACGCGAGCACGTAGCCGCCGAGCGGTACGTCCGCCGCCGCGCGGGCCAGCCGCAGGGCCTGGATGTAGTAGCGCTGCGCGACCTCGTGTTGACCGGTGTCGAAGGCCATCCACCCGGCCAGCCGGGAGAGTTCGGCCGTGGCGCCGAACAGCCTGCGGCCCACGTCGTCGTGGTAGCTGCCGCGCAGCAGCGGGGTCGCGTCGCAGCGCAGACACTCCGGCACCATCGACGCCCGCCAGTCGCCGCCGCCGTACTTGCTGTCCCAGCGCCGGGCCTCCTCGGCCGCCTCGCGCAGCTTGGTCACATCGCTGTGTCCCACGTGCGGCCCGGTGCCGCGGTGCTCGGCGCGGGCGTCCGCGGGGGTGATCAACCAGCGGGCCATCGGCGTGCCGTAGGCGGTGACGGCGAACGTCCCGGCGAGCAACTCGCGTCGATTCACGTGGTCGTGCCTCCACAGGTCGGTGGCGGTGCGAACTGCCTCCCCGACATCGCGTGGGAAGGCCAGACCGAGATCGGGATCCACCGGCCGACTGTCGTCCAGGCCGATCTCCTCCAGCGGCACCGGGCGGCCGAGGCGTTCCGCGAGCACGGCCGCGATCAGGTGCGGCACGGGGCCCTGTGGAGTCATCCCCTTGCCCACCCAGCGGGCCACGGAGGTCTTGTCGTAACGGAGCGAGAGTCCGCGCCGGGCGCCCAGATCGTTGACCCGGCGGGCGAGTCCGGCATTGCTGACCCCGGCGACGCCGAGCAACTCGCCGAGCCGGCCGTTGGGTCCGCGCTCGCGCGGGGGCCGGGGACGGGTGTCGGCGGGCTCCGCAGGCCCCTGGTCGGGGTAGGCGTGGAGGGTGGAGGGGCGCTCGGGGGACGCCCGGTCGGCGCCGGCCGGGGAGTCGCCGAAGGAGCCGTCGGACCCGGCGCCGACGCCTCCGCTCACTACCCCCGGATCGGGAACCTCCCGGCCCCCGTCATCGGGGCCCGAACGCCCCGACTGATCCTGCTTGGGACTGCCGCGCATAGTTTGCCCCCAAAGGCAACCCTCCGTCCGCCTCAGCGTAACCGGACCGGCCACCCGCGGTAAGGGAGATATTCGCCAATCCCGGGTGTCTCGCGACCCGATTCCACGCGTCGTTCCCGGTCGCGGCCGCTGCCGGGCAACCCTTGGCCAAGCCATCGCCAAGGCCGGGTCGCAATCATTGACAGAACGTACTTGACGCCGCGTCAGTACGCAGGCACGGTCAAAAGGCACCATGCGCCGGGTGCGTGTCCCCGTGCGCCGTCGGATG
Source organism: Embleya sp. NPDC008237 (assembly GCF_042956465.1). Taxonomy (NCBI): domain Bacteria; kingdom Bacillati; phylum Actinomycetota; class Actinomycetes; order Kitasatosporales; family Streptomycetaceae; genus Embleya; species Embleya sp. NPDC008237. Next base: position 31,305 of record NZ_JBIBGL010000018.1, read on the forward strand.
CGCTCTACTCAGGCTTGCCTAACCTTGGTTCCATGGAAACGTCGGAGCACGTACGGCCGGTATCCATGGTGATGTGCGCGGGGCCGTAACCCGAAGGGGGTCGAGATGCGCTGGTTCGCAGGGGCGTCCGAAAGTCGGAGCGTGACCCGGCCGACCGGGGCCAGGACATTGTGGGACGGCTCCGATCCGCTGTGGCTGGTGGGGAATTGGCCCGCGGACGAGGTCCGGGTGGTCAGCCGGGGCGGGATGCGGATGGCGGTACTGGGCGTGTGCGGCGCCACCGACGCCGAGCTGGAGGTCGGACTCGCGGTCGCCCGAGGCGGCGCGCTGCGACACCTGACCGGGTGGGCCGGCAGCTACCACGTGGTGCTGCGCACCGGCCTGCGCACGGTGGTGCTCGGCGATCTCGCGGGCGTCCGCCAGGTGTTCCACACCGAGCCGGCCGATGGCGTGGTCTACGCCTCGCACGCACTCCCGCTCGCCGACCTGACCCGCGCCGGCCTGGACACCGAGGCCTTCGCGGCCCGCCTCGCCTGCCCCGACGTGCCCGAACTGGTCTCCGGACGCTCGATGTTCGCCGGGGTGAACCGGCTCGAACCCGGCCACGCCCTGGACGTCGCGCACGGCGTGGCCCGGGTGCGGCTCTACGAACAGCACCGCTCCCCGCTCGACTTCCCCGGCGCGGCCGACGCACTGGGTCGGGCCCTGTCCGACGCGGTCGGCCGCCGAGTGGCCGGATCCAAGCGCCCCGGCGCGGATCTGTCCGGAGGACGGGACTCGGCGGTGCTCGCGCTGCTGGGCGCCCGCTCGGTGGCGATGGCCAAATCGCGCGACCTGATCGCGGTCACGTGGGCCGAGCCGTGCGCCCCCGGCGACCCGGAGTCCGCGGCCGACATCGTGGCCCGCTCGGCGCGGTTGCGCCACCTGATCGTCCCGGGCGACGTCGACCACCTGCCCTACACCGGCCTGGAGGACGTGCTCAGCGGCGCCGTGATGCCCGACGAACCCGGCTTCTCGCTGATCGGCATGGCCCGAACCACCCGTACGTTCAACGCCATTCGCGACGCTGGCATCGACATGCACATCACCGGCTACGGCGGTGACGCGGTGCTGGGCACCCCGCTCGCCTACCTCGCCGACCTGGCCATGGACCGTCGCCGGCTGACCACCGCCCGGCACGCCCGCACCTGGGCGCGCAACCTGGGCATGCGCGGCCACGACCTCGCGAGCACCGCCAACCGGGTCGCCCGCACCACCTTCCCCCAGGCACTCGACCAACTCGCGGAGGTCTTCGCGGGCTCCGGCCGGGTGGAAGCGGGCCCGGCCGCCGCGATCGCGTGGTGTTCCGCGGCCCCCACGGCGGTCTGGACGACGCCGGACATGCGCCGCCGTCTCGCCGTGTCGCTGCGCCGCCTCGCGGGCGAGTCGGTGGTCTCCGCCGGATCCGTCGTCGCCGCGGACCCGGCGGTCCATGGCCGTCCGGGGGACCGCGCCGCATGGGTCGCGGTCCGCCGGGCGGCGGAACGCCAACGCGCCTGCCAACAACTCGCCGAGCGCATCGGCGTGCGGGTCCAGGCGCCCTACCTGGACACCGCCGTGGTGCGCGCCGGGTTGTCGCTGCCGGCCTGGGCACGGGATCGGGACGACGGCCCCAGGGCGCTGCTCACCGCGGCCGTACAGGGGCTGATCCCGCGACACACCCTCGGCACCGTGCACCGGGCCGACTACACCGAGGCCGAACGACGCGGCCTGCGCCTGAACGCCGGGGTGCTGCGCGACCTGTTCGCCGACCCGCTGCTCGCCGAACTGGGCGTACTCGACCCGGTCGAGGTACGGCGCACCCTCGACCACGCGATCGGCGGCCCGAACCTGAGCAAGGGCGACCCGACCGCCACCGGCCCCGACCTGCCCCTGGGCGCCCTCGCCGACATCGTCTCGGCCGAACTGTGGCTGCGCGGCGTCTGGGAGGGCCGAGTAATGCGCTGGGACGCAACCCCGAGCTCGGCCCCGGGCGTACGCATCGCGGCGGTCGCGTAGGCCCCGCCGAGATCCGCCGGACACGGGCCGGCCGACAGCGAGCACGGACCGACACCCCGACCGGGCAAGCCCCGCGGCCACGCGGCTTGCCCGGGTGCGGGTTGCCGGGTGCCGGGTTGCCGGGACGTTCGGTTGCGCGGCCACCGGGCCTTCCGTGCCACGAGGCATCCGCGCCGGCGGGCCACGACGAGCCACGTGGGCCTGCCCGGCCGGCGTGCGCAGCCCGGCGGGTGCGGCTTCGTGCTTCCCGGGCCCGGCATCGGGCCTGGCGAGGCCGGGCCGGTCGCGCTTGGACGGACACATGGCGCGGCCTGGGCGGCAGGCGCGGGGTGGCGGGCCGGATAGGGCCCACCGAGCCCGAGTCGGCCGAGCCGAACAGGGCACGGCCGGCCGCGTAGCGGGCGAGCGACACGGATGCGGAGCACCGGATCGAACCCCGGGCGCGGAGCGGACGTGCGACCCGCCGCACCACGACTCGCCTGCGCCTTGCCCCGGGACGCTCGGCCTCTCCCCGGCGGGGTCCTCGTGCGCAACGCGGCCGGGGACGTTTCCGCCCGGCGTTCCACGCCCGCGTACCCCCGGGCCTTGATCCGCTTCCGGTGCGCACCTAGCATGCGAGCGTGGCACCTACCGACCGGTAGGAATGTCCGATCCGGCTCGATCCACCGCGACACCGCTGACCGCAGGGGGAGCACGCACATGAGGGACCGGCACCTCGAACCCGAGCACATCGCCTTTCGCGAATCCGCGCGTGAGTTTTTTCAGCGTGAGGTGGTCCCGTTCCACGACCAGTGGGAGAAGGACGGCATCGTCGACCGCTCGGTCTGGCTCAAGGCCGGCAAGCAGGGACTGCTGGGCATCGACGTGGACGAGCGCTACGGCGGCGGCGGGGTGTCCGACTTTCGCTACTTCGCGACGTTGTCCGAGGAACTGATCCGGGTGGCCGCGTCCGGGGTGGGATTCGGCCTGCACAACGAGGTGGTCGCGCCGTACCTCAACGACCTGGCCACGGACGAGCAGAAGCAGCGCTGGTTGCCCGGCTTCTGCTCCGGCGAGATCATCACCGCGATCGCGATGACCGAACCCGGCGCGGGCAGCGACCTCCAGGGAGTGCGGACCACCGCGATCCGGGACGGCGACCACTACGTGCTCAACGGCGCGAAGACCTTCATCACCAACGGCATCAACGCCGACCTGGTGATCGTGGTGGCCAAGACCGATCCCGCGGCCAAGGGCAGCAAGGGGATCAGCCTGATCGTGGTCGAGCGGGACATGCCGGGCTTCGAGCGCGGGCGCAACCTGGACAAGATCGGGATGAAGGCGCAGGACACCGCCGAACTGTTCTTCTCCGACGTGCGGGTGCCGGTGAACAACCTGCTCGGTGAGGAGAATCGCGGCTTCTACCACCTGATGAACAACCTGCCGCAGGAACGCCTGGGCATCGCGAGTGCGGCGGTCGCCGGCGCCGAGACGGTCTTCGCGCACACCCTGGAGTACGTCAAGACACGCACCGCGTTCGGCCGCCCGATCGGATCGTTCCAGAACACCAGGTTCGAACTGGCTGAGATGGACACCGAGTTGGACATCGCGCGGACCTACGTCGACGACTGCATCATGAAGCACATCGCGGGCGAGCTGGACGCGGTCGCCGCCTCGAAGGCCAAATGGTGGACCACCGACCTGCAAAAGCGCGTGGTCGACCGCTGTCTGCAACTGCACGGCGGATACGGCTACATGCTCGAATACCCGGTGGCCAAGGCGTTCATCGACACACGGGTGCAATCGATCTACGGGGGGACGAACGAGATCATGAAGGAAATCATCGGCCGTTCCCTCGGCATCTGAACACGGCATCCGAACACGGCATCGGAACAGGGCCATCGGAGCAGGGCGGCGGAACGAGGCATCCGCACGTGCCATCCGAGCCTCGACATCCGAGCGCGGCAACTCGACATCCGAACCTCGGCATCCGGAGCGGAGCGCGAACATGACGGAGGGTCCCATGGCCGAGGCATTGCGGCCCGAAGCGATCACGAAGTGGCTGGCCGAGCGGGTCGCGGTGCACCCGCCGCTGCATTTCGACCTCGTGCTCGGCGGCCGTTCGAACCTCACCTACGTGGTCTCGGACGCCGACGCGCACCGCTGGGTGCTGCGCCGACCCCCGCTCGGACACGTGCTCGCGACCGCGCACGACATGGGGCGCGAGCACCGGATCCTGGCCGCGCTGGGCTCCGGGCGGACCGACGTGCCGGTGCCGCCGGTGCTCGGCCTGTGCACGGACGAGACGGTCAACGGTGCGCCGTTCTTCGTGATGGACTTCGTCGACGGGCATGTGATCCGCTCCGCCGAGGACGCGACCACGATGCTCACGCCGCAGGCCCGGCAGCGGGCCGGCGAGCAACTCGCGGACGTGCTCGCGGCGATCCACGCGGTGGACGTGGACGCGGTGGGTCTGGGCGAGCTCGGCCGTCGCGCGGACTACATCGGGCGACAGCTGCGTCGCTGGCACCGCCAGTGGGAGGCCACTCGGGTGCCGGGGATCGACGCGATCGACGACGTGCACGACGCGCTGGCGGCGTCCGTACCGACGCAGCAGGGCGCCACGATCGTGCACGGCGACTTCCGCCTGGACAACGTCATCCTCGGCCCGGACGGCACCGTGCGCGCGGTGCTGGACTGGGAACTGTGCACGCTCGGTGACCCGCTCGCCGACGTGGGCACCACGCTCATGTACTGGGTCGAGGCGGGCGAGGACGGGGCGTTGTTGCCCGCCGACGGCACCGCGAGCGAGGGCTTCATCGACCGGGCCGCGTTCGCCGCCCGCTACGCGGCGGCCACCGGCCGGGATCTGTCGCACATCCGCTGGTACCAGGCGTTCGCGTGCTGGCGGTTGGCCTGCATCCTGGCCGGCGTGCTCGATCGCTATACCGCCGGCGCGATGGGCGCGCAGGACGCGGCCGGGCGGTTCACCGGCGACGGTCTGCGTGCGCTGGCCGACCGCGCGCAGGAGATCCTCGCGCACGCCTGACCGCCGTCCGGGTGGCGTTCGCGTGCAGAGGTGAGTGTGTGACATCCGGGTGGTATGGGGCCCTCCACATCCGGATTCGGTGACGAGGAGGGCCCATGGCCGACGCTGAGCCGAAGGGCGTCGTGGTCGGCGTGGACGGGTCGGAGCCGGCCCGGCGGGCCCTGGACTGGGCGATGACCGAGGCCGAACTGCGCGGGTTGCCGCTGTACGTGGTGACCGCGCAGCCCGCGTCCCCGGGCTATGTCGTGCTCGCGCCCGGCCCGCACTACCAGGAGGATCTGGAGCGGGTGCTCGCCGAATTGCGGACCCGGACGGAGATCACCGTGGCCGAGGTGAACGGCGAACGCGAGCGGCCGTTCGGCGGACATGCCGTGGTCCAGGTGTACTCGGGGACGGCGACCGAGGTGCTGCTCGGGATGTCCGAGCGGCACGAGATGGTCGTGGTGGGCTCGCGTGGCTCCGGCGGCTTCTCCCGCCTGCTGCTCGGCTCGGTCAGCACGGCGGTGGTGCACCATGCGGCCTGCCCGGTGCTCGTGGTGCGCAGCTGATCACGCTCGCTCGGCCCGGTGGCGCCCCGAGTCGGCTCGATTGCGCCCGAGGATCGGTTCGGTTCGAACGCCATTCGGTTCGAACTCCGTTCGGCTCGGGCCGCTTCGACCCGTCCCCGGTTCGGCCCGGCCCCGGTTCAACTCAGGAAGAGGGTGTCCAACTCGTCCTGCGTGAACGGCTTCCCGGGCAGCGGGGACGAGTGTCCCGCGTGCAGGCCGTCGAGCAGGATCTCCAGATACCGACCGGCGATGGTCAGTCGTTGCGAATGCGGAAGTCCGGACGGGGGCAGCAGACACGACATCATCAGCGATATGTCGGCGTCCGAGACATCCGCCCTGAGCAGTCCGCAGGCTTTGGCGCGGTCGACCAACATGCCCACCGCATCGTTGAGTTCGGCGCGCGAGGAGCTCATTTCCTCGGTTACCGGGACCCGCCCGCTGAGGGCGGGGAACAATCGGCCGGCACCCGAGCCGACCGCGCGGCGTAAGTACCTGGCGAGCGCGGACCACGCGTCCGGCTCCTCGTCCAGTGCGTTGACCGCCTCGGCGGTCAGCCGGTTGGTCTCGGCGATCATGATCCGTTGGACCAGCGCCTCCTTGCCGGTGAAGCGGCGGTAGATGGTGCCCACCCCCACGCCGGCGCGGCGGGCTATCTCCTCCATCGGAGCGTCGTAACCCAGCTCGCCGAACACCTCGCGGGCCGCCCGGAGCACCTGCTCCAGATTGCGCCGGGCGTCGGTGCGCAGCTGTGGCGACGGATCGGCCGGCCTGCTCCGTTGCGGCTTGCGAGCCGGTGGAATCGTCGTGGTGTGTCGCCCCCCGACGCCGTCGCCGCCGGTGTCCTGCGTCTTCGTGGTACGCGTACGCGAAGCGCCGCTCATAGCGTCTCCCCCGGAAGGCAAGTGTGTCGATTCCCCCACCAGACCCCGCTTTGCCCAGGGCGTCGAGACTACCCGAACCGACCCCACCCCAGAAGCGGAATCCGACAGCACGGTTGTGAAGATATCGCTGACCGCTGATCTCTCGTCACCACCCGTGCGGGGCACGCAAACCCGTCGAAGATCTGTCTGTGGCGCTCGGAAAGGGGCAGAGTGGGACGCATGACGACCTCGACTCGGCCCGAGCGCATCCTGATCGTCGGCGGCGGCTACGTCGGCTTGTACACGGCCCTTCGCCTGCAACGGAAACTCAAGGCGGGAGAGGCGACGGTGACAGTCGTCGAACCGCAGTCGTACATGACCTACCAGCCGTTCCTCCCGGAGGCCGCGGCCGGCGCCATCTCGCCACGCCACGTGGTCGTCCCGCTCCGCTCGGTGTTGCCCAAGTGCCGCATCGTGACCGGGACCGTGGAGCACGTGAACCACGCGAAGAAGACCGCGACCATCGAACTGCTCAACGGCGAGACCTACGACGCCTCCTACGACCTGCTCGTGGTCGCACCGGGCTCGGTCGCACGGACCCTGCCGATACCGGGGCTCGCCGAGTGGGGCATCGGCTTCAAGACCGTCGAGGAGGCCATCGCGCTGCGCAACCACGTGCTCGAACAGATGGACACCGCGTCCTCGACCCGGGACCCCTCGATCCGCGACCACGCGCTGACCTTCGTCTTCGTCGGCGGCGGCTACGCGGGCGTGGAGGCGCTCGCGGAGCTGGAGGACATGGCCCGCTACGCCTGCCGGTACTACCACAACATCACCCCGGCGGACATGCGCTGGATCCTGGTCGAGGCCTCGCCGCGGATCCTGCCCGAGGTGGGCGAGGACATGGGCCGGTACACGGTCGCCGAGCTGCGCCGACGCGGCATCGACGTACGCCTGAACACCCGGCTGGAGTCGGCGCGCGACCGGCACGTCGTGCTCTCGGACGGCACCGAGGTCGACGCGAGCACACTGGTGTGGACGGCGGGCGTCAAGCCCAGCCCGATGTTGATCGCCACCGATCTGCCGCTGGACGACAAGGGCCGGCTCAAGGCGCGCGCAACGCTGGAGGTGGACGGGGTCCCGGGGGTGTGGACGGCGGGCGACTGCGCGGCGGTGCCCGATCTGACCAAGCCGGGCGAGGAATTCACCGGCCCCAGCGCGCAACACGCGGTACGCCAGGCGCGGGTGCTCGCCGACAACATCATCGCCACGCTGCGCGACCGGCCGCAGCAGCAGTACCGGCACAAGTACGCGGGTTCGGTGGCTTCGCTCGGCCTGCACAAGGGCGTCGCCCAGGTCTACGGGATCAAGACCAAGGGCCTGCCGGCGTGGTTCATGCACCGCACATACCACCTCAGCCGGGTGCCCACGATGAACCGCAAGATGCGCATCATGGCGGAATGGACACTGTCCCTGATGTTCCGGCGGGAGATCGTCTCGCTCGGTTCGATCGAACACCCGCGCGCCGAGTTCGAGTACGCCACCCGGGGGGACCGCAAGCCCACCGGGTAGGCACGGCCGGCCGAGGGGCTCGTAGGCTGAAGCGTTGCCCGAGGGGCGAGTGGGCCGCGACCGGGTCCCGTACATTGCCACAGCGCACTCCTGTGGTACCCCGAACGGGGGCCCGGTCACGGGACGTGATTCCCTCACGGCCGACTTTCGCCCACACTGGTGATGTCACCTGCGGTAAACCTCCATGCGCTTTGCGTGAACGAACTCTCTAGGAAGCGAGCGGTTGAACATCACTCGGTGGGGCGCCCGGCTGGCCGGTGACCGGCGCCGCTCGGTGCCGGCGGCACGCAGCCAGGAATCGAACGACACCTTCCCGTTGCGCGACGTGCTGGCCCACGCTCCCGCGCTGATCGCGGTCACCCGAGGGTCGAACCACGAGCTGTGTTACGTCAACGACGCCTACCGGGCGGTCTTCGGCGCACGCAGGTCGGGTGTTCCGGCCCGGGACGCGCTGCCCGAACTCGCCGAGCACGGGCTGCTGACGCTGATGGATCAGGTCTATCGGACCGGGCGCGGGCGAACCGTGCGCGCCCGCCGGGTCGACCATCGCGGCGAGACCTACCCCGGCATGCCGGAGAGCGAGCGCAGGCACGGCTACTACACGTTCGTGTGCACGCCGGTCCGCCCCGAGGCGGCCGGTCGCGGCGGCGACACGCGAGGCGTCCTGGTCTTCGCGGTCGACGTCACCGACCAGGTCCAGGCCACCGACCGGCTGCGGGAGAGCGAGCGGCGGCACCGGCAGGCCGCGGTCACCCTGCAACGCAGCCTGCTGCCGCAGCGGTTGGAGAACCCCGACGACCTGATCGTGGCCGCCAAGTACCTGCCCGGTGGCACCGACGCCGCGGTCGGCGGCGACTGGTACGACGTGATCACCCTGGGCGCGGGGCGCACCGCGCTGGTGATCGGCGACGTGATGGGCCGAGGCGTGCGCGCCGCGGCGGTGATGGGCCAACTGCGGACGGCGGTACGGGCGTACGCGCGCCTGGACCTGCCGCCGCACGAGATCCTGCAACTGCTCGACGAGACCGCGATGGAGATCGACGCGACCCAGATCGCCACGTGCGCCTACGCGGTCTACGACCCGGGGGAGGGCGTGCTGACCTACTCGACGGCGGGCCATCTGCCGCCGCTGGTCCGTGACGGCGAGGACGTGATCCACAAGCTCGACGACGCGAACGGGCCGCCGCTGGGCACCGGCGCGAGCTGGCCGCACACCTCGGGGCGGATCACCCTCGACCCGGGCTCGACCGTGGTGCTGTACACGGACGGCCTGGTCGAACGCCGCGGCGAGGACCTGGACGAGGGCATCGACACGCTGGGCGCCGCGCTGCTGTCGTCGGTGGGCGAACCCGAGGCGGTCCGGGACCACCTCATCGCGCACATGCAGTTGCCGGAGGAACACGACGACGACATGGCGATGCTGGTGCTGCAACTGCCGCGCCGTGAGGGTGCCCAGGCGCGTCTGTTCCGGACCGCGTCGCTTGACCTGCTGGGCGGCAGCGAAGTGGCCGCGCGCGGGCGGGCCTTCACCTCGGGTGTGCTGGCCAGTTGGCAGGTCGGTGAGGAATTGCGGGAGATGGGCGTGCTCGCGGTCAGCGAGTTCGTGGCGAACGCGCTCACCCACGGGGCCGCGCCGATGCGGTTGCGCCTTCGGCGCACCGACAAGCGGCTGATCGTCGAGGTCTCCGACGCGGACGACCACGTTCCGCGGCGGCGTCGGGCGGCGGCCGACGACGAGAGCGGGCGCGGGGTGGCGATCGTGGCGACGATTGCCAAGTCGTGGGGGAGTCGGCTCACCGACGAGGGCAAGACGGTCTGGTGCGAGTTCCCGTTGGGCTGATCGGGGGTATTTGGCCTCATGCGCCGGCCGGGCTGATTTGGCTTTTGTCCGACGTTGGGCGTGGGTTGCCTTGGGTTGGCCTCATGCGCCGGCCGGGCTGATTTGGCTTTTGTCCGACGTTGGGCGTGGGTTGCCTTGGGTTGGCCTCAAGCGCCGGCCGGGCTGAGTGGCGTGGCCTTCAAGCGCCGGCCGGGCTGAGTGGGCTCATGCGCCGGCCGGGCTGAGTGGGCTCATGCGTTGGCCGGCGCCGGGTTGGCCTCAAGCGCCCGGCCGGCGCTGGGTGGGCTTGGTGGTTGGTGTTGGTCAGGCCGGCAGGGGGTGGGGAGTGGGTTGGCGGGAGGGGGTGGACTCGGCGATGACGACGCCGTTCTGGGTCGGGTTGAGGGTGTGGCGCATGCGTAGGCCGAGGATGGTGATCAGGAGCGAGCAGGCCATCAGGACGGCCAGGTAGGGGCCGTACAGGCCGGCGCCGACCATGACGCCGGCGAAGGCCGGGCCCGCTGCCATGGCGAGTTGCTTCACCAGGGACTGGGCCGCGTTGTACTGGCCGAGCAGGTGTGCGGGGGCCAGGTCCGCGACCATCGGTCCGAGCGTCGGCGCGAGCAGCGACTCGCCCACGCCGAGCAGCGCGTACGTGGCGATGATGGTGACCGCCGCCGCGACCTTGTCGTCGTGCACCAGGCCGGACAGCGCCGTCACGATCCAGGCGAGCAGCCAGACCAGGCCGGTGGCCGCGATCACCGTGCTGCGCCGGCGGCGCTGGGTGATCCGCAGGACGGTGAGCTGACCGAGCACGATCACCGCGGTGTTGGCCGCGAGCGCGACGCCCAGCATGCTCGGCGAGATCCGGCTGACCTCGGTCGCGAACGCCGCCAGGCCCGACTCGAACTGGCCGTAGCAGGTGAAGAAGATGACCGCGCCGACCACACACAGCCGGACCATCGCGCGGTTCTTCACCAGGTGCCGAAAGCCCGAGCCCGGCGCCGTTCCGGCCGGAGCGGCCGGTATCGCGGGCAGCCGGACCGTGCCGCACACCGCGCCGAGCACCAGGAACATCGCGGTCTCGACGGCGAACAGCAGGGTGAAACTGGCCGGCCGCGACGGGTCGACGATCATGCCGCCGATCAGTCCGCCGATGCCCAGGCCCAGGTTGTTGAAGGTGAACTGGAGCGCGAACGCGCGAGCGCGGGTGAGCGCCGTCGTGCACCGCACGATCATCGTCGCCAGCGCGGGCTGGATCGCGGCCACACCGGCCCCGAGCAGCGCGGCGCCCGCCATGACCAGCGCCTCGCCGCGGGCCAGGCCCAGGGTCAGCGCGCCGAGTGCGGCCACCACCGAGCCGACCGCGACCACCGGACGGGGGCCGCGCCGGTCGATCGCCGGACCGACCATCGGGAGCGCGCACAGCGCGGCGATGGCGAGCACGCTGAACATCAGGCCGGCCTGACCCGCCGACAGGTTTCGCACCCGCGTCACGTATACGAACAGGAACGGCACCGTGAAACCGCTGCCGAACGCACTGAGCGCGTTACCGAGCTGGATCCGACGCAGAGCGCCTTGGGTCGCCACCACACACCTCCCGACTACCGGTCGCGCGGGCCGGCCGCTCCGGCCCGCGGGGATCGGTCCGCAGGCCGGGGCTCGGGCATCCGAAGGCGCGCGAAGGCGGCCGACCCGACCCGTACCGGCGTCCGGGCATGCCCGGGTCCGGCGAGGTGGTCGCCTGGTATCCGCGTCGAGGCGGGCGCGCCGGGGGCGGCCGGGCTGTCGCCCGGGCCCACGCCGGCGTCGCCGCCGTGCCTGATCCGATGAGTCCGAGTCCTCAAGCCTGAAGACTTCAGAGCTAAACTATACGGATCTATAGCCTTGGCGTCCAATGCTTAACGGCATCGCCCGGCGAGGGCGACGAACGAGCGGGTGGGAGGTGGGATACTTCCCGGCATGACAGAGGGGGCCGAGCAGGCAACAGCGGACGAAGGCGACATCGAGGAGTACCTCGCCGTCTTCCAGCGCGAATTCCCCGAGGTGGACCCGCAGGTCGAGACGATCGTGGCGGCGCTGTCCAAGCTCAACCGCCGGATGAGCGTCGCGTACGGCCGCCAACTCACCGCGCTGGGCATCACCAACGCCGAGTGGGAGGTGCTCAAGGCCCTGGTGTTGGTCGGCCGTCCCTACCGGCTCAGCCCCGGCGACCTGGCCCGCCGACTGGGCCTGACCCCCGCGGCGATGACCCACCGGCTGGACCGGATGGTCGCCGAGGACCTGGTCACCAGGACCCGGGACGAACAGAACCGGGTGCGGGTGATCGTCGAACTGACCACCACCGGCCGGGACGTGTGGCTGCGCGTGGTGCGCGAGGCCGCGGTCTTCGAGGCCGGCCTGCTCCAGGATCTGGGGCCGGCCGAACGGCATGCGCTCGCGGCCGGACTGCGCGGCATGCTGGCGCGGGTCGAGGAATCCCAGCCGGACGCGGGCGGGCGCCTGGACACGGAGTGATCCGGCGGGCCCCGAGCGCTGCCACGCTCGGGTGCACCGCCACGGTGGGACACCGGACGAGAAGGGGACCGGACACATGCGAGTGCGCATTCCGAGGCAACGCACGGACATCGAGCGGCTGGACCGACCGCTGCCCGCGGGCCTGTCCAGGCCGGCCCCGCGCATCCTGCGCGCGCCGCGCCCGAGGAGCCCGCGCCCGGCCGAGGATCCGCTGCTCGACTACCGCATGGTGGTCACCCGCACGCTGATCCGACACCGGCCGGTCGACACCGGCGGCTGCGGCTGCGGGGTACCCGAGCCGTGCCCCGTCCGGGCCCACGCGGCCCGCCTGCTGGAATGGGTCTGACCCGCTCCGGTCACGGGAGCAGGTCGCCGTTCCGCCGGACGCGAGTGATCAGCGGCTGGAGCAGCCACACCAACGTGATCAACGCGGCCAGCGGGATCGCCACGGACAGGGCCCAGGTGCGACCGAACAGATAGTCCACCACCAGCAGGACCGCGGACGTCAGCGCCACCGACAGGGCGATCGCGCCGGCTATCCCGTAGCGGTTCGACCGGTGCAGCAGCACATCCTTGGCGTGCCCGCGAAAGAGCAGGCGGTGCTGGACGGCCGGTGCGATGAAGAAGATCGAGGACAGCAGGGTCGAGATCAGCGCGACCAGGAACACGTCCTTCTGGAATTCACTCACGCGCGCGAAGCCCTGCGCGAACGGGACGGTCAACAAGAACGCGAACATGAACTGCACACCAGGGATCGCGACGCGCAATCCCTGCATCAACTCGTTCAGCTCGCGGTCGAGTCGTTCCTTCGACGTTTCGTCCATGGTGGGCTGCTGCCCTGGAAGAAACGTTTCGCACCTGGTGCGAACCGCGAACCTCACGATCGTGCCGAGCGGACGCACCAGGGCCTGGTTTCGATCCCGCGCCGGGCACCACGACGCGGGATCGAAGCCAGGCCCTAGGGTGGCTGCCATGCACCACGCCTGGTCCAACTGCCCGCCGCCCCGCCACTGAGCGGGGTGTCCCCGGGTCCGATCCGGTAGTCCCGGGTCGCGGCCCTGGATCGGCCTGGCCGAAACCGGTGCCGCCCCGCTCCGACGTTGTCCTGTAGGCGTCGAAGTCGGAGCCTTTCCATGTTCGTTCGTACCTTCCTTCATGCTGCCCGGAACACCCGGTCCGGGCTCGATCTGTTCGTTGTCGCCGGCGTCCTGTGGGGGACCGGTGGGATCGCCGGTTCGGTGTTGGCCGCCCGCGCCGGGCTGCACCCGGTGGCCGTCGCGGCCTATCGGCTGCTCGCCGGCGGCCTGTTCATCACCGGCTACGCGCTCGCCTGCGGGCGGCTGCGGGTGCGTCGCCCGAACCGGGCCGAACTCGCCCGGATCGCCGGCGTCGGCGCCCTGTTCACGGTGTTCCAGGCGGCCTATTTCGCTGCCGTGGCGGCCACTTCGGTGAGTCTGGCCACGCTCACCACCATGGTCGCCGTGCACCTCCTGGTGACCACCGGCTCGGCCCTGCTGGAGCGACGCCGACTCGGCCGGTTCGCGATCGCGAGTCTGGTCGTGGCCGCCCTGGGCCTGGCCCTGCTGCTCGGCTCACCCGCCGGCGGCGCCCGCGGCGCACCGGTGGGTGTCGGCTTCGCGCTGGTGGCCGCCGGCGGGTTCGCGGTGTCGACCCTGGACACCCGGCCGGCCCTGCCCGGGCTCGACCGGGTCGCCGTCACCGGGCTCGGATTCCTGTTCGGCGGTTGCCTGTTGTTGCCCGCGGCACTGGCGGTCGGGATGGCCGTGCCGATCCACATCGACACCCTGGGCGCGGTGTTCTTCCTCGGCGTGGTGCCCACCGCGGGGGCGTACATCGCCTACTTCACCGCGCTCGGCCGGGCGCACGTGGGCGGCGGCATCGTGGCGGTGCTGCTCGAACCGCTGACCGCGACCGTGCTCGCCGCGTTGCTCCAGGGTGAGCGGCTCGGGCCGACACGGCTGCTCGGCGGCGTCCTGGTGCTCACCTCGATCGCGGTGCACCACCGCGCGGCCGGCAACGCCGCGCGCGGCTGAATCCCGCGGCCCCGTCGGCCCTTCGGGCGGAAACCGTCCCGAACCACCCGTCTCGTCCCCGATTCTCGGCTAGCGTGCGGCACCAGCGGCACACGGCCGGCACAGCACAGGAGGTGCGCATGAGCGTGTCCGAGGGGATCTCCGACGGGGCCGCGTATTCGCCGTTCGACCCGACCGCGCTGCCGGCGACCGGGGGCTACTACAAGAAGCTCCCGCCCACCCCGTGCACCTACGACACGGTGCCGTTACCGATCGAGGCGGTCGACGGCCACCCGGTCGTCTGCAAGAACCGCGCGTGCAAGTACTACCGCAAGTCCGACAAGGTGGAATACAAGTCCGGCCCCCGCGCCTACCGTTGCGAGGAGTGCATGACCTGGACGGACTGATCGTCCGTCGCGACGGAGCCGAAGCGGGGGTCGGCCCCATCCGGCCCGGCCGGCCTCCGTGGCCGGCCCACGGGGCCGAACGCCCACCGCAGGCCGAAGAGTTCACGCAGGTCGGAAGACCGACAGGGGCATGCGCCCACGAACATGGTGGGTCGGGCCGATCGCCGGGTCACCGTACGGCCACGCGGCGACCAGGCCCGGCCACGATCGTGGGGCGCCCTCGGCAGAGGTGCGCACGCGCATCATTCCCCGTTCGGGAGCCGCTGATTCCGCTTCGGGGCAGGTGAATTCGGCAATTCCGCGCCGGCCGCCCGGACGGCCTTCGCCGTCGCCCGGCGCAACCACCACCAGAACACCCATCCCACCGCGATCAGCAGGATCAGCACCACGAAGCCGAACGACACCC
Source organism: Embleya sp. NPDC008237 (assembly GCF_042956465.1). Classification (NCBI taxonomy): domain Bacteria; kingdom Bacillati; phylum Actinomycetota; class Actinomycetes; order Kitasatosporales; family Streptomycetaceae; genus Embleya; species Embleya sp. NPDC008237. Next base: position 46,532 of record NZ_JBIBGL010000018.1, read on the forward strand.
AGAACGCGGTGGGGGAGGGCAACTGCCCCGGCGGGGTGTCCGGCCACGCGTGCGGCAGGTCGTCGGGGTCGCCCAGCACCGCGCGCAGCGCCAGCGCCGAGTGCCGGTAGGTGACCTCGTCGGGCCAGTCCTTGCCGCTCGCCAGTGCGGCCAGCCCGGTGGACAGCCAGATCACCGCGGTGCCGGCGATCAGCAGCAGCAGGCCCGCGATCAGCAGGCCGTCGGGCACGCCCTCCGAGGGCGCCCGGCCCGGCGTGGGTTCGCGCGGCGCCGGCGGGTGTCCGTAGGCCCCCATCTACGCCGCCGGATCGTCGGCCAACGCCGCCTCGGCACGCACCCGTTCCTCCACCGCGTCCTCGGTCATCGCGCGGTCGGTGTAGACCATCGGCCGCTCGGTGTCGGTGATCAGGTGCTTGACCACCTGCACGTTGCCGTTGACGTCCCAGACCGCGATGCCCGGGGTGAGGGTCGGGATGATCTCCACCGCCCACCGGGGCAGCCCGAGCACCTTTCCGGTCGCCCGGGCCTCGTCCGCCTTCTGCATGTACACGGTTCTGGTCGAGGCCATCTTCAGGATCGCCGACGCCTCCTTGGCCGCCGCGCCGTCCACCACGTCGGAGAGGTGGTGCACCACCGCGACGAAGGACAGGCCCAGACGCCGGCCGAACTTGAGCAGGCGCTGGAACAACTGGGCCACGAACGGGCTGTTGATGATGTGCCAGGCCTCTTCGACCAGGAAGATCCGCTTGACCCGGTCCGGCCGGATCCAGGTGTGCTCCAGCCACACGCCGACGATGGCCATCAGGATCGGCATCGCGATCGAGTTCCGGTCGATGTGCGACAGGTCGAAGATGATCAGCGGCGAGTCCAGGTCGATGCCGTCCGTGGTCGGCCCCTCGAACATGCCCCGCAGGTCACCGTCGGTGAGCCGGTCCAGGACCAGCGCGACGTCCAGTCCCCAGACCCGGACGTCCTTGACGTCCAAGCTGAGCAGTTCGCACGACTCGGGGGTCGGATTGCGCAACGCCTCGACGATGTCCGGGAGGATCGGCTGCCGTCCGTGCACGGTGCGCATCACGTGCGTGTGTGCCGCCTTGAGCGCGTAGCCGGCCCGTTCCTGGAGCGAGTGGCCCATCGCCACCTCGATGATGGTGCGCAGCAGCGCCAGTTGGCCGGTGACCGCGATCGCCGGGTCCAGCGGGTTGAGCCGTACCGCGTCGCCGGAGAGGTCGTTGGGGTCCAGCCGGACCGGCTTGACGCCCAGCGCCTCGGCGATCAGGTTCCACTCGCCGACGCCGTCCTCGCCCTGCGCGTCCAGGACCACCACCTGGCGGTCGCGAAAGCGCAACTGGCGCAATACGTACGTCTTCTCCAGCGCCGACTTGCCGTTCCCGGACTCGCCCAGGACCAGCCAGTGCGGCGCGGGCAGTTGCTGGCCGTACAGCTGGAACGGGTCGTAGATGTAGCCCTTTCCGGAGTACACCTCGCGGCCGATGATCACGCCCGAGTCGCCGAGCCCGGGCGCGGCCGTGGGCAGGTAGATCGCCTGGGCCTGGCCGGTGGACGTGCGCACCGGCAACCGCTGGGTCTCGCCCCGGCCGAAGATGATGCCGGAGAAGCCCTGGGTCAACGTGGACATCAGACCCGACACGTGATCACCCCATCCATCCCGTCCCCGGCGGCGACACCGCCGACACTCACTTTCGAATACCCGTCGCGAACGGCAGCGTGTTGACGAACGCGCGGTGCTGCTCGCGGTCGCACCACTCCAGCTTGAGGAAACACTTGCCCGCCGACGCGCGGATGGTGCGCTTGTCCCGGGAGAGCTGATCGGGATTGCGCGAGGACACCGTGATGTAGCCGACGATGTTCACCCCCGCCGCACCGCCCGCCAAGTCCTCGCCGCGCTGGTCGACCCGGCCGGTGTGGGCCATGTCGCGCGGGTCGACCACGCGGTTCATCTTGGCCGCGCGGGCCGCGTCCGCGTCGTCGTTGGTCTTCTCGGTGAGCATGCGCTCGATCGCGATGTCGGTGGGCTCCAGGTCCATGGTGACCGCGACCGTGCGGATCACGTCCGGCGTGTGCACCAGGAGCGGGGCCAGGAAGTTGACGCCGACCGGGGTCAGCGGCCACTCCTTGATCCACGCGGTGGCGTGGCACCACGGCTCGGCCGAGTCCGACTCGCGGGTCTTGGCCTCCAGGTAGTTCGGGTGTGTCGCGTCCAACTCGGCGGGCCACGCGTAGCGCGCCTGCATGCCCTCGAACGCGTCGATCTGGTGCTCGGGGTCGTACATCGAGTGGATCAGCGAGGCCAGCCGCGCCTCGTTCAACGGCTGCCGGACCCGGATGTCCGCCTCGGTCAATCGGGCGCACACGTCGGTGAGTTCACGGGCCATCACCACGCCGAGGCCCTTGTCGCCCTTGCCCATCACGTTGGCCTCGGCGGCCAGGTCGCGGGTGTAGTGCATGCACGCGATCAGGTAGGCGCGGTGCTGCTCCGACGAGGTGGAGACCATCGACTGGAGTTGCTCGTAGGAGTCCTGCACCCACATCGGCGCCTTGTGGTCGCCGCGCCGGGCGACGTCCTTGGCGTGCGCGTCCGGGTCGGCGGGCAGCGTCCGGGCCAGCACCTGGAGCCGGGTGACGAAGCCGTCGCCGTTGGCCACGTGCTTGAGCAGGGTGCCGAACCGCTCGACCAGTGCCTCCTGGTCCTCCGAGTCGCGCAGCCCCACACCGGGGCCCTCGATCTCGATCGCGGCGGTGACGGTGCGCCGTTCCAGGTGCATCAGCACGGTCAGGTCGTCCGGGCCGAACGGCACGCTGGACCAGGCCACCCGACCGACACCGGGCGGCGCGCCGACCGCGACGCCCTGCCCGGTCAGCTTGGTGCCCGCCTCGGTCACCGCCGACCGGTACGTGGCGCCGCGCTTGAGGGTGCGCTTGTAGGTGCGGTTGATCTCCCACCACTTGTAGAACGTGCGCTTCTTGTACGGCATGTACACGGCGGCGAACGCGAGCAGCGGGAAACCGACCAGGCCGAGGATGCGGAGCACCAGGATCGGCATCAACAGGCCCCACAACAGGGCGAATCCGCCGGCCGCGATGATCAGGAAGATCTCGCCGGGCTCGCGGTTCTTGCCGATGACCGCCGTGGGTTTGGCCTTGCCGATCAGGAAGGTTCGGCGTCGGGCGACCGGTTGCGTAGTCATTACTCTTTACCGTTCCTCGCGTGAGGCGTTGCCGCGGGATTGGCCGGAGGCGGTGGTGCCGGCGTCGGGGCGCCGCCCGAACCTCCGCCCCTGGTGCCATGGGCCGCAATGCCCGACGATACGGCGTTCGCGGTCACCGGGGCAGAGCCGGAACCGGTCGATCCCCGCGAGGCGTGTGCCTGGATGCCCTGCTTCATGTACGTGGCCGGGCCGTTGACCATCGAGGCCGGACCGGCCGACTGCATCGCCTTGCGGCTGCTGTGCAGCGCGGCCATGTCGTCGCCGATGCTGGGCACGAAGCGGTAGATGAGCACGCTGGCGAAGATGGACAGGAACAGGATCGCCAGGCCGGAGAGCACCGAGGAGAACGCGTCGTCCTTGCCGCCGGCGGTGACCGCCGTGGCCAGTCCGAGCACGATCACGATCACCGGCTTGGCCAGCAGCACCGCGATCATGATCCCGGCCCAGCGTCGGACGTGGTGCCACATCGCCTTGTCCACCAGGCCCGAGTACACCGCCGTGCCCAGGATCGCGCCGACGTACAACATCGCCGCCCGGACCAGGAGTTCGACCCACAACACGGCCGCAGCGGCCATCGAGAGCAGCGACACGAAGATGAGCATCACCGGTCCGCCGCCGAGATCGCTCGCGGGATCGAGCGCCTTGGAGAAGCCGCCGAGGAACTTGTTGGTGTCCTGTTGGGTGCCGGTCGCGATGGCCGCGGTGATCGCGTCGGTCATCGAGACGGCCAAATACAGGATCAACGGGGTGAACGCGGACGCGATCACCGCGAGCCACAGGTAGCCGATCGCCTCGCTGATCGCGGTGCCGATCGGGACCCCGCGCACGGCGCGCTTGGCGACGGCCAGTATCCACAGGATCAGGGTCAGGAACGTGGACGCGGCGAACACCACCGCGTACTGGCGCAGGAAGCCGGGGTTGGTGAAGTCCACCTGGGTGGTGTCGTTGACCGCGCCGGCCAGCTTGTCGATGATCCAGGTCGCCGCGTCGGCACAGCCCTTGGCGATCGAGCCGAGCGGGTCGGTGACCGTGCCCAGCGTGCCGGTCCCCGGGGCGCCGGGACCGCCGTTGTTGCAGATGTCCTTCGCCGGGCCGGTGAGCAGGTCGCACTCCGGCTTGCTCGCGGGTGCGGTCGCGCTCGGCGTGCCGGCCGGCGGTGTCGTGGCGCCGGGTGTCGGCTCGGCCCACACGCGCGTGGCACCGAGCACGAGGAGGGCCTGCACCGCGGCCAGTGTCCCGCCGAGGGTCAGGAATCGGTTGCGAGGGCTGCGGCGTTCCCGGTCAGCGTGCATGGCGCAATTCCCCGAACTCCCCGTCGGCCTTGGCGATGTCGTTGGCGCTGGACGGATCCTGTAGTCCGGAGACCGGAGTCGGGCCCTCCTTCTGGCTGAACTCGACCAGCTTCCAATCGCCGTTCACCCAGGACAGCTTCATCGTGGTGGTGTTCCACGCCTCGGCCACCGGCTTGGTGGAACCGGTCCCGGCCATGCCCACCACGCCCACGCTCCAGACCTCCACGGTCGCCGAAGCGGGAGTGAAGGCAACGGATTTGGTGCCCATCGGCACGGCCCGACAAACGAAGGTCTGACCCTTGGGCGGGTTCCCGTCGGGCTGAAGGCCGAAAGTCGCGGTCTGTGCCCGGAATGCCTGGTCGACGCGCGCGAGCAGACCGTCGCGGATCGCCGGATCGGTGATCGTGGTGATGATCGCGGCCCGCGGCTGGGCCCGGAACATCCGGTCCGAGCCGTACGCGACGACGAAGTTGGCCGCGGCCGACTGGGCGCCCTCCGCGGTCTGCGGGTAACCGACCGGCACGCCCGACTCGGTGCGCTCGGGCAACTGCGCGGCGGACAGCGGCGGTCCGCCGGATGCCTCGGCGGCCGTGGAGGTCTGCCCGGCGTCCTTGGCGGTCGAGCCGCCGTCGTCGTCGGAGCGGTTGGCGGCGAACAGCAGGGACACGATGACCACGGCGATCACCACCACGACGCCGATCCCGGACAGTATGGGGTTGCGCCTGGGCTCCGGACTCTCCGGCGAGGAGGTCGGTCTGGGCAGGCGGGTACGCGTGGCGGGTTCCTCGTCGCTCATGGCCTGTCCCCCCTCACCGCGGCAGGCCGGAAGATACGGGCGACCTGCGCGCACAACACAGTCCCCGGGGGCGGAGCGCCGCCGGGTTCGGTTGCAGCCGGAACGATCTTCCCAGACGGGAAGTCATTCCGGTGGCACCGCGCTGTCGTGTGAACACAGGCTCGATTGTCCGGTAAAGGAACCGGAATTGCTGCTCTGCCCCGGATGCGGAATGGGGCATTCCGGTTTCGGGGCGCACGGCGCACCGGAGTGCGCCGCGCCCGGGACAAAACACCACGGGATTCGCCACCTTGGGGACGGCAGGGTGCGAATCGGTCTAGATCGCCATTCCGTACACAATCGTGAACAGCGTCCCGAGCGATCCGATGATGAAGACGCCGGTCAGGCCGGCGATGATGAGGCCCTTGCCCTGCTCCGCGCTGAACGTGTCGCGCATCGCGGTGGCCCCTATGCGCTGTTTCGCCGCGCCCCAGATCGCAATGGCCAGGCAGAGCAGCAGGGCCACGGCCATGATCACCTCGACCATGATCCGGGCTTCGCCGCCCAGCCTTGCGAACGGGCCCCAGTTCGGAGCTATGCCGCCGATGATCGTATTGATGTCGCCGTTGCCGTTGCCGTTGCCTTCGCCAAGAAACACGTTGTTCACCGCCCCCGAGGTCGGGCTTTTGGTTGTCTCCGGTCGCATTCGACTGGAGGAGTGGGTCGTTCGTTTATTGTGCTGTGGGGAAGCCGATCGGGCTACCACCTCGGCAAGTGTGTCTGCTCACTGTGTGTATCACGGGTGATTGCGCTGAGCAATCGTGGCGCGCACAATGTGCTCGGAGTGTCCGTCGCGACCCCGTCCCGGTCGCGGAGAATCGGGGGTGCCTGCGATGCGCAAAGCCTGGGTGGCCGGTGGCATCGCATTCGCGATTCCCTTCGGTCTGGTCGGTCTTCTCACTGTAGGCGTGGGCGCGATGCAATCCGCATCCGGCAGCCAGGGCGGAGTCGGCGGCACGATGTCGCTCGCGCCCGGCACGGTGCCGGCCGCGTACGCGGCGACCATAGACAAGTGGGGCAGGCTCTGCCCGGAGATCTCGCCGGCGCTGCTGGCCGCGCAGCTCTACCAGGAGAGCGGCTTCGACCCGACCGCGTTGAGCAACGTCGGGGCCCAGGGCATCGCCCAGTTCATGCCCACCACGTGGCCCGAGTGGGCCACCGACGGCAACGGCGACGGCAAGTCGAGCCCGTGGGATCCGGCCGACGCGATCCCGGCCGCCGCGCGCTACGACTGCTCGTTGGCCAAATATGTCGCCTCGGTGCCCGGCGACCGGACCAACAACATGCTCGCCGCGTACAACGCGGGCGCGTACCGGGTGATGCAGTACAAGGGCATCCCGCCGTACACCCAGACCCAGGACTACGTGAAGTCGATCCGCTCGCTGGAGCAGAGCTTCGGCGTCGTGCAGACCCCGCTGCAGCCGATGGCGCTCGCGGCGGGCGCGGTCAATTGGGCGCAGACCAAGCTCGGTACCCCGTACCTGTGGGGCGGCGAGGGCACCGCGGCCGACGGCGGTCGGTTCGACTGCTCGGGGCTGACCCAGGCCGCCTACGAAACCGTGGGCATCAAGCTGCCCCGGGTGGCCAACGACCAGTGGAACGCCGGCCGGCATCCCTCGCGTGACCAACTCCTGCCGGGCGACCTGGTGTTCTTCGCCACCGACCTGCGCGACCCGCGCAGCATCCACCATGTCGGGATGTACGTCGGCAACGGCCAGATGATCCACGCGCCCTACACCGGAACGGTGATCAAGTTCGGTCCGATCGACAAGCCGGACTACATCGGCGCGACCCGGGTCACCCCCGAGGGCGCGAAGTCGCTGCCGGACCGCAGCCCCGGTTCGGCGAACAACGACTCCGGCGCGGGCAGTCCGGCCGCCGACCCCGGCCGCACCCCGGCCGGGGGCGGCAAGGTGCCGACCCGACTGCCCGCCGCGGCCGAGCCGCGCACCGCGGGAACGGGCGGCGCGCGGGCGCGCTGACCGCCGCGGCGATCCGGCGCGTGGGCCGGGCGCACCGTGCCGGGCGCACCGTGCCGGGCGCGCCGGGTGCGGGTGTGCCGGGTCCGGGGCGCGGTCGACGACCGGCGATGATGAGGCCGGTTCGCCCGCGACGGCAGAAAGGTCCCAGCCGACATGGCGATGATCCCCGGCACCGGCAGGTTCACCGCGGTGGTCGGTGTCCTGGCGCTCGGCTTCGCGCTCGCGGTGGTGAAGGTCACCGGGCCGTACGGCTCGCCCCCGTATCACGCGCCGACCTCGCCGATCGGGATCGAGACCCTGGCACCGCGGCCCGGCACGACCGGTGCGGTGATGCAGGTGGTCGCGCATCAGGACGACGACCTCTTCTTCATGAACCCCGACGTCGACCGGGCGGTGCGCACCGGCACGGACAGCGTGACGGTCTTCCTCACCGCGGGCGAGGCGGACGGCCGCAACGGCCCCGGCGGGCGCCCGGATCCGCAGGCGTACGCGGCAGCGCGCAACAACGGAGCGCGCGCCGCGTACGCGTTCATGGCCCTCGGCGACCGCGCGGCGCGCTGGGAGCGGCACAGCGTGCGGTTGCGCGACGGCGCGCACGCCGAACTCGACCATCTGGTGGACGCCCCGAACATCAAGCTGGTGTTCCTCAACACGCGCAAGGAGGAGGGCATCGGCGCACGCGGGCGGCTGCGCACGTTGTGGAACGGCAGGGAACGCGAACTCGACACGCTGGCCGCCCGGGACGAGCCGGCCGGCGGACCGTACTCCTACACCCGGGACGGCCTGATCGACTCGCTCGCGGACCTGATGCGGGCCCAGACGCCGACCGTGGTGCGCACGCTCGACCCGGACCCCGATCGACAGCGGCACGACGGGGCACACCCCGCACACTCGGACAACGGCGGCGTCTCCGACCACCAGGACCACACCGCCGCCGCGCAGTTCACCTGGGAGGCGCTGCGCCGGTACAACGCCGCGCGGCCGGCCGCGAGCGCGGCGGCGATCGCCTACCGGGGCTACTACAACGAGCGTTGGCCGCACAATCTCGCGCCGGCGGCCCGCGAGCGCAAGGACGAGATCACCCGGGTGTACGGCTGGACCGACCGGGTGCGGCACTGCCCGGGACGGGTGGACTGCGGCGACCTCAAGGTGCGGGACACCGCCGCTCGGACCAACTGGCCGCAGAGCACCACGTATCGCTTTCCGGACGCCGGTCCCCGGCCGGTGCTCGGGGCGGACGGCCGGTTGACCGCGTGGGCCGTGCTCGGCGGCCGGATCACCCGATGGACTCAGGAGGGCGTCGGCGCCGCGGTCTGGACCCCGGCGCGGTCCATGCCCGGCCCCGGCGACGGCGAACTCGCGCCCGGACCGGCCGCGGTGCGTACGCGGGACGGCCGGATCGCGGTCTTCGCGCTACGGATCGGCGGCGCCCGGCGCTCCGACCGGGACCGGTTCGAGATCGTCACCGCGACCGAGACGACACCCGGCGGCGGATTGGGCCCGTGGCGGGGCCTGGGCAGCCCCGACGACGGTGAACGCGGCCCGGGCACACCGGTGGTCCGGGCCGACGGCGCGGGCGGGCTGCATCTGTTCGTGCGCAATCGGGACAAGGGAATCAGCACCCGCTTCCGACCCGCCGGCAGCGAGGAGTGGTCGAACTGGCAGGACCTGGGCGGCGGCGAGATCGTCGAGGGGCCGAGTGCGGTGACCCGCCCGGACGGCCGGGTGACCGTCTTCGGCACGGCCCGCGAGGGCATCCGGTACTGGGACTTCGTCGGCGACCGGTCCGGCCCGCCCGGCACGATCGCGGCCGAGCGGCCGGTGGGGGCGCCTGCGGCGTGGGTGGGCGCCGACGGCCGGGTCGGTATCGCGCACCGGCGGGCCGGCACGGCGGAGATCGCGAGTGTGGTCGAAGTCGGGCCCGGCGCCTGGACGCCGGGTGATCCGCGCACCGCGGGCGTGGGTCACGAGGCGCTGTACCCGCTGCGCCGGCCGGACGGCACGACGGCCGTCTGCACCCGGGACGCCGAGGGCCGTCCGGTCGTGGTGGGCGCGGCCGGGCCGCCGATCGTGCTCGACGAACACGCGGTCGCGGTCGGTCCCACCGGCGCGACGGACGGCGCCGGACAGCCGGTGGTTCTGTGGCTCGGACCGGACGGGGCGCTGCGCACCGCACGGCTTTCCTGACGATGTTGCGGGCGGCGCCCGGCCGTTCCGACGGGACGCCGTGCGCGGTACGGCCGGCTACGACGGGGGGCTGTGCACCATGCGGCCCACTCGACGGCACGTCGGGCACCTCTCGGCCGTCCCGACGCTACGATCCGGCCCGCCGTGGGCGGCACCCGCGCGGACACCCGCCCGAACATGCGAACGGCGGGCGCTCCCCGAAGGGAACGCCCGCCGGACGGCGCGGGAGAGCGGTGGATCAGACGCTGACGCCGTGGCTGCGCAGCCAGGTCATCGGGTTGACCGCGGAGCCGTAGTTCGGCGTGGTGCGGACCTCGAAGTGCAGGTGCGGGCCGGTCACGTTGCCGGTCGCGCCGGAGAGCGCGATCTTCTGGCCGGTCTGCACCTTCATCCCGGCCTTGACCGAGATCGAGGAAAGGTGCGCGTACTGGGTGTACTTGCCGTCCGCGTGCCGGATGACGACCTCGTTGCCGTACGCGCCGCCCCAGCCGGCCGACACGACGGTGCCCGAGGTGACCGCGCGCACCGTGGTGCCGGTCGAGACCGCGAAGTCCTGGCCGGTGTGGCTGCCGCTGGACCAGCGCGAGCCGCCGGCGCCGAAGCTCGACGTGAGCGTGGCGCCGGAGACCGGGGCGACGTAGGCGCCGGAGGCCTTCTCGGTGCTCGCGGAGGGCTTGGCGTCGCTCTTGGCGGCCTCGGTCTTGACCGAGGTCTTCGGCGCGGCCGGCTTGGTCTCCACCTTCGGCGCGGCCTTGGGGGTCTCCGGCTTCTGCACCTCGACCTTGGGCGCGGCGGCCTCGGTCTTGGCGGTGGTCGGCGCGGCCTTGCCGTCGACCGTGAGCTTTTGGCCCGGGAAGATCAGGTCGGGGTTCTCGCCGACCACGCTCTTGTTGGCCTCGTACAGCTTCGGCCAACCGCCGGGCACGTGCGCGGCGCCGGCGATCTTCGAGAGCGTGTCGCCGGCGACCACGACGTAGGACGACGTGGCGGCGGAGTCCGACGTGGCGACCGGCTCGGTCTTCGGGGTCTCGGTCTTGGGAGCCTCGGCCTTGGGGGCCTCGGACTTGACCTCGATCTTGGGCGCGGCGACCGTCTTCTTCGGGGTCTCGGCCTTGGGAGTCTCGGTCTTGGGCGCCGTCTTCGGCGCGGTCTTGCCGGCCGAGGAGCCGGTGTCGACGTCGGGGGTGGCGCCCCCTCGGGTCAGGCCCGCCTTGACCGAGCACACCGGCCAGGCACCGGGGCCCTGGCTCTTGAGCACCTTCTCGGCTATCGCGATCTGCTGGCCCTTGGTCGCCTTGTCGGCCCGCGCGGCGTACTGCGTGCCGCCGAACTCGTTCCAGGTGCTCTGGGTGAACTGCAGGCCACCGTAGAAGCCGTTGCCGGTGTTGATCTGCCAGTTGCCCGTGCTCTCGCACTGGGCGACCTTGTCCCAGGTGCTCACGGAGGCGGCCTGGGCCGTGCCCGCGCCGATGATCGGCATGGCGACGCCGACTCCGGCGACACCCGCCGCGGCGATCAGACGCGTGGTCCTACTGGTGCTGCGACGGCGATGACGCCCGGTTCCGGACAGCATTGCTGGATCCTCTCCCACGCCTACGAGGTGAGCTGTCGGATTCGGGCCGGAGATCGATAGCCCGGCCACATCCCGAAGGACGTGGCTTCACCCCAAGCCGTTCGCGGCGTCCGATCGTTTCGATCGGGGCCGTTCGCGGCGGTTCACCTGTGGTTCCCCCGCTCCTGTCGTGTGGTGCTCGTCAGCCTCCCGAACGGCCGGCGACAGGATTCGGCGTACCGGCGATCGGGGTCCGTGTGGGATACGGACGGATCGAACGCTAAGCAGGCTCGGACGTAGATCACAAGTCCGTGTCGGATAGAGGTCGAATATCCGATTTGCGGATGAGCGCAATGTAGATGATCCCTTACGGAAAGGACCGCAGTTGGCGTTCCGTGCCGGATCCATCGGATTTGCGTGACAGTGGTTCCCGGTTGCGGTGCATGCAGATGGTCCGGAAACGATCACCTACGTCCCGCTCGTCACATCGGCATCGCGCGTAGCGTCGCGCGGAAACGCCCATGCCCATCGCGGTGCATGCCCGCACCCGCGCCGGGCGTGATTCACCCCACAGGCTATATGCCGCATGTCCGACTTGTCCCAAGCGACTTCACGCCCGCCGACTCGACCCGAGCGGCCCATCGACTCGGCGCCGTGCGCTCCGCCGCCGCTCAGCCGCGCAGCGCCTGCCACCCGGCCCACGTGCTCTGCACCATGTCCGACGTGCCGCGCCGGGCCTTCCAGGCCAGCTCGGTGGTGATCAGGTCGGCGCTCGCGACCACCCGGGCGGGGTCGCCCGCGCGTCGCGGGTGGACCTCCGGCGCGATGTCGCGCAATCCGGTGACCTCGCCGATGAGTTCCACCATCTCGCGCACCGACGTGCCCTCGCCGCGACCCACGTTCAGCACCAGGCGCGCGTCCGGGTCGCTCGCGAGTCGACGGGTGGCGGCCACGTGCGCCTCGGCCAGGTCCAGCACGTGGATGAAGTCGCGCACGCACGTGCCGTCCGGCGTGTCGTAGTCGTCCCCGAAGATCACCGGCGCCTGATCGGCCGTCAACTTCTCCAGGACCATCGGCACGAGGTTGGACACACCCCTGTCCGCGAGTTCCGGCGCGCCCGCGCCCGCGACGTTGAAGTAGCGCAACGAGGCGTACGAGATCCCGTGGGCGCGCGCGGTGGCTCCGATCATCCACTCGCCGACGAGCTTGCTCTCGCCGTACGGGTTGATCGGCGCGCACGGGGTGTCCTCGTCGACGAGCTCGACGTCGGGCATGCCGTACACGGCGGCGCTGGAGGAGAACACGATCCGGGTGACGTCGGCTTCGACCATGGCCGCCAGCAGGGTGCGCAGACCCTCGACGTTCTCCTCGTAGTAGAAGAGGGGGCGCGCGACCGATTCGGGGACCTGCTTCCTGCCCGCGATGTGCACCACGCCGTCCACCGCGTGCGCCCGGAAGACCTCGTCGAGCAGCACCCGATCCAGCACCGAGCCGACCACCAGGGGCACCCCCTCGGGCACCCGCTCGCGCGTGCCCGAGGACAGGTCGTCCACCACGACCACGTCCTCGCCGACCGCGAGCAGCGCCCGCACGACATGCGTCCCGATGTATCCGGCACCGCCGGTGACAAGCCACTTCATGTCCCGACCCTACCCAGCCGAACGGTGCCGGGCCGGTTCGCCGACCGTGGCGCCCGTACCGACCGAGGGCCCACGGCCGAGCCCATGCTCGGCCGTGGGCCCTCGGCAGGCGACCGGACGCCGATACCCCCGACTACGCGGAGCCGCGGCCCAACATGTCGGTGAACCGGCGGCATTCGGCGTAGTCGGGCAACATGCCGGCGTCGATCGCCTGCGCGAGCGAGGGGGCGGCCAGGTCCCGTGCGGACAACTGCGCCGCACCCTCCGTCGGCCAGTCGATGGCGAGATCCGGGTCGAGCGGATGCACGGCGTGCTCGCGCGCGGGTGCGTAGGACTCGGAACACAGATAGCTGAGCGTGGCGTCGTCCGTCAGCGCGCAGAAGCCGTGCCCGAGACCCTCGCCGATGTACAGCGCATGCCGCTCGGTGTCGTCCAGACGCACCCCCTCCCAAGTGCCGAACGTCGGGGATCCCACCCGTAGGTCGACCACGACGTCCAGTACGGCACCGCGTACGCACGTCACGAACTTCGCCTGGCCCGGGGGCACGTCGGCGAAGTGCACGCCACGCACCACGTCGCGTGCCGACACCGACATGTTGGCCTGCGCGAGCCGGAGCGGGTGACCCACGTGTTCGGCCATCAGATCGAAGCGGTACCACTCCATGAACATGCCGCGGGAGTCGCCGTGCTGCTGGGGCGTGATCTCCCAGGCGCCCTCGATCGAGAGGGGGTGGAACTTCATGTACGTGTCCTTGTCCATCGAATCCGGAGGCGGTCGGGCCCGAGCTCAGTCGAATTCGGCTCGCGGGGCGATGCCGTCGCCGTAGATCGGCAGGTCGAGCAGATACTTCCCGTAGCCGCTCTTGAGCAACGGCTGGGCGAGCGCCTTCAACTGCGTGTCGTCGATGAAGCCGGCCCGCCAGGCGGCCTCCTCGACGCAGCCGATCTTCATGCCTTGGCGCTCCTCGATGACGCGGACGAACTCCGCCGCGTGCACCAGTGAGGCGAAGGTGCCGGTGTCCAACCACGCGGTGCCGCGATCGAGGACGGTCACCATCAGCTCGTCGCGTTCGAGGTAGGCCGCGTTGATGCCGGTGATCTCCAACTCGCCTCGGGCACTCGGCTCGAGGCCCTTGGCGATCTCGACGACTCGATGATCGTAGAAGTACAGCCCGGGAACCGCGTAGCGGGACTTCGGCTGCTCGGGCTTTTCCTCGATGGAGCGCACCACGCCGTCGGCGTCGAACTCGACCACGCCGTACGCGGTGGGGTCGGCAACCGGATAGGCGAACACCCGCCCCCCGGCGACGTCCGCGCAGGTGCGCAACTGTCGACCCAGGCCCACGCCGTGAAAGATGTTGTCGCCCAGGATCAAGGCGACGGGTCCGTCACCGATGAAATCCTCGCCGAGCAGGAAGGCTTGCGCGATCCCGTCCGGACTTGCCTGTTCGACATACTCGATCCGCATGCCCAGGCGCGAGCCGTCGCCGAGCAACCGTCGAAATTGTGGTTGGTCCTCCGGAGTGGTGATGACCAGGACTTCACGAATGCCGGCCATGATCAGAGTCGACAGCGGATAGTAGATCATCGGCTTGTCGAAGACCGGCATGAGCTGCTTCGATACGGCTTGAGTGATGGGCCAGAGTCGGGAGCCGGTGCCGCCCGCGAGAAGGATGCCGCGCATGCGAACACCATAGGCTGTGTGGCTTGCCGACCGGTCGCTAGACTCCTGTGCCCATGAGGATTCTGATCACCGGTGGAGCCGGATTCATCGGCTCCGAGTTCGTTCGAAATCTACTGTCCGGTGACCCCGTCCCACAGGAAAAACCTCGGGTGACCATCCTCGACAAGCTCACCTACTCGGGCAACCCGGCAAATCTTGCGGCCGTCGCCGCGGATCCGCTTTACACGTTCGTTCAGGGCGACATCTGCGACGTCGAGCTCGTGGATCAGCTGATGCCCGGACACGACGTGGTGGTGCACTTCGCCGCGGAATCGCACGTCGACCGCTCCATCGCGGGCTCGGGGCCGTTCGTCGTGACGAACGTGTTGGGCACTCAGGTGTTGCTGGACGCCGCGCGCAAGCACGGCGTGTCCCGCTTCGTGCACGTCTCGACCGACGAGGTCTACGGATCGATCGAGGTCGGTTCGTGGACCGAGGACTGGCCGCTTGCGCCCAATTCCCCGTACTCGGCCAGCAAGGCCGCTTCCGACCTGCTGGCCCTGTCGTACCACCGCACACACGGCATGGATGTCGTGGTGACGCGCTGCTCCAACAACTACGGGCACTTCCAGTTCCCGGAGAAGATGATCCCGCTGTTCGTGACGAACCTCCTCGACGGCAAGCGGGTGCCGCTGTACGGCGACGGCGGGAACATCCGGGACTGGCTGCATGTCTCGGACCACTGCCAGGGCATCGAACTGGTGATGCGCTCCGGGCGGGCCGGTGAGGTCTACCACATCGGTGGTGGGACCGAGGTCACCAACAAGGAGCTGACGGCCCGCCTGCTCGCCGCCTGTGGGGCGGACTGGGACAGCGTCGACTTCGTCGAGGACCGCAAGGGCCACGACCGTCGCTACTCGCTGAGCATCGACAAACTGCACGAGGAACTTGGCTACACTCCCCGCGTGTCCTTCGAACTCGGCCTCGAAGCCACCGTCGCGTGGTATCGCGAGAATCGCGCCTGGTGGGAACCGCTGCAACACAAGGTGGCGCTTTGACCACGTCGGTCGACAACCCGCGCTGGCTCGTCACCGGAGCGCGCGGAATGCTCGGGCGCGATCTGATCGCCGTCCTGGACGAGGTTCCCGGTTCGACGGTCACCGCCGTCGGCCGGGCGGATCTCGACATCACCGACGCCTCCGCCGTGCTCGAGGCGACGGCCGGCCACGACATCGTGGTCAACGCCGCCGCGTGGACGGACGTCGACGGCGCCGAGTCGGCCGAGTCGGCCGCGACCGAGGTCAACGGCACCGCGGTGGGCCATCTGGCTCGGGCCTGTGCCGCGCACGGCTCGCGGCTGATCCAGATCTCCACCGACTACGTCTTCGCCGGCGACAACACCGAGCCGTACTCGGAGAACGCGCCCACCGCACCACTGAACTCCTACGGGCGCGGGAAACTGATCGGTGAGCAGGCCGTGACGGAGCTGTTGCCGACGAGCGGCTACATCGTGCGAACTGCATGGCTGTACGGCGAACACGGGCGGAATTTCGTCTCCACCATGCTGACACTGGCCCGCGACCGCGACACCCTGGACGTCGTCGACGATCAAGCGGGGCAGCCGACCTGGTCGGCCGCCCTGGCCCGGCAGGTGGTTCGCCTGGGCGAGGCCGCTCTTGCGGGGCGCGCGCCGGCGGGGATCTACCATGGCACGGCGAGGGGACGGGCAACCTGGTACGAACTGGCACGAGCCACGTTCGCCGGAGCCGGTCTGGACGCCGACCGGATTCGTCCGACAACATCCGAGAACTTCACGCGCCCCGCCAAGCGTCCTTCCTACAGTGTGCTCGCCCACGATCGATGGGCCGATGCCGGGCTGTCACCCATGGCCGACTGGCGGGACATGCTTGCACAGGCATTGGATTGCCCGGGGTTCGTCGCCCTGCGGCCCGACTGATCAAAAATCGAGCGTGTCATGAAACTAACGATTGTCACCGCGGTCGCCGGATTTTTGGTGGTCATCGTCATTCTGGAGCTGCTGAGGCGACGCCAACTGCGTGAGAAGTACGCAGTTTTGTGGCTCGTCGTCGGCCTGATCGTGGTACCGCTCGGCGCCTTTCCGAAGATGCTCGACTCGGTGGCCACTTCGGTGGGCGTCCAATCGGGTGTCAGCCTCGTGCTCTTCCTCGGTTTCGTCTTCCTGCTCCTGACCTGCATCCACCTGAGCTGGGAATCGAGCCGGCTGGAAGAGGAAACTCGCTCACTCGCCGAAGAGGTTGCGCTCATTCGCACCGAACTGGTCGAGCGAGAGCGCAAGGATGCCATCGCCCTCACCCGTACCGAGTCGGCGAAGCGGGAATGCGTAAATGATTAACAACAAGCGGGTCCTGATCATCATCCCCGCCTGGAACGAGGCCGCGTCGATCGGGGACGTGATTCGCGAAGTGCGGGGCGTACTGCCCGAGGTCGACCTCCTGGTCGTCGACGACGGCTCGACCGACGACACCACCAAGGTGGCTCGTGCGGCCGGTGCGACGGTCACCACACTGCCGTACAACCTCGGCGTCGGCGGGGCGATGCGGCTCGGCTACCGCTACGCCTACGAGCACGACTACGACGTGGCCATCCAGGTCGACGCGGACGGTCAGCACGATCCCCGGTACGTGCCCAAGCTCGTGGATCGGCTCGACGACGCGTCCCTGGTCATCGGCGCGCGCTTCGCCGGTGAAGGCGACTACGCGGTGCGGGGTCCGCGCAAGTGGACGATGGTCATGCTGTCCGCAGTGCTGTCGCGGATGGCGAAGACGAAGCTGACCGACACCACTTCGGGCTTTCGGGCGTGCAATCGGGACATCATTCGGTTGTTCGCCGAGTGGTATCCGGTGGAATACCTCGGCGACACCGTCGAGACCACGGTCCGGGTGATCCGCCTCAAGCACAAGGTAGTTCAGGTTCCGGTGGCGATGCGGGCCCGGCAGGCCGGCACGCCGAGCCACTCGCCCGCCAAGGCGATGGTCTACCTCGGTCGCGCTTTCATCACCCTGCTGTTGGCGATCGCGCGCCGATGAAGACGATGCTGCTGCGGGCGATCCGCGCGCTGCCCCAGGGCACCCTCCTCGTGGGCGCCGGCATGGTCGTCCTCGGCGGTGCTTCCTACATTCACCTGGCGATCGCGGGCCACTCGTTGAACCCCGACGACATGTCCGGGGTCTCGGTCCTGTGGACCATCATCTTCTCGATCGGACTGGGCCTGTTCTTCCCGGTCGAACAGGAGATCACCAGGATCGTCGCCGCCCGAGCCACCGCGGGCTCGGGCACGGCGCCGGTCCTGTGGCGCGGGAGCATGCTGGCCGGCGGGCTGTTGCTCGCCGTGCTGGCGCTCCTCGCCGGCGCCTCGGGCCCGATGGCCGACCGGCTCTTCGACGGCGATCGACAACTGTTGATCGCGCTCGGCGGCGCGTTCCTGGGTCTGGCCGTCGTCTCGGTCACGCGCGGCATACTCGCGGGACACGGCGCGTTCGTCGCGTACGGAACGCAGTTGGCCCTGGACGGCGGTCTGCGGATCGTGCTCGCCGTCGCGCTCGGCGTCTCGGGCAGCAGTTCGCCACTGTTGTTCTCGCTGATCCTGACCGCTGCCCCGATCCTGGCCATGTCGGCCACCTTGCGGCCCGTGCTGCGCGCGGCCCGGCCCGGCCCGATGCTCGCCTGGCGTGAGCTGTACCGAGGACTCGGTCTGCTGATCGTGTCGACCCTGCTGGCCCAGCTGATGGTCAACACCGCGGTGTTGAGCGTCAAGCTGTTCGAACCGGAGCAGACTGCTCTGGTCACCGCGTTGCTCAGCGCGCTGATCCTGGCGCGGGTGCCACTGTTCGTCTTCGGGTCGCTCCAGGCGTCGTTGTTGCCCGGCCTCTCCCGTACCTTCACCGACGGCGATCGGCGCACGTTCCGCGGCCTCGTCCTGCGCGCGTGTCTGGTGGTCACGGCGCTGGGCGTGGCCGGCGGGCTGGGCGCCACGGTGCTCGGTCCGTGGATCATCAGGGTCTTCTTCAACGCCCCGGAAGGTGTCCTGGGCGCGTCGGACTTCGCCTGGTTCTCGGCCGGGACCCTGTGCTACATGCTTGCGATGGTGCTCGGGCAGGGCGTGATGGCGATGAACCGTCACCGCGGCCAACTCGTCGCGTGGATCGGCGGAACCGTCGTGCTCGTGGCGATCACCTGCGCGCCCGGCGACATCCGACTGCGTGTCGAGATCGCCTTCGCCGCCGCGACCGCGGTGACGGCACTGTTGATGGCGGCGATGCTCCGGGCCGGTGCCCGGCGTTTTCCCGCATCCGTCCGACCCGCGCCCTCGGCGCGAGCCGTGGCGGATCCCGTCGGTGGCGCCTCGCGAGGTGAGTAGGATCGACGGGCCGTGTGGCCCACGAGGAGGCCCCCTCGCGGGTGCTGGATCGATCGACAATCGGGAGTTCAGGGTGCGTGAGCGCACGGATGCCCCTGCTGAATCCGTTCGTCCCGCCGAGACGGTGCACCCGGAAGGGGCGGACGAGCGACAAGTCCACACGATCGACGTGATGATGCCGTACTACGGTGACGTCGGGCTGATGCAGCACGCGGTGCGCAGCATCCTCGCCCAGACCGACCCGAACTGGCGACTGACCGTGGTCGACGACAGCCGGGAGAAGGGTGTTCCCGAGTGGTTCGCCGCGCTCGGCGACGATCGGGTGCGCTATCGGCGCAACGAGCACAACCTCGGGGTCACCGAGAATTTCCGCAAGTGCGTCGACCTCGCCGAGCTGGGCCACATGGTCATGATGGGCTGCGACGACGTCCTTCTGCCGAACTACATCGCGACCATTCGCGCGGTGCTGCGCGCGCATCCGGACGCGGGCATGGTGCAGCCCGGCGTCCAGGTGATCGACGGCGCCGGCCTGCCCGCGAAGACCCTCGTCGACCAGACCAAGCGCAGGATCTACGCGCCCAAGGTCGAAGGCGTGCGGCGGTTGGGCGGCGAACGGCTCGCGATCAGTGTGCTGCGCGGCAACTGGCTGTACTTCCCGTCGGTGTGCTGGCGTACCGAGGCCATCCAGGCGATCAACTTCCGCCGGGACCTGCACGTCATTCAGGACCTCGCCCTGGTCCTGGACCTGTTGCAGGCGGGCGAGCAACTCGTGGTGTCCGACGTCGTGTGCTTCCAGTACCGCAGGCACGCGGTGAGCGAATCCTCGTTGCAGGCGTTCGACGGGCGCCGGTTCGTGGAGGAGCGGGGCTTCTTCCTCGACGTCGCGGACCGCATGGAGCGACACGGGTGGCACGAGGCGGCGAAGGTGGCCCGTAAGCACTTCTCGTCGCGCCTGCATGCGCTGACGATGTTGCCGATGATGGTGCGCAGCCGCAACTGGGACGGGGCACGGATGCTCGCCAGGCACACCTACGGAACGGGCCGACACGTCGGCTGATCATCCGCAAGCCGAAAAACGGGAGGGCCCGCCGACATCGTCGGCGGGCCCTCCCGTTCGTCATGGTGGACCGATGTCGGCGCATGTGCCGGGAGGCGGTGAACTCACTCGATCGCGGGTGTTCGCACAACCTCCAGGAGCAGCTCCGGTTGGGCTGTGGCCAGCCGTTCGAAGCGTTCCGCGAGCGTCTTGTTCGTGATCACCAGACGCAGCGGCTTCGGGCTGTCTCGGACCACCAGTTCGAGCCGGCGCGCCTCCTGCTCGCGGCTGCGGCCGCCCTGCCCGTACGAGGCGAGCCCGGCGAGCCAGGGAATGCCGGTCACGGTGGTGTCGAGGGAGCCCAGGCGTCGCTTGAGGATCGCGTCGAGGAAGGAGATCCGCCAGTTGTCCGTTCCCGTGTCGGAGTAGACGAACAGCGTCGAGGGTCCGGTGCCGAAGAGACCGCGGTCGCGCAGTACCTTGGCTGTCTCCCCGACCCGTTGTCGGTCGAAGCCGCTCGACCACCGCGCGGCATACGTGGTGTCCGGTTCGTTCGCCCCCTCCGCCGTGTGCACCGGACCCCACTGGATGCCGCCGACCAGGGTCACCCCGGCGACTACCGCGGCCAGGCCGGTTGCCGAGCGGGCGAGTGGACGCAGTCGCGGATTCTCGGGTTCCGGTGCGAGGGTGGGCCGCAGCAGCAGGCCGATGGAGCCGATGCCGATCAGCGCGATCGAGTACAGCCCCTGAAACGCCTTCTCGTAGTAGTAGGACGTCTCGCCGAGAGTGAGTGTCTGGTAGAGGTGGAAGGCGCCCACGGCGGCCGTCGCGAGCACGAGTTGAGCCGACATCACGCGCCACACGGGCGAACGCCGCCCGGCCCGGGTGAGCAGCGATGCCACGGTGATCACGATGCACGCCGCGACCAGGTTGCGACTCATCGGTTCGATGCCGCCGGTGGCCTGGAGCTGTTTGGTCTGGCTGAAGCCGGTCAACTGTGGCCCGACGATCGGGATCAGCACGATCACGCCGGTGATCGTGCCGACGATCGTGGTGAAGACCGGTGCGGTGCGCAGGCGTCGGCGATATACCACGGCCGCCACGAGCACGGCGGGAGCGGCCGACACCACGAACAGGTTGTAGACGAAAGCCAGGGTCACCAACGCGGCCCCGACCACGAGCACTTGCTCGCGGACCCTGCCGGCCGGGCGCACCAGCACCGCGATGGTGAGTGCGAGGACCGCTATCCCCAACGACGCCGAATCGTGGCCGAGGGTGAAGACACCGATCAGCTGACCGGTCGCGGCCACGGTGCCGACCACGGCGCACACCAGCGCCCGGCGCCAACCGGTGACGGTCGGCCCGGCGATCCACCGGGCCGCCCAGACCAGCGCGAGCACCAGGAAGCCGTAGCCGAGAATCGTGTACAGGAAGTAGCGGTCGTAGGCCTCCGCGGCGGGACCGGCGTCCGTGGTCGAACGCAGGAATGTGTCGAGCACCGTGTAGAGGAAGTGCGAGCCCGGCGGGTAGACCCGGGCCATCTGCGGATTCATCGACGTGCTCGCCTCGGCGGCGTGGAAGTACGTGTATCCGCCGACGCGATGGATCGCGTCGAACATGGAGAAGTGGCTGCCTTTGTCCTCCGTCACCACGGTGTAGAGGAGCCGCTCGTTCGGTGACCTGCCGCGCAACGGTCGATACAGTTGGGCGCTCGCGTAGGCGGCCAGGGCGAGCGCGAGCAGATCGGTGGGCAACACGCGACGGGGTAGCGTCGGCCGTCGTCCGGTGACCCAGGCGACCACGAGGGTGACGGTCAGCAGCGTGCCCGCCATCGGCACCGGGTGTAGGCCCCAGGGCCAGAACGAGAACAGCAGGCCGGCCGTGATGACCTCGCCCAGCAGCAGCACACAGGTGAGCATGAGCCGGTCGAATAGGGCGACGCCGCCGCGGACCAGGGAGGCGGTGCCGAAAAACAGCAGCGGCAGCGACATCCAGTCGACATGCAGCAGGTGGAACGCCGCAGGCAGGATCCAGGCGGCGCAGGCCAGGCCGAGAAAACGGAGCATCGACCGCGCCGGCGGACGCCGTTCGGATCGTGGTGATACCGACTCCGGCGCCTCGTGCGCCATGCTCGGCCACCCCACAGGGCTCATGAGGGTTCTTTCTCGCTTACGCCGGGAGCATCGCGGCGGCTTGCCGTGCCGTTGACCGGTGCCATGGCGAGCGCCGGCTCCGGACTGTCGGGCGTGGCGGTCTTCGGGGGATCATCCGCGACGGCGGCATTGCTCGGGCGCTTGAACCTGAACGAGGGAGTCCAGTGCTTGAGACCGAGCGCCGGCTTCTCCACCAAGTGCCAGGACACGAAAGCGAACGCGAAGGTGCAGACGACGGACAGCGCGGCGAACGCGGCGAATCCGAAGCGTCCGATGTCGTACATCGCCAGGATCTGCTGGGCCAGGAAGCCGTAGATGTAGATGCCGTACGAGTAGTCGTTGCGGCTGCCGATCCGGTGGAACCACTTCGGAAGCCGAATGGCCAGCCACAGGAGCAGATAGGCGTAGGCGGGCAGGCCCAGTACGAAGAATCCGCCGAACAGCAGTGAACCTCCCAACGCCACGGCGCACACCGCGGCGGCGAGGTCGTTGACCTTCAGCCGCTCCTTGTACAACTCCGCGCAGGTGCCCAGGAGAAACAGGAATCCCAGGTACACGAGAAAGTCCATGCGCAGTTCCCCGATCAGGGGAACCGTGTATACCGACCCGGTCTGGTTCGGCGGCCCGCTCCATCCCGACGCCTTGATGTAGTCGTCGAGCATGTAGAGGTAGGTCACCAGAGTGAGGAAGAGTACGAAGCGGCGGGCGCGCCCGAAGACGCCGGTGAAGGCGAGGATGCCTACGCCGATGTAGCAGAGCATTTCGTAGGCAAGGGACCACAGGGAGCCGTTGAATGCGCTCGCGCCGGTGCGTTCACCCCACGGCGTGGTGGTTTTCAGCAGATCCGAGATGCCGTATTGGCGAACGCCGGTCCACCAGTTGGCCCGGGCGTAGTCGAACGGGCCTTGCGGGTGGTGCCAGAAGCCGTTCAGGGTGCCGTTCTCGCGCATCGCCACCAAGGGGGCCACGACGAACGCGGTGACGAGCAGACAGACCCAGAGGCCGGGGAAGATGCGCAGACCGCGGTGCCACGCGTACCGGCCGATGCCGCCGCGGCGGGAACTGCGGGTGATCAGCAGGCCCGAGAGCACGAAGAAGCCGTACACGGACATGGTTCCGACATCGGTTTGGTGGTCGAACAACTGAAGTCCGAGATTGTCCTCACTCACCCCGAGCGGTCGGGAATGGGAGAGGACGACCGCGAGTGCCAGGCCCAGTCGGATGAACCCGACGCTGTTCTGTCTACCGGAGAAGAGTTCCTCCAGACTGCCTCGCGATCGTGTGAAGCTCGACCATGACATGCGTGAACTCTCCTCAAGTGCACCAGAGCGACTCGTGCGTCCTGCCTCACATGGATGGATTCCACATGGGGACTCTTCGTAGTGCGGTTTGGGCGGAGCGGCGAGCGTGGTCGCCCCACGAGGTGCGTCTCGGCACTCCCAGGCAAGCCCCGCCGTGGGTTGTGGCGCCTCGGTCGAGTTCGCGGCTGCCCGGACGACCCGGGGACGGATGCTCCCGGTAGGGTGACGGAGCGCTCGCCTGCGAGCGCCGCACACGATACCGGCTGCGACGGCCACCGAGCGGCCCGTCATCGCGGGAGCGCCGTCGATATTGGGCCCGATGATAGGTTTCCGGTTCAGGAATTCAACCGGAATTCACCGATCGTCCGCCTGCGTGGCGGTCGGGACGAGTTCGGCCTCGATAGCCTCGGCGCGCTCGATTCGACTGCGCACCCGCACGGCGGTGCGAATCGTTCGGGACTTGGGCCCGGCGATCGAATATGAAGTACCGGAACCCGCCATCAGGTAGCGCAAGCCCGAACGAGGATTCGTGACAGTCTCAAACAGCGTGAAGACAACCACGGCGTCGGATCCGTCCGCGCCGCATCCCGCGCCTCCCGAACCACATACCGGCGGGATGCGCCGGGTCGCGAGCGTGCTTGTTGCCCTGGTCCTG
This sequence comes from Embleya sp. NPDC008237, assembly GCF_042956465.1. Classification (NCBI taxonomy): domain Bacteria; kingdom Bacillati; phylum Actinomycetota; class Actinomycetes; order Kitasatosporales; family Streptomycetaceae; genus Embleya; species Embleya sp. NPDC008237. The sequence goes on from NZ_JBIBGL010000018.1 coordinate 70,457, forward strand.
TCCTGGCTGATCCCGGCCGCACTCTACGCCGTGCATGCGTCGATCGTGCTGCCGCTGATCTTCTTCGCGCTCGTGGCGTCACTGCTGCGCTCCGGACGCACGATCCTGGATCGCTTGGTCCTGGCCGTGGCCATGAGCGCCGGCGCGATGTGCCTCGCGGGGCTGGTGTTCTCGATCTGGCCCTGGGGCCTCCACCCCGTGCCGATCTCGGGGGTGGCGTTCACCGTGGCGGTGCTCGCCGCCGAGGTGACCGGACGTCGACCCGAGCTGCCCCGCCGCGGCGGGCTGCCCGACCTGATCACCCTCGGCGTCACCGCCCTGGTCACCGTCGCCACCCTGTTGCCCCTCATGGGTCGGGGCCTGGTCGGTCGGCTTTCGACCGTGGCGATCGCGGAGGATCTGGGCCGCCACTTCGCGCTGTTCGACAACATCCGTACGCACGGTGGCTACACCTTCCAGCACCAGTCGGAGCTGAAGGTGAGCCTGAACACGGACATGAGCGCGTACCCGCAGGGCAGCCACTTCGCGATGGCGCTGTTCGACAACTTCCTGCGGGCCAGGACCGATCCGGGCTCCACGGTCACCGAACTCGATGTCTTCCTGTTCTGCTATGTCGCCACTTTCGTCTTTCTCGTTTTCGCTGTGCTCTGGGCGATGCGCTGGATGGCCGGCGGCACGTTGTCGACGTGGCGCTACCTGGTGGTCGGCGCAGCCGCCGGTGCCTACCTGTTCTTCGGCGACGGCATCGCGATGTTCATGCGCGGGTTCCCCAGCGAGTTCGTCGGCCTGGGACTGCTCGCGCTCCTGGTCGCAGTCGTGTGCCGGCCGCTGCGGCGGCTGCGTGAACAACTGTGCGTGTTGTCGTCGCTGACGATCGCCGTGTCGTTCACCTACTACCTGTTCCTCCCGGCGGCCGGCGTGATGCTGATCGCATGGATGGTCGGCTACCGCAAGCAGTTGTGGGCGCAGCGCTGGTGGACCGGCGTCGCGATCGTGGTGACCATGATCGGTGCGCTCATCGAGCCGATGATCAACTGGAAGTACGCGGCCAAGTCCGAGGTGGTCAATGCGGCCGGTGGGATCAACCCGATAATCCGCCATCTGTTCATGCTGCTGATATTCCTCGTGGTCCTGGGCCTGGCCTCGCGGACCGCTTGGCGGCATCCGGTCCGGCGGATGGCGATCCTGTGGATGATCGTCGCAGGCGGCGCGGCGGCGGCCATGTTCGCTTACCAGACCTGGGTGATGGGCGAGACCTCGTACTACTACGAGAAGCTCCTGCATCAGGCAATGGTGGTCGCGATCGTCTGTCTCGGGGCGGGGGTCCTGGTCGCCCCGCGCCGCCGGCTCGCCCGCCGCGATCGGGCGCCGTTCACCCGGCCGCTGCCTGCAGGCCTGTTGGCCCTGTGTGTCGTGGTGACCATCGCGTTCAACGCGAGCCCGGACCGCGAGGTCTGGCGCAAGCCACAGCCGGAGGGCACGAGCTGGGGTGTCGGTTTCCTCGAGCGCAAGCTCGACTATCCCCGACTCGGGCAGCTGATCCTCGCGACGCAAAAGGCCAACCCGCGGTACGAGAACCATGCCACGATCATCCAGATGTCCGATGACTGGCAGGGAAACTACTACGGCACGCTGTGGCTGGACGTGCTCATGCGCAACCTGGCTCTGTCCATGGACGTGAAGCCGCCGGTGGGTTCCAAGGAAACGCCGCAGGAGCTGACGGATCGCATCGTGAACAAGTTCCCGAAGACGCCGTTCCGGGTCTACACCGACGATTGGGACACCGCCACCGCCCTGCAGGTGCTTCGGCGCAACCGCCCGGACCTGGGTGTCGACGTGCTGTTCAGCAATCCGACCCGGTGCACGTACGACTTCCGCCCGATGCCGGTCCTGGGTCCCCGTGAGGTGCCCGCGCCCATGCCCACGATCGGCTTCCCTGCGAACGGTTGCAAGAGCGCGGCGAGCGGGCCCGGCAAGGCCAAGTAGGCGCCGGGCCGTAGATGTAGACGATCGCCACGACGGCCGCCGATGCAGGCGGCCGTCGTGGCGATGGTGGTCGATCGTGGAGCTGTCGGCGTGGCCCAGCGCAGCCGGGACGGGCGTACGTGGGAGTCGGTCGAAGTCAGGGCGAACCGGTGGGTGCCTTGGTGCCCACCAGGTCCTTGTCCTGTTCGGTCCCCGGGACCATGATCCGGCGGGACACCAGGAACGTCACCGGGATGGCCGCAGCGGCTGCCACCAGCGGGGCGATCCGCTCGTCCATCGACACCCACGAGACGAGCGCGTAGACGCCGACGGTGGTGATCACGAAATTGGTGATGTTGGTGAGCGGGAAAAGCAGGAACTTCTTCCAGGTCGGCTTGGTCTTGTAGGTGAACCAGGAGTTCATGAAGAACGAGCCGATCATGCTCAGCACGAATGCCGATATGTGCGCCACCAGATACGGCACGAAATGGTTGAACGTGAGATAGAGGGCGTAGTACGTGCCGGTGTTGACGACACCCACGATCGCGAAACGAAATGCCTGGCGCAGCATCAGTGGGTGACCTCCCGCGTGCCGACGTCCACGGAGGTTTCCCGAATGGTCGCGACGGTGCGCGGCGCGTCCACCCGATCGGACGTGCTCTCGCGCACCAGATAGTGCGGTCGGCGCTTGGTCTCGTAGTAGATGCGGCCGATGTATTCGCCGATCAGGCCGAGCATCGTCATCTGCAGCCCACCGAGGCCGGTGACGGCGGCGATGATCGTGATGTAACCCGGGGTGGCGATGCCCTGGAAGATCGCGATGCCGACCAGCGTGAGGGTGTACGCGAGGGACACCGCGGACAGCGTGAGCCCGAAGTAGATCGCCACCCGCAGCGGTCGGTTGTTGAACGAGATCAGACCGTCGAGACCGTAGTTGAGCAGTTTGCCGAAGCTCCACTTGGTCTGCCCGAGCTCACGCGTGACGTTCTTGTACTCGAACATCACCGAGTCGTAGCCGATCCACGAGTACAACCCCTTGGAGAAGCGGTTGTACTCGCGCATCGACAGCAGCGCGTCCAGGGCCTTGCGCGAGAGCAGTCGGAAGTCGCCTACGCCGTCGACGAGTTCGACGTCAACCCACTTGTTGACGAGCTTGTAGTACGAGCTGCTCAGGAAACTGCGGAACCGCTTGTCGCCCTCGCGACTGCGCCTGGCGATGACCTGCTCGTGACCCTTGAGGTGCAGGTCGAGCATGCGCGGGATCAGCTCCGGCGGGTGCTGGAGGTCCGCGTCCATGATCACGACGGCGTCGCCGGTCGCCTGTTCGAGGCCCGCGAGCATCGCCGCCTCCTTGCCGAAGTTGCGGCTGAAGGAGACGTACTTGGCGGCGGGATCCTTCTCGGCGAGTTGGCGAAGGATGCGCAGGGTGCCGTCGGAGCTGCCGTCGTCCACGTAGCAGATCTCGACATCGGCCCCGATGTCCTTCAGTTCCTCGCGAATCGTCTCGTGGAACGTGGAGAGGACGGCTTCTTCGTTGAAGCACGGCACCACGAGAGACAAGAGCATTGACTTCACCGGTTCCTCGTCTGGGCGCAGAGCCAGATCTTCACCACGGACATCTCTGGGAAGCCTGCCCTCGGCACCTGCGGGCGCACTCGGACGGCGCTGGGCGGGTGCGAGTGGGGCTGTCCGTCGGAGTGCCGATCATTCTTGCACGGATCGTCCGAAGCACGCCGCCCGCCGGAGCCCGCCGCCAACCCGATGGCTGTCTTGATGCAGAACGATGACAATCGCGGTCCCTCGAGTGTCGTACACACGCGCTAACATCCCGTTCGGTTGCACCGATTGCGCAGCCGGGGGGTGTGAACAATCGGTCGCGCAGGTGGGGGAACATGTGCGCGGGCGACGAGTCTCCTCTCGATGCGCCGCTCCGAAAAGAGACGTATGTCGTCCATACGCAACAAATTCCTCTGTGCCGTGACCGCCGGCGCCGCTGCCGCGCTGGGCACCGTCGTACTCTCGGCGGCACCCGCGGGCGCGACCCCGGCCGGGAACAACGGCCTCGTCACCTACACCGTCCAGAACACGAGTGGCTCCTCGTCGGCGAGCCCGCGCGTCGTGGTGGTCGACCCGACGACCAACGCCAAGCGGCTGCTCCCGCTTCCGGCCGGGATGAACGCATCCCGCGGCGCGGTGTTCTCCCCCGACGGCAGCCGACTGGCGTTCTGGGCGAACCCGTACCCCACCGCCGGCTCCGGCTGGCGCCTGTTCACCGCCCGTCCCGACGGCTCGGACATCCGCGCCATCGACCTGGGCCCGGGGCTGCCCTCCGTGACACCGGCCTCGCTGGCCTGGTGGCCCAACGGCAGCGAGCTGCTGTTCGTCGCCGACCGCAAGCTCTACTCGGTGTTCGCCAACGGCACCTCGTACGCGTTCCCGCTGGACAACCAGCCCTCCGGCGAGCTCGCCGGCAACGACGTCACGCACCTGTCGATCGCCAAGGACGGCGCCGCGCTGATCTCGCTGCGCCCGACCGGGGCCGGCCCCACCCAGGGCGGTCGGGTCGTGCTGCGCACCTACGCCGGGGTGACCTCGGTGCTCGCCGCCGACGGCGCGGATGCCGATTTCGACCCGTCGGGCCAATTCGCCGTGCTGCGCCGTCCCGCGCAGCCGGGACAGCCGCTGAGCGACTGGCCGGCTGCGGCGGTGAACCGACAGGGTGCGGACGTGCCCGGCTCGTTCGTCCCGGGTACCCCCTACGCCCAGCTCGCGCTCTCGCCCGACGGCCATGGCCTGCTGTACACCAAGTACCAGGCGAGCACCGGCTACCAGGGCCACTGCGACACCCTCGCGGTGCAGGTGGCCGACACGGCCGAGCGTCAGCTGAGCACCCCGGGCGACTGCGCCGTGGAGCCCGCGTGGCAGCCGACCCGCAAGAACACCGTGAACCGGGTCGGTGGCCGCACCGCGGTCGAGACCGCGACCGCCGCCTCGGCGGAGCTGTGGGCCGACAAGGGCGTGGCCGACGGTCGACTCCCGGCCGATGCGGTCGTGTTGACCCGTAACGATTACTACGGTGACGGTCTGGTCGGTGTTCCGCTCGCGGCGGCGAAGAAGGGTCCGTTGTTGCTGACGGATCGCAACAGTCTGTCGGCGTCGGCGGAGACCGAGATCAAGCGGATCCTGCCGGCGGGCAAGACGGTCTATCTGCTCGGTGACTCGACGGCGCTGTTCGAGCCGGTGGCGGCGCGGGTGCGTGCGCTCGGCTACAACGCGGTGTGGCTGGGTGGTCGCACCCAGTACGAGACCGCCATCGCGATCGCGGACGCCACCAACCCGAACCCGAAGAACATCCTCTTCGCGACCGGGTTGGAGTACTACGACGCGCTGTCCGCGGGTCCCGCCGCGGCGTCGAACGACGCCGTCGTGCTGCTGACCGACGGCAACCGCCTCCCTTCCTCGGTGCAGGCCTACCTGAGCCGGCACCCGAACGCGGACGTCTTCGGCATCGGCGATCCCGCCGCGGAGGCGCTCTACCTCGACGGCGACCGGGACTACTACTCGATCTCCGGTCGGACCGCGATCGAGACCGCGACCGAGACCGCCAAGCAGATGTTCTACCCGCCCACCGGTGCGGGCGTCGCGACCATGCGCAGCTTCCACGACGCGATGTCCGGTGGCGCGGTGATGGCGAGCATCCACGCGCCGATCCTGCTCAGCGACCCGGACCGGCTGAACTGGGCCACGCAGGACTACCTGCGCGGCAACAGCGCATCGGTCAACTACGCGCTGATCCTCGGTGACGAGGGCGCGCTGTCCTCCTCGGTCTACAACTCGGTGGCCGGTGAGATCGCCCTCCCGGGTCTGGCCGGCTCCGACACCCTGCGTGCGGAGAGCGGCGCGCGCAGCCTGAAGGCACCGGCTCCGGGAGCCCCGGCGACGTCCGGCCCGATCGCCGACCTGGGTCCGGCCAAGGCCGGCCTGGTCGCGCAGAAGCCGAACCTGCCGAAGTTCCCGCACGCCGGCTGATCTCCGCATTGCGCGATATTTCGACGGTGACGTCGTAAAAAAGCCGGTTCCGGCCTCCATTCGGAAGGTCGGGACCGGCTTTTGCGTTTCCCGAACGATTTCTCGGCCGCCTCCGATGATCTTTCCTTGCCTCGGAATGCGTCGAACAACTCGATGGCTTTGTGCGATGGGGCCCGCTAACATGCCATCGGTGTTGATGATCGCGTAACCGGGGAGGAAAGCCGGTCGTTCGGCGGGTGGGGATATCGGCCGGGCCGGCGAGGACCTTTGGTGCGCCTTGGCGAAAGATACGTATGTCATCCATACGCAATAAATTCCTGTGCGGAATCACGGCCGGGGCCGCGGCGGCATTCGGCACGATCGTGTTCGCCGCCGCGCCCGCACAGGCCACCTACTCGGGATACAACGGCCTCGTCGCGTATACCGCCGAAGGCCGTGCGGGCTCGACCGCGCCCAGCCCACTGGCGATCGTGGTCGACCCGAAAACCAACACGTCCCGTCCGCTGCTGCCGCCCGGCATGACCGCGTCGCGTGGTGCGGTCTTCTCGCCGGACGGCAGTCGCGTGGCCTACTGGGCCCACGACTACGCCGCGGCGTCGTTCGGGTGGCGGCTGTACACCTCGCGTCCGGACGGGACGGACGCTCGGCGCATCGACTTGGGCAGCGAGATCTACAACGCCGAGCCGTTCGCGCTGGCGTGGGCGCCGGGGGGTGCCAACCTGCGATTCGTCACCCGGGGCAGGATCTACTCGATCTACGCCAACGGCGACTCGCAGGCATTCGTGCTTCAGGACGCGATCCCGGCGCTGGTCGGCCGAATGGTGACGAACATCTCGGTCGGGGCGGACGGCTCCATGTTGTTGTCGCTGCAGGATTACGGCGCGCCCGACACCGAACGCCGGGTGATCCGGCGCAACGCCGACGGCACCGTGACCGACTTCGCCTCCCCGGCCACCGACGCCGAGTTCGCCCCCGGTGGTACGACCGTCATCCTGCGCGCCCCGGCCACGCCGGGCCAGAGCCAGGCGGAGTGGCCGGCCAAGGTGGTCGACCTCCAGGGCGGGGTGGTGGACGTGGGGCTCACACCGGGTACGCCGTACGCGCGGATGGCACCGTCGCCCGACAACTCGACGCTGCTCTACACCAAGTACAAGAAGACGAACGACTACAACGGCCACTGCGACACACTCGCCATGCAGCGCCTGGACGACCCCGAGGTGACCTTGGGCCGACCGGGGGACTGCGCGGTGGAGCCGACCTGGCAGTCCACTCGGGTCAACGTGGTGAACCGACTCGGTGGCCGCACCGCGGTGGAGACCGCCACCGCCGCGTCCCAGGAGCAGTGGGCTGCCGTCGGCGCCCCGGCCGGCAACGGCCGCGAGCAGGCCGACGCGGTCGTGTTGACCCGTAACGACTATTACGGTGACGGTCTGGTCGGTGTTCCGCTCGCGGCGGCGAAGAAGGGTCCGTTGTTGCTGACGGATCGCAACAGTCTGTCGGCGTCGGCGGAGACCGAGATCAAGCGGATCCTGCCGGCGGGCAAGACGGTCTATCTGCTCGGTGACTCGACGGCGCTGTTCGAGCCGGTGGCGGCGCGGGTGCGTGCGCTCGGCTACAACGCGGTGTGGCTGGGTGGTCGCACCCAGTACGAGACCGCCATCGCGATCGCCAACGCCACCAACCCGAATCCCGCCTGGGTGCTGTTCGCGACCGGACGCGAGTACTACGACGCGCTGTCGGCGGGCCCGGCGGCCGCGGCCAACAACGCCGTGGTGCTGCTCACCGACGGCGACACGCTGCCCGCCTCGGTGTACGACTACATCCTGGCGCACCCGAACGCCAAGGTGATGGGCATCGGCGACCCGGCCGCGGACGCGTTGAAGTACGGGAGCCCGACCGAGTACTACTACTCGATCACGGGTCGCACGGCCATCGAGACCGCGACCGAGACGGCCAAGGGCATGTTCGACCCGCCGCCGACGGCGGCCGGCGTGGCCACCATGCGCAGCTTCCACGACGCGATGTCCGGCGGCGCGCTGATGGCACGCAACCACGCGCCGATCCTGCTCAGCGACCCGGACCGGCTGAACTGGGCCACGCAGGACTACCTCAGGGTCAACAGCGCCTCGATCGGCTACGTCGCGGTGCTCGGTGACGAGGGCGCGCTGTCCTCCTCGGTGCGCGACACGATCGCCGGCGAGATCGCCCTGCCCGGCATGGTCACCTCGACCAACGTCCCGGCGGCCCCGGGCGCGCGCAGCCTCGAGGCACCGGCCGCGCCCGGCCCGGCCGCCGAACGGGGCACGACCTCCGACCGGAGTCCGCTGGAATCGCTCCCGGCCAAGCCCACCCACCGGGGCTGACCCGAGCGCATCGGCACCCGCACCCAACGAGCGACCGGCCGGTCGCGGCACTCCTCGACGGAGTGCCGCGACCGGCCGCCGCCGTTGTCGGGCTCATCACCGCACGAGCAGAAGCACAGGCAGAGCAGGCGCTCAGCGCGGGATCGCGGTGAACCTGAAGGCCGCCTGCTGCTGACGATGCACGGACAACGCCCCGTCCTGACTCATCGTCGCCACCACCGCGCGACCCGTGCCGTCGACGGCCAACGCGGGCAGCCGGCCGATCGCCCCGGGCAGTTCCGTCCAGGTGGGCGTGCCGGCGCCACTCGGATCGGCACCCAGGCGGGTAACGCTCGCGCCGCTCTTGTCGTTGAGCACGCCGAGCACGATCGCCCCGTCCGGTCCGACGACCGCGCCGACTCGGCCGTAGCCGCCCGGGGTGCCGAGGTTCACCGGCTGATCGGTGTTCCACTCGTTCTTCGACCCGGTCCGGCGATACAGCAGGACCTCGGCGGTGTCGGGCTGCCGGACCAGGAGGAACTGCCGCCCGTCGGCCTGGGCGACGATCGTGGGCGGGCCCGCGGGCGCCGGGCAGGGCAGCGGTTCGGGCCGGCCCAGCGGGCCGCCTGCCCGGTCCTGGCTCCAGCGCAGGACGGCCTTGGTGTTCGCCCCGTAGACCTCGACCCGGTTCTCCCGGGTCAGCACGGGGGAGACCCCGTCCTGGAGGTCGGCACCGCCGAGGTCGATCCACTCACCCCAGACGCCCTTGCTCGACAACACCCGGGTGCTCAGGCCGCGGCCCTGGTTGCGGGCGAACACGTGCACCTGCCCCGTGCCGTCCGCGACGGCGGTGGGCACGCCGCTCTCACGCGCACCGATCGCATTCGGGTTCGGCGCGCCGATCGACTCCCAACTCCCGAACGCACCGCCGGCCGACTGGGAGGTGGTGACGATCTCGCGCACCTGAGCCTGCGGCGTGGGAGCGAGGGTCATCCGGATGCCGAACAGCCGAAGCTGGCCGTTCGGCAGCCGCAACACTTCCAGATACGGGCCCAACCGGTCACCGCCGAGCGATACCGGCTTCCGCCACGCCTCGCCCGCCTTGTCCTCGACCCACATCGTGGCCTGGCCGTTCACCACGGCGAACGCGCACATGCGGCCGCCGGCATCGGCCTGCAACCAGGACGTGTTCGGCGGGAAGCGGCGATAGGTGCTCTCCGCCCAGCCGTACTGGATCGGCTTGACCCCGACCTTGACGTCGCCGCAGCCCGCCGGATCACCGCAGTTCCACCGGTCGACCCAGCCGTAGGTCTCCAGGAAGCTGCGCTTGTCGGCGAACTCCTTGGCGCCGAGATTGTGCGGCCATTTGCCGTTCGAGTACGCGCGGTAACAATCGACCAGCACGGGCGCGGCCGGCCCGGACTCCTGATACCGGCGCAACGCGTCCAACGCGAACAGTGCGGACGCGGTGTGGTCCTGATGGTCCTCGGAGACCCATTCGCCGTTGGCGGGGTCAGACTCCGGATCCGGATCGAGAGTGCGCACCAAGGTGGGCCGAAACGCCTGCATGAGTTGGAGCAGCGAGTCCGACAGCGTGGTGCGGGTGTACGAGTACGCATGCGTCAGCGGGCCGCCGGTGACCGGAATCGTGCCCAGCCGATCCGTGCTCTGTTCCCACAGACTGCGCAGACTGTCCTTGCGGAACTGGGTCTTGGTCCGGGCCTCGCGCAGGCCCAGGAACACCAGTTGTACATGCGGCGCACCGTCGAGGGTGGATATTTCGGCCAGGCCGCCGGGGGTCTGCAACGAGCGGCGGGTCCACCGGGCCGTGCGGTCGCCGAGCGCCATCCGCGCGTACGCGGCGCGGGCACCGTTCTGCCGGGCCGCGCTGTAGCGCGCGAAATCCGCCTTGGCGCGGGAGAGTGCCGGGTCCGTGTTGCCCACGTTGCGGCCGTCGCCCTCGCCGCCCGTGAGGTACACGGTGGTCAGCGCGGCCCCGGCACGCACCGAGTTCACGATGTCCGGATTCATGAAATAGAAGTCGTCGTCCGGGTGGGCGACGATCTGCAGCGTCCGGATCGCCGAGTCCGACCGCGGCGCGGGCGCGAGCGGCGCGTCCTTGCCGGTCGGGGCCCCGCCCGGGTCGTCGCCCCGTTCCCACGGCTGCCACCACGCGAGCGGAGCCGCGACCGCGACCACGCCCGCCCCCGCCAGGATCACGCGGCGTCCGATCGGGCGTGCGTTGCCGTCAAGAGGAGGGGTCACGTTGCTCACAACTCAGTAAACGTTCTGGATGGCCTACCGGTTGCGAGGCGTTCGGACCTGCTCGGATCGGCCCCGATCGAGGATCGGCGGGCAGTCCAGAATATGGATGGCTTCGGAAAACGCCAATGACGAGGCAATCAGCTCTTCTTCGGCGCGCCGCGCCGGCGAAAACGTGCCGAGGCGACCGCCGCCGCACCCCTGGGGCCGTCCGCGACGCGGACCGCGAGCGAATGGTTCGCCGTGCGATAGGGCTGCACCAACAGCACCGCCCGACGCAGGTCCGGTACCAGATGCCGGCCGAGACCGGCGCCGCCCGCCGCACGTACGCGCACCGTACTGATCGCTCCGTCGTCGAAGGACAGCCGCGCCCACACGTCCCACGTGGAGAACACGTCGGTCCCGCGTAGTGCGGCGCCGTCCACGACCGCCCGCGCCCGCAGGATCCCGTCGGCATCCTGCCCCAGGGTCGCCGGACGCTCGCGCTCGAACCGGCCGAGTCGGTCGCGCAGCACGATGTCGCAACCGCGCAGACCGGCCCGGGCAAGCCGCCCGTACAGGTCCGCGACGTACAGATCCAGCGTCATGCGATGCCCGGCGACGGCCACCTGGGCCTCGATGTTGATCGGCAGCCGACCGGTGGTCAGGCCGGCGAAACCGCTCAACGCAATGCCGGGTGGGCTGTCGTCCCACAACGGTTCCGCGGCCGTGCCCGCGTACGGCGGGGTCAGCCGCGGCGGATCCGCGGCCAGTTCGGCCAGCCGCTCCAGCCCGGTCGGCTCCTCCCGCAGCGCTACCACGGAGGCCGCCCAGCGTGCGGTCGCGGTCGCGCCCATCACGCTCGCGCGCTCGAAGCCCATCAGGTGTTCGCGTGCCGCCGTCCACCAGCCCTGGCGGTACTCGGCCGGACGCCGATGCAGGTCGCGCAGGTACAACAGCAGGTCGTGTTCGAGGAACTTGCGCTCGGACGCCTCGACCAACTTCTGCGTGCCGGTCTCGCGCATCGTCGCGGTCACCCGGGAGTGCGCGGCCAGCCGATCCCGCCAGTTGCGCAGCTCGTCGCGGCGCAGCGAGATCGACTGCACGACGGCCTTGCGCCGCACGTTCCACGTGTACACCCGGTCGGGGATCACGGCGAAGCGGGTCGCGGCGGCGTATACCTCGGCGGTGAAGCCGAAGTCCTCGTAGTGGGCGTCGTCGTCGGCGAACTGGATCTTGTTGCGATCCAGGAAGGCGCGACGGTAGAGCTTGTTGACCGAGAGCGTGTCCCACAGCGTCTCCGGACGCAGCGCCGCCGAGAACACGCCGGCCTCGGTGAACAGCTGTGGCTGCCAGGGCACTTCGCGGCCCTCGGGCAATTCCCGGCGCACGCACAGCCCGGCCGCGAAGTCTACGTCGCCGGCGACGGCCGCCTTGTGCAGCGCCGCGACCGCCCCCGGTGGGAGCACATCGTCGCTGTCCAGGTACATGATCCAGGGCGACTGTGCGAAGGCGGTGCCGTCGTTGCGGGGCGCGCCGCAGCCGCCGCTGTTGACCGTGCGCCGGACCACCCGCACCTTGTCGCGCGGCCAGCGGGAGAGCACCTGCGGGGTCTCGTCGGTGGAGGCGTCGTCGACCACGACCACCTCGCGCACCACATCGCCCTGGGCAAGCGCGGATTCCACGGCTGCGGGCAGGTGGGCCATGTCGTTGTAGGTGATCAGGACGATGCTGACGCCGTCGTGCGCGACCATCTCTCACTCACCTGCCACTTCTGCGGTCGAGGGCGACGGCTCGCCCACGACCTCGGTGTCGCGTCGATTGCGCCACCACACGGTGCCGGGCACCGCGAGCAACGCGATCAAGCCGACCCCGGCGGCGGCCAGCCCCGGACGCAGGCCCGGTGGAGTAAACGTACAGGCGATGCGGTCCGTGCCCGGCTTCAACGCGATCGCGATCCGGCCGTCCCGCTTGCCGGGCTCACGCTCGGAGCCGCCCTGCTGCGAGCACACCCAGCCGTCGACCGCCATCACGCCCACCACCGCCGTGCCGCGGCTGCCCTTGGGCAGGGTGGCCTCGAATGTGTGCCCCCCCGCCGAGACGTGCGTCGCCGCGGTCGCCCGAAGGCCGGCGACGGTGCTGCGCAGCTTGCCGAAGTCCAGGCACCCGACCGGATACCGCGGGATCTCGTCGCCCGAGGAGGGCGCGACGGTGAGCTTGACCTGACCCGACTGCGGAACCAGGCCGAGGTCGAGGACGCCACCGCGGTTGGACTTCGAACCACCGCCGCTGACCGCGGACCGGCCGTCGACACCGGTGACCTTGGTACCCATGGCCGGGCTGTACCAGAACAACCCGCTGCCGGGCGTGCACTGGGCGGTGAACGTCATCACGGTCTTGCCCGGGCGGGGCTTCAACCGCCACGGCCCGGTGCCGGAGAAGGATGCATTGGTCTCGCCGCCGGTGACCTTGACCTCGGGCACGGTGTACACGGCTCCACCGAGCGCCTGTTCGTGGCGGCCCCAGACCGTGTCGGCCGGTGCGGTGCCGCCCGCCACGGGACCCTCGGGCCGCACGGTGACCAGCGGCGGAACCTCGTAGCGGCGGGTCTCGAACCGACCCGGCGCGGCGGCCTCGGGACTGACGCGCGCGCCGATCGAGAAGATCGCGTCGGTGACCGGGTTCTCGTTGCCGAACAGGGTGCGCCCGAACGCGCCCGACGGGTAGCCCAGCGAGTCCAGCGCCTCGGCGGTGGTCTTGGTCGCGTAGCTGCTGTAGTACTCGGGACCCTCGCCGCCGCTGCGCAGCGGCTCGTTGTAGGCGAAGTACTGCGGGCCGGGGTCGGTGCGATAACGGGGCCAGCCGTCGACCGCACGCAGGGCGGCCCGTTTGGCGTCCAGGTTCGCGCCGGATGTGGCGACCGGCTTGGCCCAGCGTTCGCGAGCGCGCCGGGTGTCCGCGACAGCCGCCGACATGGCCGACTCGCCCACCACGATGCCCACCATCGCCACCGCGGCCAGCCCCATGAGCACCCGACGCGAACGGGGGTGGTCCTGCCGGTTCGCCAGCACCACCAGACTCAGCGCGCCGAGCGAGATCGCCCCGCCACCGAGCACGGCCCACCACGTGTACTTGCCGAAGTCGTCGGCGTTGCGCACCAGGACGGTGACCAGGACGAGCACCCCGAGGGCGCCGGCCATCGGGAGCAGCCGAGGCTTGTTGGTCAGGCACATCCACGCGACCACGACGAGCAGCCCGCTGAAGACGAACGCCTCGCGATACGGGTTGCCGTTGGGTACCGCCAGCCCGTGCCACACGTACTGGGTGGGGGCCCACTGGAACGAGGCCGCGACCACGATGATCGAACCGGTCCACACCAGTCGGGTCCGCAGCGGGATCGCGCGGTTGACCACGAAGGCGAGTGCCAGGATCAGGCCGAGACTGGCGATGTACAGCCGGGGTCGGCCGCCCCACAGATGCGTCGAGGGCAGCATGCCCGCGATGAAGACCTCGGTGCGCTCGGGGCTGAAGGTGCCCGCCTGGGTAGGCTGCGCGGCCTTGCTGGACAGGTACGAGGGCAGCAGCAGCGGCATGGTGAGCATGACCCCGACGCCGACCGCGGTGCCCGCGCGCAGCGCCGCGCGCAGCCGCTGCGGCCAGTTCGTCTCGGTCGTGGCCATCCGGATCAGCAGCAGGATCGCGGCGGCCAACGTGGCCATCATGCCGGTGTAGTAGTTGCCCATCCACGCCACCGCGACCAGCAGCGCCGAGGACACCCACCGGCGTCCCTCCAGGCACCATTCCATCGCGATGCCGAGCATCGGCAGCGAGACCAGACCCCACATCCACATCGGGATGTATGAGGCGTCGCTGAGTGCCCAGCCGCACAGGCCGTAGCTCGCGCCGAGGGTGGCTCGCATCCACCAGGCACCGGGCGACAGCCGCTTGAGGTAGACCGTCATCATCGCGGCGGCCAGGCCCATGGTCAGCGGAGCGACCAGGAAGACCACGATGTCCACACTGCTGCGCGGCACCAGGATCGCGAGCAGCGAGAACGGATTGCCGAGATAGGTGTGGTAATCCGAGAGGAACTGCGTGCCGAAGCCGCTGCGCCAGTTGAACAGGAAGTCGCCGGCGGCGTCGCCGTGGGCGAGATCCCACAGGTTCAGGTGGAAGGGCACATACTGGTTGGCGAGGTCGTTCAGCCCTTTGGGCTTGTCGCCGAACGGACGTTCGTCCTTTGCGATCCAGGCGATGAGATAGGCCGAGAACGTCGCGACGAACGCGAGCACCGGGGCGGCGACGTCCGGCCGGCCCCACAGGCGTACCCCGGGCAGTCGGCGCAGGCCGCCGGAGAACCGGCCGGATGCGGTCCGCCCTCCCGGCGTTCGACCGGGCTCGGCAGGCCGTTCATGGGTCGTGGCAGACATGGGATCCCTGGGTGAGGCCTGGTGGCGCGATCGCGTGGTCATCGCGGGTGATCGCGATCAAGCCTATCCATGCCGGAACCGTGGTGTGCTCGCCGGTCGTCCGAGAACGTGGTTGTACACGGCGTTGTATTACGCTCCTTGGACGCGCTTACACGGTTGACAATGATGCGAGGAACTGCTTTGGCCCCCACCGACTGCCCGGATGTCTCCGTTGTCGTGATCGTTTACAACGATGCCGAGCGGCTGCCTGTCGCGGTCGGATCGGTCCTCGATCAGTCGCTGCGCAACGTCGAGGTGATCATCGTCGACGACCACAGCACCGACGGTTCGGGCGCGGTGGCGGATCGACTGGCGGCGAGTCATCCCGGGCGGATTCGGGCGATCCACCTGCCTGAGAACAGCGGTGGTTGCAGTCGCCCGCGCAACGTCGGCATCGACCACGCCCGCGCGAAGTACGTGATGTTGCTCGACAGCGACGACGAGTTCGACCGTCACGCGTGCCGGAATCTGTTCGTCAAGGCCGAGGAGACGAACGCCGACTTCGTTGCCGGACGTGTTCTGCGCGTGCACGTGAACAAGCGCAACAAGATCACCCCGTGGTTTCCGCAGGTCTACGGAAAGACCGTGGACGCGGCCGGCATCTCGGAATTCCCGACGATGTTCTGGGACATGTTGTCCACGAACAAGATCTACCGTCGGGAATTCCTCGACGAGAACGAGATCCGCTTTCCGGACGGCCTCTTCTACGAGGACATGCTGTTCGCGACCCGGGTCTACACGGCGGCCGAGCGTTTCTCGGTGATCCCGCAGAGCGTGTACCGCTGGATGGTCAAGGAGCAGGCGGCGACGCAGTCCATCACGCACCGCCGGCACGAGTTCAAGAACTTTTCCGACCGGATCCACATCCACCGCGAGATGGACCGGGTCCTGGACGGTCGGGTCAGCGACGACGTGCTCGAACTCAAGGCCGAGCGCTTCCTGCGCCACGACCTGCGGCTGTACCTCAACGATCTGCCGGAATTCCCCGACGACTACCGCGCCAAGTTCATGGAGTTGGCCGCCGAGTACCTCACCGAGATCCCGGATCGGATCCTGAACCCGGTTCTGGATCGGATCCAGCAGCCGCTGGCCATCGCGGTATTCATGATCCGGCAGGGCGACTTCGAGGGTCTGATGACCGCGATCGACTTCCTGCACCACAAGTGGAAGCTGTCCACCGATCTGGTCGTCCGCGACGACCGGGTCTACTGGTGCGACCGTCACCTGGACACCGAGGAGGGGCGTCGGCGTCTGGACGTGACCGCCTACGGCATCCCCGAGCGCCCGTTCCATCGGCTGTACTTCCACAACCGGGTCGTCTCGATGGCCCATGCCGGGGCAGGGCGGGTGGCCCTTTCCGGCGAGATCGTCAACCAGCTCGGTCGGATCCCCCGGGAGGGCTTCGAGGTCGCGATAGACGTCGGTTCCACCAAGCCGGGCATGCAGCACAAGGCCTTCAAGGTGTCCCGGGCCGAGCACCACGGCGACCGGATCACCTGGCAGGGCACGATCGACCTGGCCGGGCTCGATCGTCCGGGCGGCCTGCGCGAGCGGGTCTGGAACGTGCGCACCCGATTGCGGGTGGCCGGCGAGGAGAACTTCACCCCCCTCGCAGTCGACCCGCGCTCCCTGCCCGAACTGCGGTTCGCGGTGCAGCCCAAGATCGGCCCGGTCGCGGGTGACCACCTGGAGGCGTACGCGACGGCGCACCGAAACCTCGCCTTCCGCCTGATCAACCTCGGCAGCACGAGCATCGCGGTGCGCAACGCCGCGGAACGGGTGTTGGCCGACCCGCGCGCGGTCAAGGCCCGCAGGTCGGCCGGGCGGACCATCTCGTCGCTGCGCAAGCTCAGGAACGACGGTACGACCAAGGCATCGGTGTACAAGAAGGTGCTGATGAAGGCGCCGATCCAGAGCAATCTGGTCGTCTTCGAGTCACACCTGGGCAAGCAGTACAGCGACTCTCCGCGCTACATCTACGAGGAACTGCGTCGGCGCGGGCTCCCGTGGGAGGTGGTGTGGGCCTACGAGGACAGCCCCAAGGGATTCCCCAAGGACGCCACCCTGGTCAAGCGCTACAGCTGGGAACATCTGTGGGCGCTGGCGCGGGCCCGCTACTGGGTGGACAACCACGCGGTGCCCTCGATGTGCCCCAAGCGGCCCGGGCAGGAGTACATCCAGACGTGGCACGGCACCGCCCTCAAGCGGATGGGCTTCGACCTGCCGTCGGTCAAGCGTGGTTCGCAGGGCTCGATCGAGTCCCTGCGCGCCCAGTTCAGGCGCTGGGACTACTTCATGGTCCGCTGTGACCACGACCTGCAAACCCTGGTCCCCGCGTTCGAGTACACCGGTGAACTCCTCGAGTACGGCTACCCCCGCAACGACCTGTTGCAGCAGGACGGCCGGGCGGCGGCGCGCGATCGGGTGCGCGCCGCTCTGGACATCCCGGCGGACAAGCGGGTCGTGTTGTACGCGCCGACCTATCGCGAGTCGGCCCGCAACGGTCGGCACGACTTCGACCTGCGGATCGACCTGGAGGAGTTCCGCGACCGGTTGGGCGAGGACTTCGTGCTGCTGGTCCGGCCGCACTACCTCGACACGTTCCAAATCCCGTTCCAGTACTCCTCGTTCGTGCGCAATGTCGCGGATTACCACGACATCACCGAACTGTTGAACATCACCGACGTCCTGGTCACCGACTATTCGTCGCTGATGTTCGACTACGTGCTCACCGGGCGGCCGATCGTCTTCTTCACGTACGACTACGACGAGTACACGCGCGAGGAACGCGGCGCATACTTCGATCTGCGCGAGGTGGCCCCGGGGCCGGTCGTCGAGGACGGCGACGCGTTGCTCGCGGCGCTCGCACGCGTGGACGAGACACACACCGAATACCAGGGGGCGTACAAGTCCTTCGTGGACCGATTCGCCAATTTCGACAAGGGCGACGCGGCGCGGCGCGTCGTCGATCGTTTCTTTGCGGGTAAGCAGCGGGGAGTGGACGCATGAGCGTCAAGCGCGACATCTTCATCGTCGCCAACAACATCGAGGAGCTCGGCGGCGTCCAGCGCTGGGTGCACGTGATGGCCGACCTGTTCACCAAGGCCGGCCACCGGGTGCACGCGATCGGTCTGGTGCACCCGCAACAGTCCTACCCGCAGGCCCTGGACGGTTCGTACCGCACGACCACGATCCACGAGGTGCACCCGCCCAACCCCACCTACGGCAGCCTGCGCAGGCGCGCGATGCCCAAGGCCGCGTTGGACAACGCCCGTCGCCGTACGGTGATCAGGAAGGGCGCCCAGGAACTGTCCCGGATCTTCCGCGGCGCGCGTTCCGGCGGCGTGGTGATCTGCACGCAGGTCTGGGCGATGGAGTGGCTCCTGGAGGCCGACACCCACGGCATGCCGGTGATCGGCATGAGCCACGAGTCGATGGCGGCGTCCAAGAGCACCTCCCGCTACGGCCGGATCAAGCTCTTCTATCCGGGCGTGGACCGCTTCCTGCTGCTCACCCAGGAGGATGCGGACGCGTGGGCGCTCACCGGCATGTCCCAGTCGGGTGCGATGCCCAACCCGCTGACCGCGGACATTCCGGGCATCTCCTCGTTGACTGCCAAGACCGTCGTCGCGTTCGGCCGGTTGTCCCACGAGAAGGGCTTCGATCTGCTGATCGAGTCCTGGCGGGACGTCGCGCGTGCGCACCCGGACTGGACCCTGCGGATCTACGGCGAGGGCCCCGAGGAGGCCGCCCTGCGGGCGCAGATCGCCGCCGCGGCGCTGACCGGGTCGGTCGAGCTGATGGGACAGACGGCGGACGTGGGCGGTGCGCTCATGGAGGCCTCGATGCTCGTGCTGCCCTCGCGGCAGGAGGGCTGGGGCCTGGTCCTGGTCGAGGCGATGACCGCCGGCGTGCCGTGTGTGGCGTTCGACTGCGCGCCCAGCATCCGAGAGATCATCACGGACGAAAAGGACGGTCTCGTGATCGTCCCGGGCAACGTGCTGGAGTTCGGCAAGGCGATCAACCGCCTGATCGAGGACTCCGGACTGCGCGAGAGCCTGGGCGAGGCGGCCGAGGCGAGTGCGCAGCGATACAGTCCGGATCGGATCGTCGCGCAATGGGAGCGGGAGTTCGACTCGTTGTACCGCTGAACGACCCGACGCGGCGGGGCATCGACTCGGTTGCGGACTTTCGCGCGACCCCGACAGTATGTCTCGACGTCTCGCCGTGACGGATGCGGCGGCCGCTCTGCTCGGCCCCGGTCGGCAGAATCGCCGACTCCTCGGCGACGAAGCGTAGTTCCACAATCGAACCCAAGGAGTGATGACGCCTGTCCACGGCATTGGTCATCACCGCGCCGGTTTCGTCGAGTGTCGGCGACGCCGGCGCAGCCGACCCGGCTCTGCTGCTCGCCGAACTCGCCGCGCTGACCCGGGCGGTGCCCGACGTCGCCGTCGTGCCCGCGGCCGGTCTCGACCTGCGGATCGCCTCCGACACCGGCCGCGTCGCCCTGGTCGATCAGCGGTTCGTCGGACACCGCCACGCATTGCGGCTGGCGATCGCGGACACCCGCTTCCCGGCCACGCACGTGCCCGGCGTGCTCGTCGTCGAGGGCGACGCGCGCGCCGAGGCCGGCCGGGTGCTCGCCGAACTCGGGCGGCTGCCCGCCGACATCAGCGTGCCGGACGCGATCGCCGAACGCCTGATCGCCGACGGCCACATCTCGGTGCGCGAGGTCCCGCTCGGCGACCTGGTCGCCGTGGTACCGCGCGATCACGCCGAACGCGAGCACGCACTGGCCGCGGTGGACGCCGTGGACGAGGAGCGGATCCGGCTGAACTCGGCGGTCAAGGCCCGCGACGGGTTCTTCACCACCTTCGCGGTGAGCACCTGGTCGCGCCATCTCGCGCGTTGGTGCGCCCGTCGGGGGCTGACGCCCAATCAGGTCACCGTCGCCTCGCTGTTCGTCGCACTCGCCGCCGCGGCGGGCGCCGCCACCGGCACCCGCGCCGGCTACGTCGGTGCCGCCCTGGGCCTGTACCTCTCCTTCGTCCTGGACTGCACCGACGGCCAACTCGCCCGCTACGCGGTGAGTTACTCGCGGATCGGCTCGTGGCTGGACGCCACCTTCGACCGGGCCAAGGAGTACGCGGTCTACGCCGGCCTGGCCATGGGCGCGGCCCGGCACGACGACGACGTGTGGACCCTCGCCCTGGTCGCCATGGTCGTGATGACCACCCGACACATCGTCGACTTCGCCTTCAACGAGACCCGCCGCGGAATCGGCGGCGGGGACGACGACAGCGCCGACGGCGGCGCCGGCGCCAAGCTCTCCGGCAAGCTGAACTCGGTCGGTTGGACCGTGTGGGCGCGACGGATGATCATCCTGCCGATCGGCGAGCGCTGGGCACTGATCGCCCTGCTCACCGCGACCACCACGCCGCGGATCACCTTCGTCGTGCTGATCGTCGGCTGCGTGCTGGCCGCCTGCTACACCTCGCTGGGCCGGATCCTGCGCTCGCTGCCGCGGCGCACCGCGTTCGTCGCGCAGGTGGGCGAACACCTCGCCGCGCTCGCCGACAGCGGCCCGCTCGCCGAGGCGGTGGCCCGACTGCGGCTGCGCGTGCCCGCTCCCGCCGCCGCGCTGGTCGGCACCGCCGCCCTGCTCGCCGTGCTGCTCGCGGGCGGCGCCGGCGAATGGTGGGGCCTGGCCGGTGCCGGTGTGTACGCGCTGTGCGCCGGCGTGGCGATCGGCCGGCCGCTGGTGCGTCGGCTCGACTGGGTGGTGCCGCCGGTGTTCCGGGCCGCGGAGTACGCCGCGATCACCATCCTCGCCGCCAAGGTGGCGCCCACCGCGGTGGCCGCGGCGTTCGGCTTGGTCGCGGCCACGGCCTACCATCACTACGACACGGTGTACCGCCTGCGTGGCGGCTACGGGGCACCGCCCCGCGCACTGGTGTGGCTGGTCCTGGGTCACGAGGGGCGTGTGCTCCTGGTGACCGTGCTGGCCGCACTGGGATCGGGGACCCTGCGCACCGGCCTGATCGTGACGGCCGTCGTGCTCGCGGCGATCGTGCTCACCGAGAGTGTCACGTTCTGGGTGCGCGGTGCGCGCCCGGACATCGAGGACGCGACTCCGGTGGGACCGGCCCCCACGGCCTCGACGCCGTCGTACCGCCCCCTGGAGGCCGCCGCCGCGGCGGCCTCCGATCGAACTGGAGACCTCTCATGATCGGCCTCGTTCTCGCCGCCGGCGCCGGCCGCCGACTGCGCCCGCATACCGACACGCTGCCCAAGGCCCTGGTGCCGGTGGGCGCGCCCGGTGCGCCGGACAGCGAACGGTCGATCCTGGAGGTCACGCTGTCGCACTACGCCGCGGTCGGGCTGACCGAGGCCGCGATCGTGGTCGGCTACTGCGGTGACGCGATCCGCGATCGGCAGAGCGTGCTGGAGCGGCGGTACGGCCTGAAGCTGCACATGGTCGACAACGACAAGGCCGAGGAGTGGAACAACGCCTACTCCCTGTGGTGCGCGCGTGACTTCCTCGCGGACGGTGTGCTGCTGGCCAACGGCGACACGCTGCACCCGGTCTCGGTCCAGGAGACCATGCTGGCCGCTCGGGACGACGCCAAGGGCATCATCCTGGCCCTGGACACCGCCAAGCCGCTCGCCGACGAGGAAATGAAGGTCACCCTCGGCGAGGACGGCCGGATGCGCCGGATCACCAAGCTGATGGACCCCACCGAGGCGGCCGGCGAGTACATCGGCGTCACGCTGATCGAGGGCCACGCGGCGCCCGCGCTGATCGAGTCGCTCCAGGCGACCTTCGAGCGCGACCCGCAGCTGTACTACGAGGACGGCTACCAGGAACTGGTCGTCCGGGGCGGTCGGGTCGACGTGCAGCCGATCAGTGCGCCGGACACCCGGGTGCCGTGGACCGAGATCGACACCACCGAGGACCTCACGGTCGCGCGGGAGATCGCGTGCCGGTACTGACCCGACTGGTCCCCACACCGCTCACCGTCGACATCCGCGCGGGCGCGGTCGACGACCTCGCGGCCATCCTGGCCGACCGCCGGGTCTCCACCTCGGGCCGGATCGCGGTCGTGGTCAGCGAGGGTTCCGGCGCGCGACTGCGCGACCGGTTCGCCCCACAACTGCCGGGCGCCGAGTGGTACAGCGTCGCCGGCGGCACGCTGACCGCCGCCGTCGACCTGGCCGACCGGATGCGCGGCGGGGCCTACGACGCGGTGGTCGGCCTCGGCGGCGGCCGGGTCCTGGACGCGACCAAGTACGCCGCCGCGCGCGTGGGCCTGCCCATGGTCGCGGTCGCCACCAACCTTGCCCACGACGGCATTGCGTCGCCGGTGAGCATCCTCGACAACGACGCCGGCCGCGGCTCCTACGGTGTGCCCACGCCGATCGCGCTGGTGGTGGACCTGGACCTGGTCCGCGCCGCACCGCAGCGTTTCGTGCGCTCCGGCATCGGCGAGTCGTTGTCCAACCTGTGCGCGGTCGCCGACTGGGAGCTCTCGCAGCGGGAGACCGGCGAGCCGGTGGACGGTCTGGCCGTCGCGCTGGCCCGTACCTCCGGCGACACGATGCTGCACCGCCCCGGTGGTATCGAGGACGACGACTTCCTCGTGGCCCTGGCCGAGGGCCTCGTACTCTCCGGCATCGCGATGTCCGTGGCCGGCACCACACGCCCCTGCAGCGGGGCCTGCCACGAGATCTCGCACGCGATCGACCTGCTCTACGGCGAGCGCGACGGACACGACGGGCTGCACGGCGAACAGGTCGGCCTGGGCGCCGCGTTCGCCACGCACCTGCGTGGCGACGTCGAGCTGACGAGGCTCTTGACGAGCACTCTCGATCGGCACAAGCTGCCGTTCGTGCCGGAGCATCTCGGCTTGACCATAGACGAATTCGTGGCGGCGGTGAGTCACGCGCCCCAGACCCGTCCGGGCCGCTTCACCATCCTCGAACATCTCGACCTCGACAATGACGCCATCCGGGATTCGGTGACCGAATATGTCCACACCTACGGCGGCTGAGCTTCGCTCGGTCGTACACCCCGAGGGCCTGCTCGACCGGCGCAGTGGCGAACACTGGGCCGGGCGCATCTACATGCGGCAGATCTCCCTCCAGGTCACCCGACGCATCGTCGGGACCCGGGTGACGCCCAACGGGCTCACCTACATGATGATCCTCGCGGGCATCGCCGCGGGTGCCGCGCTGATCCTTCCCGGGATCGCCGGACCGCTCGCGGCGCTGATCCTGGTGCAGCTCTACCTGCTGCTCGACTGCGTCGACGGCGAGGTGGCCCGCTGGCGCCGGCAGACCTCGGTCACCGGTGTCTACCTCGACCGGGTCGGCCACTACCTCTCCGAGGCGGCGCTGCTCTCCGGCGCCGGCCTGCACGCGGCGGGCGTCCTGGACGGCGGCGGCTTCAACGGCTACGCGACGCTGGGTGTGGTCGCCGCGCTGGGCGCGATCCTGATCAAGTCGGAGACCGACCTGGTCGACGGCGCCCGGGCCAAGAGCGGCCTGCCGCCCGTGCAGGACGCCGCCGCGGTGCCGCGCTCCTCGGGTGCGGCCTCGGCCCGCAAGCTGGTCGCCTCGCTCAAGTTCCACCGCCTGGTCGGCGCCGTCGAGGCGTCGATCTTCCTGCTTCTGGCGGGCGTGCTCGACCTGGTGGCCGACGACGGCGGCCTGCTGTACAGCAGGATCGCGGTCGGCGCGCTCGCCGCCATCGCGCTCCTGCAGACCGTGCTGCACCTGATCAGCGTGCTCATGTCGAGCAGGCTCCGGTGACCGCCGAGGCTGCCCCGGGGCAGCGCACCGGCGACGTCGCCGCGGCGGATCGCATCACGCTCGGCGCGGTTGTGCTGACCATGGGCGACCGCCCGGTCGAGCTGGACCGGCTGCTGCGTTCGGTCGCCGATCAGGTCGGCGACCCGATGGCGGTGGTCGTGGTGGCCAACGGCGGTCCGCTGCCGGACTTGCCCGAGGGCGCGGTGGGCATCCCCCTGCCGAAGAACGTGGGCATTCCCGCCGGCCGCAACGTGGGCACCGCGGGCCTGCCCGCGGGCACCGACGTGGTGCTCTTCCTCGACGACGACGGCCGCCTCGGCGGCACCGACGCCGGTCGGTTGTTGCGCGAGGCGTTCGCGGCGAACCCGCGCCTGGGCATCGTCAGCTTCCGGATCGTGGACCCGGAGAGCGGCGAGACCCAGCGCCGACACGTGCCCAGGATCCGGGTCGGCGACCCGCTGCGTTCGGGCCCGGTGACCACCTTCCTCGGCGGCGCGAGCGCGGTTCGTGCGGCCGTGCTGGCGGAGGTCGGCGGGCTGCCCGACGACTTCTTCTACGCGCACGAGGAGACCGACCTCGCGTGGCGCGCGCTCGACGCGGGCTGGGAGATCGAGTACCGCGCGGACATCGTGCTGGAGCACCCCAAGACCAGCCCGGCGCGGCACGCGGCATTCTTTCGGATGAATGCGCGCAACCGCGTCTACCTGGCCCGGCGCAACCTGCCGTGGCCGATCGTGCCCGCCTACCTGGGCACCTGGGTCGTCCTCACCGCCGCCCGCAGGCCGTCCAGGGAGAACGCCCAGGCCTGGGTGGCAGGCTTCCGCGAGGGGTGGAAGACCCCGAGCGGCCCGCGCAAGCCGATGTCCTGGCGGACGGTCTGGCGGATGACCAGGCTCGGCCGCCCGCCCGTCATCTGACAGGCTGGAATTCTCGTACCGTTTCGATTTCGATCCGACGCAGACGAAAGTGTCAACGTGGCCAACAGCGCGCAGGCCGACACCCTGAGCCCACAGGGGACGTCGGCGCCCCCCGGTTCGTCCGAACCTCTGGCGGATCTCGCCGCCCGCTACAAGCTGACGGTCAGCGGCGCCCGACCGGGGTTGTTCTCGTACACGAAGCAGCTCTGGGCCCGGCGCCACTTCGTGGTCGCCTTCGCCAACGCCAAGACCCGGGCGACCTACAGCACCGCCAAGCTCGGCCAGGTATGGCAGGTGCTCACCCCGCTGCTGAACGCGGCCGTGTACTACCTGATCTTCGGCTACCTGGTGAAGACCAAGGGCGGCATCGACAACTACGTCGCCTTCCTGGTCACCGGCGTCTTCGTGTTCACGTTCACCCAGAGCGCGGTCCTCGCGGGCAGCCGGGCGATCAGCGACCAGCTCAACCTGATCCGCGCGCTGCACTTCCCGCGCGCGTGCCTGCCGATCTCGTTCACCATCGTGCAGCTCCAGCAGCTGCTGTTCTCCATGGTCGTGCTCTGCGCGATCGTGCTGGGCACCGGTGAGCCGCTCAGCCTGAAGTGGCTGCTCATCCTGCCCGCACTGATGCTGCAGTTCGTCTTCAACGTCGGCCTGAGCCTGGTGCTGGCCCGGATCGGCGCCGTGATGGTGGACATCAAGCAGCTGCTGCCGTTCATCCTGCGTACCTGGCTGTACCTCAGCGGCGTCTTCTACAGCCTGGACAACTACACCAAGACGGCGCCGGCCTGGGTGGCACACGTGCTGGAGGCGAACCCGGGCGCGGTGTACATCGAGCTGGTGCGCGATGCGCTGATCGAGAGCCACACCAACGTTCCCCCGCACACGTGGGCCTACGCCATCGGCTGGGCGATCGTGATGGGCTTCGGCGGTTACGTGTACTTCTGGAAGGCGGAAGAGAGGTACGGCCGTGGCTGAGCAGCCGGCAATCATGAGTTGGAGCGAGGTCACCGCGACGCCGGAGGCCGAGGTGCCCGAACAGAGCCAACCGCAACAACCGCAGCAGCAGCCCGCCCGGCAGGAGGAGGTGCCGCCGACCGTCGTGGTCGACGACGTGCACCTGATCTACCGGGTGCACGGTGCCTCCTCGGGCAAGGGCA
Organism: Embleya sp. NPDC008237; assembly: GCF_042956465.1. Classification (NCBI taxonomy): domain Bacteria; kingdom Bacillati; phylum Actinomycetota; class Actinomycetes; order Kitasatosporales; family Streptomycetaceae; genus Embleya; species Embleya sp. NPDC008237. Next base: position 96,394 of record NZ_JBIBGL010000018.1, read on the forward strand.
GCGCGACCTCCGCGCTGTCCCGGCTGGCGCTGCGCAAGAAGGCCACCGGCGTCACCGAGGTGCACGCGGTGCGCGGCGTCAGCTTCGTCGCGTACAAGGGCCAGGCGATCGGCCTGATCGGCCGCAACGGCTCCGGCAAGAGCACGCTGCTCAAGTGCATCGCCGGCCTGCTGCCGCCCACCAGGGGCAAGATCTACAGCGACGGCCAGCCGTCGCTGCTGGGCGTCAACGCCGCGATGATGAACGACCTCACCGGTGAGCGGAACATCATCCTGGGCTGCCTGGCGATGGGCATGACGCAGCGCGAGGCCGAGGACCACTACGACGAGATCGCCACGTTCTCCGGCCTGAACAACTACAACGGCAAGGACTTCACCAAGCTGCCGATGCGCACGTACTCGTCCGGCATGGCGGCCCGTCTGCGGTTCTCCATCGCCGCCGCGCGGACGCACGACGTGCTGATGATCGACGAGGCACTGGCCACCGGCGACCGCGAATTCCAGCTCAAGAGCGAGGCCCGGATCCGCGAGCTGCGCAAGGAGGCCGGCACGGTCTTCCTGGTCAGCCACAGCATGAAGTCGATCCGGGACACCTGCGACCGGGTGATCTGGCTCGATCAGGGCGTGATCAAGATGGACGGGCCGATGGCGGAGGTCGTCAACGCCTACGAGGGCAAGTAGCGGCACCGCACCTGCGGAATCACCGCGCTGCCCGCGCCACCCGCACCATCCGCACCACAATGCACCACTCGAAGGGGTTCACCGGTGTCCTTGCAGGTCCTGGCGGAGAGTACCGACGACAACCTCGACATCGAGGTCCTGCGTGACGTCAACGGGCTCACCGAACACACCTCATGGGCACACGGGGGCATGGAGTTCATGGGCGAGTACGGCATGTTCGCCGTACTCGCCGTACTCGCCCTGCTCGCGTGGTGGCGGGCCCGGAGTCGAGCCGACCACACCGCGGCCATGGCCGGCCTCGTGTGGGCCCCGCTCGCGGCCCTGGTCGCGGAGTTGGCGAACGCGCCGCTGCGCGACTTCGTGGATCGGCCGCGTCCGTTCCTGAGCCACGACGGGCTGCACGTGCTCGTCGAGGGCAAGACCGATCCGTCCTTCGCCTCCGACCATGCGCTGACCACGATGGCGCTGGCGGTGGGGATCCTGCTGGTGGACCGCCGGATCGGGATCCTGGCGGTGCTCGCGTCGGTGTTCACCGGCTTCGCCCGGTTGTACGTGGGCGTGCACTATCCGACCGACGTGCTCGCCGGATTCGCGCTCGGCGCACTGGTGGCGCTGGTCGGGTCGATGTTCATGGGCCGAGTCCTGGAACCGGTGGTGCGGCTGGTCGAACGCGGGCCGCTGCGTCCGCTGGTCACGGCCGAGCCGCGCCCGGCCGGATGACGGCGGCGTGGCCGAGGGGGCGGACACGATGGGGACGGACACCGAGGGCGGCCGGGACGCAGCCCGCCTGGGCGAACGGCTGAGCCTGCGCGAGCAGGTCGCGCGCGCGATCCGGGCCGCCCTGGTGGCGGGCCGGATGCAGCCCGGGGTGGTCTACTCGGCGCCCGCCCTGGCCACCCGATTCGGGGTGTCCGCGACGCCGGTCCGCGAGGCACTGCTCGATCTGGCCAAGGACGGTCTGGTCGAGCCGGTCCGCAACAAGGGCTTTCGGGTCCGCAGCATGTCCGCCGCCGACCTGGACGACATCCACGACCTGCGTGAACTCCTGGAGATACCGATCGTCGGCCGGCTCGCCGAAAACGGCTGCGCGCCCGCGCTGCCGGCCCTGCGGGCGCTGGTCGACGAACTCGCCGACGCGGCCGAGCGCGTGGACGCGCCGGCCTACGTGGACGCCGACGATCGTTTCCACGCCCACCTGCTCGGTCTGGCGGGCAACGCGCGTCTGGTCAGGATGGTCGCCGAACTGCGGGCCCAGGCCCGGTTGTACGGTCCGCGTCCGCCGGCCGATCCGGCCGACCGGAGCCTGATCGCCGCCGAGCACCACCGGTTGCTCGACCTGATCGAGGCCGGTGATCGGGCCGGTGCCGAGGAGTTGACCCGGCGGCACCTGGCCTGGTCGCGCCGCCCGGCCCCGGACGCGCCGCCCGCGTCCGCCGACCCGCCGTTCCCCGATGCGTCGTCCCTCGAACGGCCGTAACCCGGCGTCGCCTCGCTCGTTGTCCCGTCGAGCCGCCGCCGCGTGGCCGGCCGTCACGCGAGGATTCCGAGCATCCGGGAGAACCCCACATGTTGGTCCGCACCGCGCTCACGGGTGTCTGCTGCGCCCTCCTCCTGGCCGGGGCCACCGGCTGTCAGGGTGACGACGTGCAACCTCAGGGAGCGCAGGCCAAGGGCAGTAGCGGGGCCGCGAACGGTCCGTCCGAGGCGGTCCTGGCGGTCCGCAAGGCGGCCGATGTCACCACCGGCGCGAAGAGTTCGCGCACCCGCACCACGATGACCATGCAAAACGCCGACCGGGTGGTCAAGCTCACCGGGCAGGGCATGTTCGACTACGTCCGGCACATCGGCTCGCTCACCGTGGACGCGCCCAAGGAGTCGGGCATCGCCGGCCCGCTCCAGGAGATCCTCACCCCCGACGCGCTCTACATGAAGAACGGGTCGCCGGGCGTGCCCAAGGACAAGTGGGTGCGGCTGGCGATCGACGGGCTGGCCGACGGCAATCTGGTCAGCGGCGGTGCCACCGACCCCGGGACGTCCTTCGAGATACTGCGCGGGGTCAACGACGACGTGGTGCTCGTGGGCACCGAGAAGCTCGGCCCGGACACCGTGCGGCACTACCGGGGCACCCTCGACATCCGCAAGGCGCACGATCTGACCGCGCCGGAGGTGCGCGGCCCGCTGGCCGCCGCGCTCAAGACCTTCGACGGCGCGCCGATCCCGTTCGACGCCTACCTCGACGACGCGGGTCGGCTGCGCAAGGTCGAGGAGTCGTTCGCGTTCGTGATGGGCCCGGACCAGGGCAAGACGCCGCCGTCCGCGAAGGTGCTCTCCGCGGCGGAGTTGTACGACTTCGGCGTGGTGGTCGACGTCAAGCCGCCCGAGGCCAAGGATCTGTACGTCGCGCCGAACCCGTCCCGCACACCGGCGGGACGCGGCTGAGCCACTCGCGCGGAGTCGTTCCGGGCGGTCCCCATATGACCCAGGCGTGCCATGTCGGCCCCGCGGAGCCGCCCGTACGCTGGATGGGCCGAGGCCCGTCCGGGGTGCGCACGAGGAGGTGATGTGGGTGTCACGGTTCTCCGATCGCGGTGTACACGACCATGTCGTCCTCGACGAGATCGAGCTCTACGGCGACCTGATGATCGCGGCGTCGGCGAGCGAGGGTCCGCTCACACAGGCCCAGATCGACGCGGTGCTCGGGCTCGCCGGCGGCTGGGGGACGGCGACCCACACCCGGGCCGGCCCCCGTCGCCGCGGCCTCAGGAGCGCACCAGGCGTGCGATCGCCTGGGACGCCTCCTTGACCTTTTCATCCGCTTCCGGGCCGCCCTTTTCCACCGCGTTCGCGACGCAGTGCGCCAGATGTTCCTCCAGCAGGCTGAGCGCGAACGATTGCAGTGCCTTGGTCGCCGCGGAGACCTGCGTCAGGATGTCGATGCAGTATTCGTCCTCGGAGACCATCCGCTGCAACCCGCGGATCTGCCCCTCGGCACGGCGCAGCCGCTTGAGGTGCTCGTCCTTGCGCCCGCTGTAGCCGTGCCCGTGCCCCGAAGCGCCGGGCGTCGCCGTCGTTTCCGGCGTCTGCGGATCCTGTTCCACCGTCGTCTCCCGTGTCTCTGCGGCCGTTCCCCACGTGTCCATGGCCCGATCGGGTGACCGTCCATGACCCGAATTTACCCCCGGGGGGTATATCGGGCAAGCATTCCGATCACCGGCCGACGGCATCGGGCGAACGCGCCCGCCGCGGGCGCGGACATCCCGACCGGTTCCCGGATCTCGTCGTGTGATGTGGGCGACATGGATCGAGCGTAGGGCGCACTGTCACTCGAATGCCGCCCTGGCCCATACTCTGGCCGTGTGACGGGCGTCCTAGGCGGCGGAACGGGTGCTTCCGCATGCCCGTTCGTCGCTGTGAGCGCGCGTCTCGTTACCGCCGGGTACGGTCGCGGTTCGCGTCGACTCCCCGGTTTGCGTGCAGGACCGCCGGAGCGCCTAGCATCGACGCCGACCACTTTCATTATCCCGGAGACCTCCAGTGCGATTGCGTCTGACCCCCAGGGAGACGAGCTTCTACGACATGTTCGCCGCAGCGGCGAGCAACCTGGTCACCGCATCCAAGCTCCTGACGGAGTTGCTCGGCGCAGAGGTCTCCGCTCGTCCGGAGATCGCCGAACGGATGCGCGCGGCCGAGCATGCCGGTGACGACACCACGCATGCGATCATGCGCCAGCTCAACGCCTCCTTCATCACCCCGTTCGACCGCGAGGACATCTACGCCCTCGCCTCGCAACTGGACGATGTCATGGACTACATGGAAGAGGCCGTCGACCTGGTCGTGCTGTATCAGCTCGACGAACTCCCTCCGCAGGTCGCGGATCAGATCGAGGTGCTGGTCCGGGCCTCGGAACTGACCGCCGAGGCGATGCCCCGGCTGCGCACGATGAAGGACCTGACCGAGTACTGGATCGAGATCAACCGACTCGAGAACCAGGCCGACCAGATCCACCGCAAGCTTTTGGCCCATCTGTTCAGTGGTGCCTACGACGCGTTGACCGTGCTCAAGCTCAAGGGCATCGTCGACGTGCTCGAAGAGGCCGCCGACGGGTTCGAGCACGTGGCGAACACGGTCGAGACGATCGCCGTCAAGGAGTCCTGACCCAGTGGAACTCACTGGTCTGATCATCGTCATCGGCGTCGCGCTCTTCTTCACCTACACCAACGGCTTCCACGACTCGGCCAACGCCATCGCGACCTCGGTGTCCACCCGGGCACTGACCCCGCGAGCGGCGCTGGCCATGGCCGCGGTGATGAACCTCGCGGGCGCCTTCCTCGGCGAAGGCGTCGCCAAGACCGTCAGCGAAGGGCTGATCGCCACCCCCGAAGGCCATCAAGGTCTGGTCATCCTGTTCGCGGCGCTGGTCGGCGCGATCTTCTGGAACCTGCTGACCTGGTACTTCGGCCTGCCCTCGTCCTCGTCGCACGCGCTGTTCGGTGGCCTGGTCGGCGCCGCGCTCGCGGGCTCCAGCACCGTCTACTGGAGCGGTGTCCTCGACAAAGTCGTCATCCCGATGTTCGTGTCGCCGGTGGTCGGCCTGGTCGCCGGCTACCTGGTGATGGTCGGGATCATCTGGTTGTTCCGTAAGTCCAATCCGCACAAGGCCAAGCGCGGTTTCCGGCTGGCGCAGACCGTCTCCGCGGCCGGCATGGCGCTCGGGCACGGTATCCAGGACGCCCAGAAGACGATGGGCATCGTGGTGATGGCGCTGGTGATCAGCGGTCATCAGCAGGGCGACAGCATTCCGGTGTGGGTCAAGCTCGCGTGCGCCGTCACGCTGTCGCTGGGCACCTACGCGGGCGGGTGGCGGATCATGCGCACGCTCGGCCGCAAGATCATCGAGCTGGACCCGCCGCAGGGCTTCGCGGCCGAGACCACGGCCGCCTCGATCCTGTACACCACGGCCTACGTCTTCAAGGCGCCGATCTCCACCACGCACATCATCACCTCGGCGATCATGGGCGTGGGCGCGACCAAGCGGGTCAAGGCGGTGCGCTGGGGCGTCGCCAAGAACATCCTGATCGGCTGGTTCACCACGATGCCGGCCGCCGGCCTGGTCGCGGCCTGTGTGTACTGGATCACCCACCTGATCGTGGGCTGACCCACCGGCCGCGCGCCGCGTACGTAATGCAGGACGTACGGGGCACTCGGTCCACACGCGACATATCGCGCGAGAGGGCCCACACCCGTCCCGGTGTGGGCCCTCTCGCATGTCCATTCGACCGTCCGTCGAAGCCTCGACCGTCAGCCGAACCGGCCGGCGATGTAGTCCGCCGTCGATTCCTCGGTGGGCGCCGAGAAGATCGTCTCGGTGTCGCCGATCTCCACCAGCCGACCGGGCTGACCCGGGCCGGCGAGGTTGAAGAACGCGGTCTTGTCCGAGACGCGCGCGGCCTGCTGCATGTTGTGGGTCACGATGACGATCGTGTACCGCTCCTTGAGCAGCGCGATCAGGTCCTCGATCGCGAGCGTGGAGATCGGGTCGAGCGCCGAGCACGGTTCGTCCATCAGCAGCACCTGCGGCTCGACGGCGATCGCCCGGGCGATGCACAGTCGCTGCTGCTGGCCGCCGGACAGGCCCGCGCCGGGCTTGTTCAGCCGGTCCTTGACCTCGGTCCACAGGTTCGCGCCGCGCAGCGAACGCTCGACGATCGCGTCCAGGTCACCCTTGCGCTTGATCCCCGCGAGCTTGAGGCCGGCCGCGACGTTGTCGTAGATCGACATGGTCGGGAACGGGTTGGGCCGCTGGAAGACCATGCCGACCGTGCGGCGGACCGCGACCGGGTCGATGTCGCTGCCGTACAGGTCCTGCCCGTCCAGCGCGACCGACCCGTCCACCGAGGCACCCGGGATCAGCTCGTGCATGCGGTTCAGGGTGCGGATGAAGGTGGACTTGCCACAGCCGGAGGGACCGATGAAGGCCGTGACCGAACGCGGCTCCATGGTCATCGAGATGTCCTCGACGGCCTTGTGCGAGCCGTAGTAGGCGTTGAGTCCGGAAACTTCGATGCGCTTGGTCATTCCTGCCTCTGGATCGGTGCGGGTGTCGGTTCCGCGGTCGGCCGACCGGGTTGTCGTGGTGGCCGTCATCGGCCCGCCTTCGGTGCCTTCCAGCGGGCGATCAGCCGCGCCGCCAGGTTCAGGATCATCACGATGACGATCAGCGTGAGGGCCGCGGCCCAGGCCCGCTCCTCGGCGAATTGGTTGCCGGCGTGGTTCTGGTCGAACACGTACAGCGGCAGCGCCGATTGCCACCCCGAGAAGGGGTCGGTGTTGATCGACTGGGTGAGCCCGACCAGCAGCAGCAGCGGAGCGGTCTCGCCGATCACGCGGGCGATGGAGAGCATCACCCCGGTGACGATGCCGCCGAACGCGGTGGGCAGCACCACCTTGAGCACGGTGCGCCACTTGGGGATGCCCAGCGCCAGGCTGGCCTCGCGCAGCTCGTTCGGGACCAGCTTGAGCATCTCCTCGGCGGAGCGCACCACCGTCGGCAACATCAGGATCATCAACGCGAGCGAACCGGCGAAGCCGGACGCCTCGAAGCCCAGCATCATGATCCAGAAGGCGTAGATGAACAGACCCGCGACGATCGACGGCAGACCGGTCATCACGTCCACGAAGAACGTCACCGTCTTGGCGAGGCGACCCCGCCCGTACTCGACCAGGTAGATCGCGGTGAGCAGACCGATCGGGACCGCGATCAGGGCGGCCAGGCCGACCTGCTCCAGGGTGCCGATGATCGCGTGGTAGACGCCGCCGGTGTCGTCCCGGGCGCCCACGCCGCGCATCGAGTGGGACAGGAAGTACGGCGTGAGCTTGTCCACGCCGCGCTGGATGGTGTAGCCCAGCAGCGAGATCAGCGGCAGCACGGCCAGCACGAACGTGGTGGAGATCAGGCTGGTGGCGAACCGGTCCCGGGCCCGCCGGCTGTCCTCGAAGCGCCACGAGACGGCGGAGAGGGCGACGATGAAGGCCACCCCGGCGAGGAAGACCGCGAGTGCCCAGTTGTCCAGGGTCAGCTCGAACACGATCGTCAGCAGCACGCCGCCACCGGCGATCGCCCACGGCACCTGACGCGGCAGGGTCCGACGGGTCAGCGACGCCGCACGCGGATCCGGCAGACCCGCGCGACCGGCCTCGACCGCGTCCGTACCGATGCCCGGGCGCTTGTCGCCCGTGTCCAGGACGGTCATGAGTTCGCTCCAGAGAACGCCTTGCGCCGGTTGATGACGATTCGCGCGGCACCGTTGACGAGCAGCGTCATGATGAACAGGACCAGGCCGGAGGCGATCAACGCGCCGCGGCCGATCTCGTTGGACTCGCCGAACTGGTTCGCGATGTTGGCCGCGATCGTGTTGTTGCCCGGGTCCAGGATGTGGATCGAGACGGTGAAGCTGGGGGAGAGCACCATCGCGACCGCGATGGTCTCGCCGACCGCGCGGCCGAGGCCGAGCATCGACGCGCTGATCATGCCGGGCTTGCCGTAGGGCAGCACCGCGATCCGGATCATCTCCCAGCGGGTCGCGCCGAGCGCGAGCGCGGCCTCCTCGTGGGCGCGGGGCACCTGGAGGAAGACCTCACGGGTGACCGCCGCGATGATCGGCAGGATCATGATGGCCAGCACGATGCCGACGGTGAACAGCGTGCGCGCGGTGACGCCCGCCTGCTCCTTGTCGAACAGCGGGATCCAGCCGAGGTAGTCGGACAACCACGCGTGCAGGCCGAGCAGTTTGGGGGCCAGGAAGATGTAGCCCCACAGGCCGTAGACCACGCTGGGCACCGCGGCCAGCAGGTCGACGATGTAGCCGAGCGTCTGGGCGATCCGCCGGGGAGCGTAGTGCGTGATGAACAGCGCCACCCCCACCGCGACCGGCACCGCGATGAGCATCGCGATGGTGGCGCTGACAACCGTGCCGAACACGAGCGTGACGACACCGAACGCGGGCTTCGCCGTGTTCGGGTCCCAGCCCTGGTCGGTCAGGAAGCTGCCCTGGTTCTTCGACAGTGCGTCCGTCGCCTTGACCACGAGGAAGATCGCGATCGCGGCCATGATGGCGAGCAGGCTGATGCCGGCGCCGCGGGCGGCACCGGAGAAGATCCGGTCGCCTGGCCGAACCTTGGTGCGCTTGGCCGCGGGGGCCTTGCGCTCGGGTTCCGCCGGTGCGGTGGGAGTGGTGGTGGACATCTCTCTCCGTACGAGTCGGTCGCTCAGCGGGCTCGGACTAGGACAGACCGGCCACGGCGGCGCGAACCTTGTCCGCGACCGTCGTCGGGAGCGGCGCGTAGCCGATGCCCGCGAGGACCTTCTGGCCTTCGGCGCTGGAGGTGTAGTTGAGGAAGGACTTCAGCAGCGGGAGCTTGTCCGCGGCGGTGCCCTTCTCACAGACGATCTCGTAGGTGACCAGGATGATCGGGTACGCGCCCTCGGCCTTGGTCGCGTAGTCGACCGACAGCTTCAGGTCGTTGCCCTCGCCCACGATCTTGGCGGCCTCGACGGCCTTGCCCGCGGCTTCGGGGGTCAGCTTGACCGGGGCCGACGCGCCGGTGTTGATCTGCGCAATGCCCAGGCCGGAGTTCTCCGCGTAGGACTGCTCCATGTAGCTGATGCCGCCCTGCGTCGACTTCACGATCGACGCGACACCCTCGCTGCCCTTGGCACCCTGACCGCCCGGGGCCTTCCAGTCCTGGGCCGCGTCGAAGGTCCAGTCGGCGCCGGCCGCGGCCTTGAGGTACTTGGTGAAGTTCTCGGTGGTGCCCGAGGCCTCGGAGCGGTGCACGGTCTGGATCGCGGTGCCGGGCAGCTGCGCGTTCGGGTTCAGCGCCTTGATCTCGGCGGCGTCCCACTTGGTGATCTTGCCGGAGAAGATGCCGGCGATCGTCTTCGCGTCCAGGACCAGGTCCTTGACGCCGGAGACGTTGTACGCGATGGCGATCGGGCCGGTCACCATCGGCAGGTTGATCGCCTGGCCGGGGGCGCACGCCGCGCCCGCCTTGGCGACCTCTTCCGGCTTGAGCGCCGAGTCGGACCCGGCGAAGGTGACCTGCTTGTCGAAGAACGACTGACGGCCGGTGCCCGAACCCGAGGACGCGTAGTCGATCGAGGCACCCGAACACTTGGCCTGGTACGCCTTGATCCACTCGTCCATCGCGTTCTTCTGGGCGCTGGAGCCGGCAGCCGCGAGCTTGCCCGTCCCGCAGTCACCCTTGGGGGCCTCGGCGCCGGGGGCCGCTGCGGCCTTCGTCGACGACTTCTTGTCGTCACCCGAGCTGTTGTCGTCGGAGCCACACGCGGCCAGCGTGAGCGCGCCGGCGAGTGCCAGGCCGGTGAAGCCGATACCGCGACGGACACTGCGGGGCCGAATGGTCACGGCGCTCCCTTTCGATCGAACTCAACTCGTGGTGCGGCGTCCCGAACGGGCGCCGTCATCCATGAAGTTAGGCCGTGAGAATGAAGCGATCCGCCGCGCAAAGTGAACCGAGGGTGAACTCGAACGGTCGAGTCAGATAAGCCGACTGCTGGATGAATTGTCCGCTCATGTGCTCATTTACCACCCGTGAACTGGGGCTTTGTCGCGCCGTCCGGATCGTGTTCACCGGGTGTTCAGATGCGCGCAGTGTGACGTTCGGTAAACCGTGACAACGGCTTGACCAAGTGCTCAGCTTCCCGTCGGGTAGGGAGCGTAACGGCCCATGGCCACGACTCGACCCGCCCACGCGTGCAGGACGGCGAACTCCCCGGGCAGCAACGGCTCGGCGGCCAGCCGGGCGGCGGTCGCCCCGGGGGCGGCGCCGGGCAGGTCCGGAACGGGTGCGCACAGCAGCGTCGGCCGGCCGCCGCGCAGCGCGTCGGCCACCGAGCACGAGGTCGCCCGGACCCGCGCCCCCACGGCCTCGACATAGGGCGCCACCGTCGCTGCCGCGGCCGGCTCCGCGCAGCCGTACACCTCCACCGGTCCGAACGCGGCCAGCATCGGCACCAGCCGTCGGGCGAACGCCGGGCCCGCCCGCAGCACCAGGACCGGCACCGTCGCGGGCGGCGGTCCGGTGCGAAACGCGTCGGTCAGCGACGCGGTGTAGTCCGGCGCCCCGGGCAGCGTCGCGGCCTCCTCCGGCGGACCCCACCACATCCGGTCCACCTCGTGATTGGCGAGGAACTCGCCGGCGACCGCCTCGGCGACCCAGTAGCGGTTGATCTTGAGCCGATCGCGCGAGTGCATCGGATAACTGCGCACCCCCAGCTCGCGGCCCAGGATGGCCCGATAGCCGGTCTCCTCGGCGATCTCGCGGACCGCGGCCACCACCGCGGGCTCGCCCGGCTCCAGCTTGCCCTTGGGAAAGGACCAGTCGTCGTAGCGCGGCCGATGCACCAACCCGACCTGCACCGTGTCCCCGGCCCGACGCCACAGCACCCCGCCCGCGGCGAGTACCGGGTCGGCGGGCGCGGACGCGGGCGGATCATCCATCGAGCCACGCCCGTGCCTGCGCGGTGCCCGCCTTGGGCCACACCCGCGTGAACGCGTACCGCTGAGCCGTGGCGACGTGCCGCTCGTGCGCGTACAACTCGCCCAGTACGAAGGCGGTGGGCCCGCCGACCCGAGGGCCGGCCGCGAGTTCGGCGACCGCGTCGGCGGCGATGGTCGCGTCCTGGTGTACGCCGAGCACCTCGGTCACCGCCTTGAGCCGCCGGGCCAGCCGAGCGGCGGGCGGGCCGAACGCGGGCACGCACATGTCGGCCGCGTAGCGGGCTCGCTTGGCCAGGATCCGCACCCGATGCCAGGCCTCGTCGTCGGTGCCCGCGTACGGGGTGAACCCGGCGTGGTCGGCCGGATGGGGCACGCCCGCCGCCGCCAGCGGCAGCGCCTCGGCCGCGCGGTCCAGTCGGCGCAGCGTCCGGGCGACCAGCCCGGGCACGACGTCGGCGCCCGGTGCCGCGGCCCGCTCGGTGAAGGTCAGGCCCAGAGCCGGCTCGACCAGGTCCGCGGACAGCGCGGTGAACACCCCCGTGCCCAGCGCGGTCAGCGCGCGGGATCGGCCGGCGTGCAGATCGCCGCGCAGTCGGCGGGTGACCATCGCCCGGGCCCGGGCCGAGCCGGGGCGCTCCGGCAGCGCGTCCAGGTCGGCCAGCAGGCGCTCCAGCAGCACCTCGGCGTCCCGCTCGCCGGCGAGCGCGTCCGCCGCGTCGCGCAACCGGGTGCGCAGTCGCGCGGCGGGCTCCGGCTCCAGCAGCGGCGCGCACGTGGCCAGCGCGCTGCGGATCCGCCGGGCGGCCACGCGCGCGTTGTGCGCGGCCTCCTCCTCGCCGGCGCTCAGTCGGGGCAGTTCGTCGATGAACGCGCCGGCCTCCCCGACCAGATGGGCGACCAGGATGGCGCGGGCCGAGGTGTCCTCGGCCGCCGTGCGCTGCCGAGGAATGGCGGTCGCCTGCTTACTCCGGCCCACGTCTGCGCCTCCGGGTCTCGATGAGGTGCTCCTGCACGTCACGCAGCCGGCTGCCGTCGGCAGCGGTTGCGTGCCTGGTCCAGGTGCCGTCCCGGTCCAGATGCCAGGACGCGGTCTCCGCGCTCATCCCCAGGTCCATGAAGGACGTCATCTCGTCGCGGTGTCGATCGCCGCGCAGCCGCACCGCCGCCTCGACCCTGCGGTCCAGGTTGCGGTGCATCAGGTCGGCACTGCCGATCCACACCTCGGGCTCGCCGCCGCCGGCGAACACCCACACCCTCGAGTGTTCCAAGAATCGCCCGAGAATACTGCGCACTCGGATGGTCTCGGACAGACCGGGAACGCCCGGGCGCAGCGCGCAGATGCCCCGGATCCACAGATCGATCGGGACGCCGGCCTGCGAGGCACGGTAGAGCGCGTCGATCACCAGTTCGTCGACCAGCGAGTTCGACTTGAGCCGGACGTACGCCGGCAGGCCCTGCTCGTGGTTGGCCACCTCGCGCTCGATCCGCTCGACCAGCCCGTTGCGCAACGAGTGCGGGGCCACCAGCAACCGCCGAAACGATTGCGCGCGCGAGTAGCCGGAGAGCCGGTTGAACAGGTTCGACATGTCCTCGCCGACCTGCGGGTCGGCGGTCAGCAGGCCCAGGTCCTCGTAGAGCCGGGCCGTCTTCGGGTTGTAGTTGCCGGTCCCGATGTGGCAGTAGCGGCGCAGCGTGTCGCCCTCCTGGCGGACCACCAGGCACAGCTTGGAGTGCGTCTTGAGCCCCACCACGCCGTGCACGACATGGCAGCCGGCCTGCTCCAGCTTGCGCGCCCAGGTGATGTTGGCGTGCTCGTCGAAGCGGGCCTTGAGTTCGACCAGGACCAGTACCTGCTTGCCGGACTCGGCCGCGTCCACCAGCGCGTCCACGATCGGCGAGTCGCCCGAGGTGCGGTACAGGGTCTGCTTGATCGCGAGCACGTCCGGGTCGGCCGCGGCCTGCTCCAGGAACGCCTGGACCGACGTGGCGAACGAGTCGTAGGGGTGGTGCACCAGGATGTCGCGCTTGCGCATCGCGGCGAACACGTCGGCGGCCTGCGCGGTCTCCACCTCGGCCAGGTCGCGATGGGTGCCGGCGACGAAGCGGCCGAACTTGAGCTCGGGCTTGTCCAGGTCGGCGATCGCGTGCAGACCGGTCAGATCCAGCGGACCGGGCAGCGGGTAGACCTCCTTCTCGCCCACGCCCAACTCGCGCACCAGCAGGTCGAGCACGTGCGGGTCGATGGTCTCCTCGACCTCCAGCCGGACCGGCGGGCCGAACCGGCGGCGCATCAGCTCCCGCTCCAGTGCCTGGAGCAGGTTCTCCGCGTCGTCCTCCTCGACCTCCAGATCCTCGTTGCGGGTGACCCGGAAGGCGTGGTGGCCCAGCACGTCCATGCCCGGGAACAGATCGCCGAGGAACTCGGCGATCACCTCCTCCAGCGGCACGAAGCGGGCCGGCGAGGTCTCCACGAAGCGCGGCAGCAGCGGCGGCACCTTGACCCGGGCGAAGTGCTCGTTGCCCGAGCGCGGGTTGCGCACGATCACGGCCAGGTTCAGCGACAGGCCGGAGATGTACGGGAACGGGTGGGCCGGGTCCACCGCGAGGGGGGTGAGCACCGGGAAGACCCGCTCGCGAAAGAGCGCGTACAACGACTGACGCTCACCGTCGGTGAGGTCGTCGAAGCGCAGCAGCTGGATGTCGGACTCGCCGAGCGCGGGCAGCACGTCGTGGTGGAAGCACGTGGAGTGCCGGGCCATCAGGGCCCGGCTGCGCGACCAGATGTTCTCCAGCACCTCGCGCGGCTGCAGGCCGCTGGCCGCGCGCACCGCGAGACCGGTGGCGATCCGGCGCTTGAGACCGGCCACCCGGACCATGAAGAACTCGTCCAGATTGGACGCGAAAATGGCCAGATACCGGGCCCGCTCCAGCAGCGGAGTGCTCGGGTCCTCGGCGAGTTCGAGCACCCGCTCGTTGAACGCCAGCCAGCTGCCCTCCCGGTCCAGGAACCGGTCCAGGGGCAGCTCGCTCTCCGGCAGCGGCGGGGCCGCGGCGACCGTGTTCGTGCCGCCCGCCTTCGCCGGCGGCACGGCCACGGTCAGGTGTCGGGAGGATCGAGCGGCAGGAGTCTCGGCGTTCATCAGACCATTGTCTTTTCGCGACGGTCTATGTGCACCTGTGCGACCCCGACCCGAAACAGATGTTCGCCAGGTTTCACACCGTGTTCAGCGTCGGTACATCACATCGACAGTGTGTACGCGAAAGCCCAATCGGGTGTACACCTTGACGGCCGCCTCGTTGTCCGCGTCCACATAGAGCAGTGTTTCGGCGAGCGGGCGGCCCTCGACGGTGCGCTGGGCCAGGTGCCGCAGACCCACCGAGGTCAGCAGTGCGCCGAGCCCGCGGCCCTGCGCCGCCGGGTCGACGCCGACCACGTACACCTCGCCCAGCGGGCCCGAGTCCGCGGTCGCGGGGTGGGTCTTGGTCCAGTGGAAGCCGAGCAGCTCGCCGGTGTCGGTGTCCTCGGCGAGGAAGAAGCCGGCCGGGTCGAACCACGGCTCGGCGAACCGGCGGCCCAGGTCGTCCGCCGTCCACGCGCCCTGCTCGGGGTGGTGCGCGAAGGCCTTGGCGTTGAGCGCCAGCCAGGCCTTGTCGTCCGTGCCGGGACGGAAGGTGCGCAGCCGCACGTCGGCGGGCATGGCCAGGTCGGGCACCGGGGTGCCGGCCGTGCGGCGCATCTGCCACAACTCGCGGAACGCGGTGAAGCCCAGCGCCGCGGCCAGCCGCTCGGCCGCGGGCAGCTTGCCGTGCGCCCACACCCGCAACCGGCCGGCCTCGTCGATCCGGGCCGCCTCGGCCGCCAGCGACTCCAGCAGTGCCCGACCCAGGCCCGCGCCGCGCGCGGCCGGCGCGACGAACAGTTCGGCGGACGGGCCGTCCACGAGGTCCGAGCCGTCCAGGTGTGCGAAGCCGACGATCGCGGCGCCGTCCCGGACGAGCAGCTCGCGTGCCGAGGGCGCGCCGTGCCGCAGCTCCAGCCGGGACTGCTCGGACAGCGGCGAGGCGCCGTCGAGGCCGGCCGCCGCCTCCGCGAGGGCCAGCACGGCCGAGGCGTCTTCCGCCGAGGCCCGATTCACCGTCTCGATCGACACATCCGCGAGGTCCATGGCCTCCACGGTACTGAGCGGTGTCGCGGGTCGTCGCGCGGCCGTCAGCCGCAACCGCAGCTGCGGCGGACCACCAGCGTGGAGGGGAAGGTGCGCACCCGCGGGTCGCCGGCCGCGGCCGGTTCGCGCTCCAGCGCCAGTTCCACCGCGGCGCGGGCCATGCCCGGTCGGTCGGAGGTCACCGTGGTCAGCGGCGGATCGGCGATGGCCGCCTCGGCGATGTCGTCGAAGCCCACCACGGCGAGGTCGTCCGGGACCCGCACACCCGCCTCGCGGGCCGCGTGCAGGACACCCATCGCCTGGTCGTCGGTCGAGCAGAACAGCGCCCGGGGCCGATCCGGGCCGGTCAGCAGCGACAACGCGACCTGATAGGCGCCGAACCGACCGAAGGGCGCCTCGTGCAGCAGCCCCTCGGTGGACAGCCCGCGCTCGGTCATCGCCCGCCGCCAGCCGGTGACGTGGTCGGTGACCGGGTCGCCCGAGTCCGGTGTGCTGGGCGGGCCGCCCAGGCAGTCCACTCGGGTGAAGCCGTGGGTGTCGATCAGGTGGCGGACGGCGGTGTAGGCGCCCTCGACGTCGTCCAGGATGACCGCGTCACCGCCGAGCGCGTCGGGCTGACGGTGCATCAGCACCACCCGCACGTCCCGGGTGGCGATCTCGCGCGCGGCGCGCTCCGAGGGGCCCTGGCTGACCAGCACGAGCCCGGACACCTGCATGCCCAGGAACGCGCGCACGTAGTGCAGTTCGCGGTCGTCCTCGTAGTCGGAATTGCCGATCAGCACCAGTCGGCCCTGCTCGAAGGCGGCCTGCTCGACGGTGTGCGCGAGTTCGGCGAAGAACGCCTGCCGGGCGTCGGGCAGCACCAGACCGATCAGGTTGGTCCGGCGGCTGGCCATCGCCTGGGCGACGCTGTCGGGCCGGTAACCCAGCTTGTCTATCGCGGCGAGGACACGCTCGCGCGTGGCCGGCGCGACCGGGCGCGGGCCATTGTTGACGACGTAGGAGACCACCGCGGTGGAGGTCCCCGCGAGGCGGGCGACGTCGTCGCGGGTCACTTTGGGCACGCGGTCATTGTAGGGACGGGGACCGGCGCGACTCACGGGAGTTCACAACCTGGACGCGGGACGGGACGCTTCTCCGCGTTCTTCCGGATAAGTCTGCTTTGTGCTGTGACGCACGGAACTCGGCGCTCCGTCGGCTCCACCGGACGGGTCCGGCACCGAGCGACGGGTCACGTACGCTCGGCGAGCGCGGGCTCGCCGACGCCCCGATCGGGCACCACGAACCGGTAGCCGACGTTGCGCACTGTGCCGATCAACGACTCGTGCTCGGGCCCGAGTTTCGCTCGCAGCCGGCGAACGTGCACATCGACCGTGCGGGTGCCGCCGAAGTAGTCGTAACCCCACACCTCCTGCAACAACTGGGCCCGGGTGAACACCCGGCCCGGGTGCTGCGCGAGGTACTTGATCAGTTCGAACTCCTTGAACGTCAGATCCAGCACCCGACCGCGCAGCTTCGCGCTGTAGGTGGCCTCGTCGATGCTCAGGTCGCCGTTGCGGATCTCGGTGGGCTCGTCCTCGGCCCCCTGCGCCGCCTGGAGCCGGCCGATCGCCAGCCGCAGGCGGGCCTCGACCTCGGCGGGCCCGGCGGTGTCCAGCAGGACGTCGTCGACGCCCCAGTCCGCGGTCAGCGCGGCCAGCCCGCCCTCGGTGGCCACCAGCACCAGCGGGGCACCGACCCCGGTGGTCCGCAACACCCGACACAGACTGCGCACCTGCGGGAGGTCGCGCCGACCGTCGACCAGGATGACGTCCGCGGCCGGCGCGTCGACCAACGCGGACGCCTCCGCCGGCGCCACGCGTACCTGGTGCAGCAGCAGACCGAGTGCGGGCAGCACCTCGGCCGACGGCTGGAGCGCGTTCGTGAGCAGCAGCAGTGCACTCAACGGGACACCTCCCAAAACAGGCACAAAACACGAAAGGACCCGGGGCATCGTCGCCCGGATCCTTCATCGGTCGCCGACTCGTCCGATTCCGTAACCCGTCGGGAACCACTTCTGGGGTCCGTGGGGTGTGCCCGTCGTCGGAGGTGAGCCTGCGGGGTCAGGATAGCGAACATGTCTCGAGGAACCGACCTACCCGGGGATCTTCCCGCACTGCGGACACCTCCGGGTCCCCCGTTCACCGGAATGCCTGCACCCGAGCAGGCCGTCCTGATCACCGACGACGACGTGCGGATCAGCGCCGTACACCGGCCCGCGGCCGGTTTCGGGCCGCGCGATCGGGTCTTCGTGGTCGCCCACGGGTTCACCGGTTCGTGGCGCCGGCCCGCCGTCGGCGCCGTGCTCGAGGGGCTGCGTGCGCACGGCGGGGCGATCGGCTTCGATTTTCGCGGCCACGGCGCGTCCACCGGCCTGAGCACGGTGGGCGACCGCGAGGTGCGCGACCTGGAGGCGGCCCTCGGGTGGGCCCGCAGGCTCGGCTACCCGCGGGTGGTCACGGTCGGCTTCTCGATGGGCGGCAGCGTCGTGTTGCGGCACGCCGCGTTGCACGGCGGGGTCGCGGCGGTGGTCGCGGTGAGCGCGCCGGCCCGCTGGTACTACCGGGGCACCCAGCCGATGCGCCGAGTGCACTTCGCGATCGAACGCCGGACCGGGCGCGCGGTGGCCCGCTTCGTGCTGCGCACTCGGATCTCCGCCCGGGAGTGGGATCCGGTGCCGCTCGCCCCGTTCGAGGCCGCCGCGGCGATCGCGCCCACGCCGCTGCTCGTGGTGCACGGCGACCGCGACCCGTACTTCCCGTTGGACCACCCCCGGCAGATCCACGATGCGGCCGGAATGCCGAAGGACCTGTGGATCGAGCCCGGCCTCGGGCACGCGGAGAACGCGGTCGGCGCCGACCTGGTGGATCGGATCGCCCGCTGGGCCCGGGCGCACACCGAGGGGTGATCCGGACGCCGGGCGGCCGAACGGCCCGTCGGGAGGCGTCATCATGGATGCTGCACACTTCGGCGCCGTCGGGGCGGCGAAGCCCCGGACGCGGACACGGAACACACGGGAGGGCGCGCGATGGCGGTCGGCACCATGCGGTACTGGGCCGCGGCGAAGGAAGCCGCGGGCACGGCCGAGGAGCCGTACGACGCGGCCACCCTCGCCGAGGCGCTGCGGCGCGCCCGTGAACGGCACGACGACTCGACCCGCTTCGGCGCGGTCGTCGCGAACTGCTCGTTCGTCGTGGACGGCGACCCCGTCGGGCGGCGCGACCACACGGCGATCACCCTGACCGAGGGCGGCACCGTCGAGGTCCTGCCTCCCTTCGCAGGCGGATGAGCGGCCGACGCGGGCGCCCGGCGGGCGACCGATACGAGGAACCGGGCGGCTACGACCCCGCCGCGATCCCCGGCGAACCCCCGTTCGACCCGGGCCCGACCGGACCGGGTCACGGCGAGCAGGCGTTCGCGGCACCCGGCGAGTACTACGGCGAGCCGTACGGCACACCCGCCGCCGATGCGTACGGCGGACAACTCGGCGGCCATGCCGAATCCGGGCAGTACGCGCAGCCTGCCGACCACGGCTCGTACGGCTATCCGCCGGCGGCGTACCCGGTGGAGACCCGGCCGCAGGAGCCCTATCCCCGGGACGACGACCACGGCCGGGAGCCCTACCCGCACGAGACCTACCCGCAGGACTCCTATCCGCAGGACTCCTATCCGCAGATCTCGCAGGCCCCGCAGGCATACGCCGAACCGCTGCCGAACGCGCCGGCCGGCGGGTACGGCTACCCGGACGCCACCGAGATGTCGCCCGCGCTCGCCGAACCCGGGTGGGACGGTTACGGCTCGGGCCACGCGGACCGCGACGGTGCGACGAGCGTGCTGCCGGCGATCGTCGAGCCGATTCCCGACGCCGGGCCGGACTCGTACGGCGGGTATCGACCCCAGGACGAGCACCTGCGGGGCGACTCGGCGGAGCACACCGCGTTCGACGACGAGCGGAACCACGCCGACGTGGATCACGACTTCGGCCACGACCGCGACCACCCGCACGACGCGCCCGGCGAGTACGGCGCCCCGGCCGGCTCCGGGCGCAGGCTCGCCCGGGTGCCCGCCCAGCGCACCGGCGAGGCGCCCGCACGTACGCCCCGGACGCCGATCTGGGATCCGCCGGGCATGTTGCCGGCGTTGTGCACGGTCGGCCTGGCCGCCGTCCTGGCGGTGACCGCGATCGCCGGGAAGCCGGCCCTGGTGCTGGGCGTCGCGTTCCTCCAGGTGCTCACCGCCGCCGGATGGTTCCGGCTCAACGGCATGTGGCCGGCGCGCCAGGGCATCGCGCTGGTCGTGGTGGCCGCGTTCGGCACGGATGTCGCGGTCTACGCCAAGGGTGAGCAGGGCCTGGCGAGCGTGCCCGCCGTGCTCGCCGGCACGTTGTTGGTGATGCTCGCCCTCCAGGCCCGGAGCGGCGCCCGACCGGGCGAGTTGTTGCCCGCGCTCACGGTGACCACGTCGGCCGCGCTGATCACCGCGTTCGACGTCGCCTATCTGGTCGCGGGCGAACTCCACGGCGGCCCGATCGACGCGGGCGCGGCCGTGGTGTGCGCGGTGTTCGCGGCCGGGGTCGCCACGCTGGTGCGGGCGGTGCCGCTGCCGCCTGCCGTCGCGCCGATTCCGTCCTGGCTGCTCGGCACCGCGGCGGGCGCCGCCGCGGGCATCGCGCTGGGCGGCGAAGCGCCGCACGCCGCGCTGCTCGGCGCCGCCGCCTCGGCGCTCGGGCTGCTCGGCCGGCGGGTCGCCGGCTACGACCATCCGTCCAGGTTCGTTCACTTCACCGCCGGTGTGTCCCTGCCGCTCGCACTCGCGGCTCCGGCCGCGTATCTGCTGGGCAGGGTCATGATCGGCTGATTATCCGTACGGCGGCGGCCCCGCCACGGGAGGATGCGGCCATGCCGTGGATACACCGCCGGTCCCGTCCCGGGAGCCGGGATGAACCGCCGGACCCGCCCACCCGTGCAGAGGGTGTGGCACAACGTTCGGAACTGCTCGGCGTCGAGGCCCAGGCGGATCCGGCGGCGGCCCGGGCCTTTCTGGCCCGGCCGCCTGCCGGGGACGAGCGGCCCGCCGCCGACCCGCTGCACTCCGCCTCGCGAATATCCACCGCCGACGAAGCGGTCATCCGCGCGCTCTACCTCGAACACGGCGGCCCGCTCCTCGGCTTCGCATTGCGCCTGACCGGCGGCGACCGGGCCTGGGCCGAGGACGTGGTCCAGGAGACGCTGCTGCGTGCGTGGCGTCATCCCGAGGCGCTGGACCCGACCCGGGGTTCGGTGCGGGGCTGGTTGTGCACGGTGGCCCGCAATGTGGTGATCGACGTCGGCCGGGCCCGTCGGGCCCGCCCGCCCGAGACCGGTGACGCGGTGCTGGCGACGGTGGCGGACGAAGGCGCCGAGGCCGAATTCGACCGGGCCGTGCTCGCCTGGGACGTCGCCGATGCGCTGGCCGCGCTGAGCCCCGAACATCGCGCCGTGCTGCTGGAGACCTACTACCGGGGCAGTTCGGTGGCCGACGCGGCCAAGACGCTGGGCGTACCCGAGGGCACCGTCAAATCACGGACGTACTACGCGCTGCGAGCGTTGCGCGTGGCCTTGGAGGAGAGGGGGTTGGTCCCGTGACGCACACCGGTGACGAGAACGCGGCGGCGGACGGCGCCGCTCCCGACGCGCATCCGCCGAAGCCGGCGGGCCCACCCGCACGGCTGGGCTGCGCGGTGGCCCGCCTGGATCTCGGCGCGTTCGTGGTCGGCGCCCTCGACGAGGACGAGGCCGTCCGAGTCCGGCAACACGTGGCCACGTGCCCGCGCTGCCGGGCCGAATACGAGGAACTCGCGGGCCTGCCCGCCCTGCTCGCCCGGCTGACCGAGGCCGAGGCGCAGGCCAGCGGTGTGGCCGCGAACGGCGCCGTGCCCGCACGCGTGTTGTCCGCCGCGGCCCGGCAGGCGGATCGGAGCCGCCGGTTGCGCCATGCGGTGGCCGCCGCGGCGGCCGTGCTGATGATCCTCGCGGGCCTCACCGGTTGGGCCCTCGGCGACTCCTCGGACACCGGCGACTCGGCCGCCGCGCCGCCGACGACCGCGGCTCCGGGGCGCCCGTCCGGGACGGCCGGCCCGGCCGGCACCGCGACGCCGCCCGGGCAGCCGGGCGGACGGATCGCCCGCGGCGGCGACCCGCGCTCCGGCATGGGTGCCGAATTGCGCTACGCCGCCACCGCGTGGGGCAGCAGCCTGGATCTGTCGCTGTCCGGCATCCGGCCGGGCACGCGCTGCCAGTTGGACGTCTACGGCACCCGGGGCCGGGTGGAGACGGCGTCCTCGTGGGTGGTCCCGAACGGCGGGTACGGATCCGGCGATCCGATTCGGGGCGCGACCAGCATCCCGGTCGGCGAGATCACCCGGTTCGCCGTCAAAACCGTCGGCGACGGTGAGCAACTGCTGGAGATCCCGCCCGCACAACCATGACAAATCGGCAGTAATTGTCCGCCCATCTCAATGGGCGGACAATTTTGTCTCACATCCTGGGCCATGCATGACACGGAAGGCCTACCCTCCCTACGATCGATGGTGTGAAGCGACAGGCGGACGACCTCACCAAGCGGCGCGCAGTGGACCTGTGCCGCACGCAGACCTGCCTGTGTTGCGCTGACTGACTTGCCGACAGTCGTCGATCGGCGATGCGCCCGAGGCGAATCGCGACCGGCCGTCGGACCCGGGACCCGAACCGTGTGACGACGCGGTGGAACGGGCGCCCGGCCCCCGCGTAGCAACCACGGACACACCCACACCCCGCCTGCCGCGGCGCCGCGGCCTGCCCGGGTGTACCCCGAGACCGCGTACCGCCACATCCGCGGCAATCCCGCACTTCTGCACCGGAGGTATCCCCATGAGCCGCTCCGACGTTCTGGTAGACGCCGACTGGGTCCAGGCCCACCTGGACGACCCGAAGGTCGTGCTCGTCGAGGTCGACGAGGACACCAGCGCCTACGTCAAGAACCACATCCGCGGTGCGGTGCGCATCGACTGGCGCGACGACCTGCAGGACCCGGTCAAGCGCGACTTCGTCGACGAGGCCGGCTTCTCCGCGCTGCTGTCGGCCAAGGGCATCTCCAACGACGACACCGTCGTGCTCTACGGCGGCAACAACAACTGGTTCGCGTCCTACGCCTACTGGTACTTCAAGCTCTACGGCCACGGCGACGTCAAGCTGCTCGACGGCGGTCGCAAGAAGTGGGAGCTCGACTCGCGCGAGCTGGTCGTCGAGGTGCCCGAGCGCGCCGCGACGAACTACGTGG
The DNA here is from genome assembly GCF_042956465.1 of Embleya sp. NPDC008237. Taxonomy (NCBI): domain Bacteria; kingdom Bacillati; phylum Actinomycetota; class Actinomycetes; order Kitasatosporales; family Streptomycetaceae; genus Embleya; species Embleya sp. NPDC008237. The sequence goes on from NZ_JBIBGL010000018.1 coordinate 119,095, forward strand.
CCAAGGAGCAGGACAAGTCGATCCGCGCCTGGCGCGACGACGTGCTCGCCGCGATCGGCACGCTGAACCTGGTCGACGTGCGTTCGCCCGACGAGTTCTCCGGCAAGCTGCTCGCCCCGGCGCACCTGCCCCAGGAGCAGTCGCAGAAGGCCGGCCACGTGCCGACCGCGAAGAACATCCCGTGGTCGAAGGCCGCCAACGACGACGGCACCTTCAAGACCAACGAGGAACTCACCGCGCTGTACGAGGGCGAGGGCGTGGACCTGGCGAAGGACACCATCGCCTACTGCCGGATCGGCGAGCGCTCCGCGCACACGTGGTTCGTCCTGCACGAGCTGCTGGAGCAGGGCAACGTCCGCAACTACGACGGCTCGTGGACCGAGTACGGCGCGCTGGTGGGCGTGCCGATCGAGCTCGGCGACGGCAAGTGACCGACGGCTACACCACCTACCCGACTTCAGGGAGCAAGAACGATGTGCGGTGCGAAGGCCGGCGGCCCGGATCTGGCAGGAGTTGACGTGGCGAAGGAAACCATCATCCAGGGGGCGGTGACCAAGGGCGGGCAGCCGATCAACGGCTACGTGCGCCTGCTCGACGCGGGCGGCGACTTCACCGCCGAGGTGCCCACGTCCGCGACCGGCCAGTTCCGGTTCTTCGCGGCGCCGGGCAACTGGACCGTGCGGGCGCTCGTTCCCGGCGCAACCGTGGACCGCAGCGTCGTGGTGTCCGAGAAGGGCACCGTCGCCGAGGTCGAGATCGCGGTCTGACCCCGACGGGGCGGGTCTCCTTCGGACGTACACCCTCGGACCCCGCAACCCGATCGGCGGAAAAACGGCTCCACCCCTCCCCACGTGCTCGGGGGAGGGGTGGAGTCGTTTGGTGTGTGCCCCGGGTCGCACGGGCAGAAAGGTTTCCGTATCTTCGGTGGATCTGCCGGGGGGCAGATCCTTTCGGGGTGCGGGGGCACCGAAGGCAACGCGCGACGCCGGGAGGCAACACGTGGCATGGGTGATCGTGATCATCGCGGGGATCCTGGAGACCGGTTTCGCCATCATGCTCAAGCAGAGCCACGGATTCACCCGGTTGTGGCCCACGATCGGCTTCGCCACGTGCGCACTGGGCAGCTTCGGGCTGCTCACCTATGCGCTCAAGACCCTGGAGGTCGGCCCCGCGTACGCGGTGTGGACCGGAATCGGCGCGGCGGGCACCGCGCTCGTGGGCATCTGGCTCCTGAACGAGGGCGCGTCGCCGCTCAAGCTGATCTCGATCGGCCTGGTCCTGCTCGGCGTGATCGGCCTGAACATCTCCGGGATCAGCCACTGATCCCGGACCCGTGCGGGCGGCCGGTCAGTACACCAGCGCCTGGGCGTCGTCCGCGAGCGCTTCCTGGACGAACACCTGGGCGCCGGCGATCCGGATGCCGGGCAGCACGTCGTCGCCGGTGATCTCCCGGCGCGCCGCACACTGCGTGCACAGGGTCACCCGGCCGCCCGCGATCAGCGCGTCGAGCAGGTCCGGCAGCGGTGCGGCATGCGGCAGTTCGAACTCGGCGGCCCGCCCGGGCAGCGCGAACCAGGAGGACTCGCCGGTGAGCCACAGCGACACGTCCACCCCGGAGGCGAGCGCCACCGACGCCACCGTGAACGCCTGGGAGCAGCGCTCCGGCGCGTCCTGACCTGCGGTGACCTTGACCACGAGAGATCGCTTCACGGCCCGCAGCCTATACACTGAGGCCGTTTGGCACCCGGCCAGGTCGACCTGGCCCACCCGTTCGAAGCACGAGGAGCACCCGGGCGATGCACATCTTCTTCATTGCGCTGCTGGCCGTGGTCGGCGTCCTCGTCGCGTGGTTCGCCGCGCTGACCGTGTCCAAGCTGTACAAGGGCCAGAACTGAGCGCAGGCCCGGTAGGCTGACCCGCCGTACCCGACCCGGAAGCGGCCGCCCCACCATGATCGAAATCCCGGACGACCTGCACTTCGACGCCGTCCCGCTCGCGTTCCTGCTCGGCACCTGGGAAGGCGCCGGTGTCGGCGACTACCCGACCATCGAGGCGTTCCGCTTCGGCCAGCAGGTCACCTTCGGCTACATCGCGAACAAGCCGTTCCTCACCTACACCTCGCGCACCTGGCTGCTCGACGACGCGGGCGAGCGGGTGCGTCCGCTCGCGACCGAGACCGGCTTCTGGCGTTCGAAGCCGGACGGCTCGATCGACGTGACCCTCGCCCACCCCACCGGGATCGTGGAGATCTGGCTGGGCAAGGTGGACGGTCCGCGGCTGGAGATGCGCACCGACGTGGTCGCGCGCACCGAGGACGCGAAGGAGTACACCGCGGGACACCGGCTGTACGGCCTGGTCAAGGGCGAGTTGATGTACGCGTACGACATGGCCGCGATGGGCCGGCCGCTGCAGGCCCACGTCTCCGCCCAACTCAAGCGCGTCGACGCGGACCTCGCGGCCGAATAGCGCCGCACGGCACCGCACCGGACCCGGGCGCGACGCGTGGCCCGGGGACCGGTTCGCGCTCGTAGACTTCCGTGCGTGAGCACTGACTGGAAGCACGAACTTCGGGAGAAGGGCTACCGGCTCACGCCGCAGCGCCAACTCGTCCTCGAAGCGGTGAACACCCTGGGCCACGCGACACCGGACGAGATCCTGGTGGAGGTGCACAAGACCGCCGGCGGGATCAACATCTCGACCGTCTACCGCACCCTCGAACTGCTCGAACAACTCGACCTGGTCACGCACACCCACCTGGGCCACGGTGCGCCGACCTACCACCCGGCCGACGTCGGCGGCCATCTGCACCTGGTCTGCCGGGACTGTCGGCGGGTGATCGAGGTGGGCACCGAGGTGGCCGCCGCGATGGGCGAGCGGCTGCGGGCCGAGCACGGGTTCGACATCGACCTCGCGCACTTCGCGATCTTCGGTCGTTGTGCCGACTGCACCGCCGCCCGGGTTCGCTGAGACCGCCGCAACGGTGTCGGCCGGGCCGGTCTCGTACTGTGGGGACATGCCCACGAGCCCTTTGTTGTCCCTGCCCGGCGCGGTCGCCGCGGAAGCCCCCGACGCCGGCGTCGCCGCGCACTACGGCGATCCCCTGCGCGAACAACGTCGGCTGGAAGCGGGCGAGGGTTTCGTCGACCTCTCGCACCACGACGTGATCAAGGTGAGCGGCCCGGACCGGCTGAGCTGGCTGCACTCGCTCACCACACAGCACCTGACCGACCTGAAGCCGCACGTGGCGACGATGACGCTCGTGCTGAGTCCGCACGGGCACATCGAGCACGCGCTGTACGGCGTGGACGACGGCGAGGCGTTCTGGGCCCATCTGGAGCCCGGCGAGGCGCCGGCCCTGGTCGAGTTCCTGGACCGGATGCGCTTCATGCTGCGGGTCGAGGTCGCGGACGTGTCCGCCGACTTCGCGATCGTGCACGAGGCGGGTGACGGCGGCGACACACCCGAGGACGTGCTGGTGCGGGAGACCGCGTACGGGCGCGAGTTGTTCCTGCCGCGCGAGCGGCTGGAGCGGTACGGGCGCGAGCACGCGCACCCGGCCGGCATGTGGGCCTACGAGGCGCTGCGGATCGCCGCGTACCGGCCTCGGCTGGGCCTGGAGACCGACCACCGCACGATCGTGCACGAGCTGGGCCTGATCGACACCGCGGTGCACCTGGACAAGGGCTGCTACCGGGGGCAGGAGACGGTCGCGCGCGTGCACAACCTGGGTCGGCCGCCGCGCCGGCTGGTCTTCCTGCACCTGGACGGCACCCCGGAGGCACTGCCCGAGCACGGCGCGCCGGTCGAACTCGCGGGCCGCCAGGTCGGCTTCGTCACCAGCGCGGTGCGCCACCACGAACTCGGCCCGATCGCGCTGGCGCTGATCAAGCGCAACACCGCGGTGGACGCCGAACTCCTGGCCGGCGGCGTGCCGGCGACCCAGGAGGTCGTGGTCCCGGCGTGACCCCGGGGCCGGCGGGCCCCGGGCCGGACACGGCCTAGCGGATCTCGCGGCGGCGGATGCGGTGCAGGCGCCGCCGCTGCGAGCGGTCCAGGGCGAAGTAGGCGACGACCGGAAGGCCGATCGCGACCGCCACGATGGTCCAGGCGATCCACGAGGGCAGCACGATCAGCGCGACGATGGCGACGACGATCCCGGCCGCGATGTACGGCCCGCGGTGCGACATGGTCCAACCCCTTCGGTCGGTGTACCCGACGCCCATTCTCCTTCCCCGTTCCGCCGCGGAACATGGGGAGAACCCCCGGAACCGGTGGATCCCGGACCCGGCCCCGCACCCACGGCCGAGGTCACATGTCCACGACGAGGGTCATCGGGCCGTCGTTGACGAGTGCGACCTTCATGTCGGCGCCGAACACCCCGGTGGCCACGTCGGCCCCGAGTGCGCGCAGCGCCGCGACCACCTCGGCCACCAGCGGTTCGGCGACCGGGCCCGGGGCGGCCTCGTTCCAGGTCGGCCGCCGACCCTTGCGGGCGTCGCCGTAGAGGGTGAACTGGCTGATCACCAGCAGCGGGGCGGACAGGTCCGAACAGGACTTCTCACCGTCCAGGACGCGCAGGCTCCACAGCTTGGCGGCCAGCCGGCGGGCGATCTCGGGAGTGTCGGTGTGCGTCACGCCGACCAGGACGCACAGCCCGGGGCCCACGATCGAGCCGACCACCTCCCCCTCGACGGTCACGGATGCTTCGGTCACGACCTGCAGGACGGCACGCATGGGCCCATTCTGCACACCCGTCCGGACCGATTCCGTGGCATCTGGCACGCGATGGTCTGCCCGACATGACACGATGCGTCTCATGGTGGATCTTCCCGACGGAGTGGCCCCGGAGGCCATCCGCGCACTCACGCTGAGTCGGGTTCGCGAACTCATGCGTGACGCTCAGCGCGAGGAGAACGATCTGTCCTATCTGCGGAGGCTGCTCCAGGGGCGGATCGACATCCTGCGTGCCGAACTGGCCCGGCGATCCGGCCGGGACGGCGCCGAGCCGACCTCGCCGGTGGTGGGCCGGCTGCCCGAGATCCTGTCCGAGTCCAGACCGCCCACCCGCGGCGCGCGGCACGTCAACGTCCAGCCGCCGCGCACCGATCGTTACCGCAGCTGGATCGAGCAACTGCTCGCCGACGTGGGCCTGTCCGACCTCGCCGCGCACACCGACGCGGAACTGGGCGAGGCGCTGGACAAGCTCGGCACCCACGAACAGGAGGTGTCCTCGCGCCGGCACCGCCTCCAGCGCACCGCCGACGACTGCGCCGCCGAGATCACCCGTCGCTATCGCGAGGGCGAGGCGAAGGTGGAGGACCTGCTGTCGGGTCGCTGACCGTCCCGGCCACCCGCCCCGAGCGCCCCGCCGCGAGCGTCCACCCCGCGCCCTTGCTCGATCGCCGGGCCCCGACCCCGTCCCGTTCGGGCGCTCCCGCCCCTGCCCCGCCGCTCCGATCACCCGTTTGCATGCGACTGCAAGCAGGGTGCTTGCAATAGCAAGCACGGTGTGTGCATGCTGGAGCCATGGCTGGTCTGAACGTCGGCTCGCTGGGTGAGTACATCCGGGAGCAGCGCCGCAACGCGCAGTATTCGCTTCGGCAACTCGCCGAGGCGGCGGGGGTCTCGAACCCCTATCTGAGCCAGATCGAGCGCGGTCTGCGGCGGCCGAGCGCGGAGATCCTGCAGCAGATCGCCAAGGCACTCCGCATCTCGGCCGAGACGCTCTACGTGCAGGCGGGCATCCTCGACGAACGCGAGGAGGGTGACCGTGAGGTGCGCACCGCGATCATGGCCGATCCGGCGATCAACGACCGCCAGAAGCGGGTCCTCATCGAGATCTACGAGGCATTCCGCAAGGAGAACGCGCAGGACGGCGCCGTGCGGGACGAGCGGGGCGCCGCCGACGGAACCGAGAACGGCAAGGCCGGCCGGGCCGTAACCGACCACCTGGATCCCGAGGAGTGAGGAACACCATGGCAATCGCCACGGAACTGAAGAAGACCCTGACCGACAGCACTCCGCTGTACGCCGTCGCCGGCGCCGGCGACCTGGTGGTGGAGAAGCTGCGGGAGCTGCCCGAGCGCTTCCGGACCGAGGTCACCACCGACCCGAAGGTGCTGCGCGAGCGTCTCCAGACGCTCCCCGACCGCACCCAGACCTTCGCCAAGTCCCAGGTGGACCGGGCCAAGGAGCTCTACGAGGACCTCGCGGCACGCGGCGAGAAGCTGGTCAAGCGGGTCGACCGGCAGGAGAGCACCAAGCAGGCCAAGACGGCCGTGCGCACGACCGAGAGCAAGGCCAAGGCGACCACGACCGCGGCCAAGCGCGGCGTCACCAATGCCAGGACCCAGGCCAAGTCCGCGGCCACCGCCGCCGGCAAGGCCGCGGACGCGGCGGCGGAGGCGGTCGAGCAGGCCGCCCGCAAGGTCGGCGATTCGAACTCCAAGCCCACCGGCTCGAACGCCTGACCCTCGGCACGCCATCCACCCGATGCCGCCTCGGCAACCCCCGAGGCGGCATCGGGCATGCCAGACTGGAATCCCGCACGACGTGGCGGCACGGGGCGGCCGCGCAGAGGAGGATCGATGGAACTGGCCATGGCCGATGGTCTGCTGACGGCCAAGTTCGACCAGGTGCTGACTTGGCTCTTCCTCGGCATTCTGCTGCTCAAGGTGTTCTGCCTGTTCGACGCCGCCTTCCGGCGCGAGGACGCGTACCGCGCCGCGGACAAGAAGAAGAAGTCCTTCTGGCTGATCCTGTTGGGCGTCGCGGTCGTGGTCGACGTGCTGCCCACCGGCCTGGGCCTGATGCTCATGCTCGCCGGCCTGGTCGCGGCGATCGTCTACCTCGTCGACGTGCGGCCCGCCCTCAAGGAGGTCGCCGGCGGTCGCGGCGGCGGTCGCAACAACATGGGGCCGTACGGCCCCTGGTGAACCGCCCCCGCCGCACTCAGCGCGTGGGCAGCTTGACCACCGAGACGAAGAACTCGTCGATGTGCCGCACCACGTTGATGAACTGCTCGAAGTCCACCGGCTTGGTGACGTAGGCGTTCGCGTGCAGGTGGTAGCTGCGCAGCACGTCCTCCTCGGCCTCGGACGTGGTCAGCACGACCACCGGGATCCGGCGCAGATCCTCGTCCGCCTTGATCTCCTCCAATACCTCCCGGCCGTCCTTGCGCGGCAGATTGAGGTCCAACAGGATCAGGTCGGGGCGCGGCGCGTCGGCGAACTCGCCCTCGCGCCGCAGGAATGCCACCGCCTCGACTCCGTCGCTGACCACGTGCAGCGAATTGCGCACCTTGTTGTCAGCGAACGCCTCGCGCGTCATCAGCACATCGCCCGGGTCGTCCTCGACCAACAGGACCTCGATGGCTCCTGCGACGGGTTGGGTCATGCGTTGCTCCCTCGTACCGCTTCTTCTTCCGCCGGTCCATGGGACTGCGGCTCGGACGTCTTCGGTTCCGGATCCGGCGCGGACTCCGACCCGACCGCCGGTGTGGCGGTCGGTGCGGATTCGCGCGGTTCCGGCAGTTCGGTGGGCGGCGGGCCGGGCAGGGTCCAGCGAATCGTGGTGCCGCGGGTGCCCTCGGCGTCCAGCCAGATCCGGCCGCCGTGGTACTCCACGATCTTCTTGCACATCGCCAGGCCGATGCCGGTGCCGCCGTAGGCGTCCTTGGGGTGCAACCGCTGGAAGATCACGAAGATCCGGTCGGCGTACTGCGGTTCGATCCCGATGCCGTTGTCGACGCAGGAGAACTCCCACTGCTCGCCGTCCCAGCGGGCCCCCAGATGTACGCGCGGTACCTCCTGGGCGTGGAACTTGATCGCGTTGCCGACCAGGTTCTGCACCAACTGGCCCAGCAGCACCCCGTCGCCCGGCACCGTGGGCAGCGGGTCGGCGGTGATCTGCGCGCCGCTCTCCTCGCGTGCGACGGCCAGCGCGTGCAGCGCGTGGTCCAGGCACCCGTGCAGGTCGACATCGCCCTTCTCGGTGTCCAACCGGCCCACCCGGGAGAACGCGAGCAGGTCGTTGATCAGCGTCTGCATGCGTTTGGCGCCGTCCACCGCGAACGCGATGTACTGGTCGGCGCGCTCGTCCAGTTGGCCCTTGTACCGCTTCTCCAAAAGCTGGCAGAAGCTGGCCACCTTGCGCAGCGGCTCCTGCAGGTCGTGCGAGGCCACATAGGCGAACTGCTCCAACTCGGCGTTGGACCGGCGCAGATCCTCGGCCTGCTCGTCGATCAGCACCCGGGCGGCCTCGGTGCTGTGCAACTCCTCGACGATCCGGTCGCGCATCGAGTTCACGTCGTGGGCGAGCGCGGTGATCTCGGCCGGTCCCCGACCGGTCAACACCTGGCTGTATCGGCCCTCGGTGACCTGGCGGACCTGCTCGCCCAGATGTTCCAGCGGGCGGGTGACCATCCGTCGAAACAGCAGCGCTATCAGCAGGACCAGCGCGGCGAACAGCGCGGCGACCGCGGTCAGCGTCGCGGTCAACATGGTCGCGTCGCTTGCGAGTTGGTCCCGGGCGCGGGCCCGCTCGTCGTCCAGGTCGGCCTGCTGGGTCGCGGTCGCCGCACGCACCGCGTCGAACATCTGCTTGCCCTGATCGGGCACCGTGCTCGCGGCCGACCGTTCGGCGAGCGCGGGTTCCGCATAGGCCGCGCGCCAGATCCGGGCCCGGCTGCCGACCTCGGCCAGGTCGGCCCGCAGCCGGTCGCCCTCCGCCGAATCCGGCAACAACCGCTCCAGGCTCGTGTACGCCCGCTCCTCCTCGACCCGGCCCTGCGCGTACGGCTCGCGGAAGCTCGGGTCGCCGCTGATGATCCAGCCCCGGACGCCGGTCTCCTGGTCGATCAGCGCGTTCTCCAGCCGCAGCGCCGCGTTGGCGGCCGGTTCCAGCCGGTCGAGCACGGTGCGCCGCGAGTCGTTCAGCCTGGATATCGCCAGCGCGCCGACCACCGCGGAGATCACGATCACCAGCGCGAGCAGTCCCAGCCCCAAGCCGACGACCTGGCGCATGCGGGGTCCACCCCGCCGCTCCCGCGTCCGGTCGTTCCTCACGCCGTACCGTCCTCACCCGTCGTCTGGCCCGGCAACACCGGATGTCCGCCCTGCACGCCGTGCAACGGGCGATCCGGGTCGTGCCGCAGCAGCAATACCGCCACGTCGTCGTTGAGACTGCCCCCGTGCAGGTCTTCCACCGCGGCGACCGCCGAATCGATCAGGTCGTAGCCGGAAAGCCCGGCCGCCAGCAGCCGGCCGATCAGCGGCAACAGGCCGTCGGTGCCCAGCCGCTCCGGGCCCGGGCCGATCCGGCCCTCGATCAACCCGTCGGTGTACAGGAGCAGCGACCAGTCCGTGCCCAGCTCCATCGACTCGTGGCTCCACCGGCCGTCCGGGAACAGGCCCAGTGCCGGGCCGGTGGCGCCCTCGGACAGCGGCGCGATGCCCTTGGGCGTGAGCAGGAGCGGGGCCGGATGACCCGCGAGGTAGACCCGGCCGCGCCGCCGGTCGGGCTCGATGATGGTCATGCACAATGTGGCGAACATCTCGTCCGAGCGCCGCTCGTGCTCGAAGATCCGCTCCAACGTGGTGAGCAACTCGCCGCCGGTGAGACCGGCGAAGATCAGCGAGCGCCAGGCGATCCGCAGGTTGACCCCGAGCGCGGCCTCGTCCGGGCCGTGGCCGCAGACGTCGCCGATCATCACGTGCACGCGCCCGTCGGCGGTCTGCACCGCGTCGTACAGGTCCCCGCCGAGCAGCGCGCGCTGTCGACCGGGCCGGTAGCGCGCGCGGAAGTCCAGCGACGGGTCGCGCAGGATCGGGGCGGGCAGCAGCCCGCGCTCCAGACGCGCGTTCTCCTGCGCGCGCAGCTCCGACTCCACCAGCCGGCGCTGCGACTCGTCGGCCCGTTTGCGCTCCAGGGCGTAGCGGATCGCCCGGGACAACAGCGAGCCGTCGATCTCCTGCTTGACCAGGTAGTCCTGGGCGCCGGCGGCCACCGCGGCCGAGCCGCGGTGCGCGTCGGACAGACCGGTGAGCACGATCACCGCGGTCCGCGGCGCGAACAGCAGCAGCCGATGCAGCCCGTTGAGCCCCTCGGCGTCCGGCAGGCCCAGGTCCAGCAGGACACAGCCGATGTCCTCGCCGAGCTTGACCATGGCCTCGGCCATCGACCGGGCCCAGACGATGTCCATCGGATCCGGCGAGTCGGCGAGCAGTTCCTCGACCAGGAAGGCGTCCCCCGCGTCGTCCTCGATGAGCAGGACGCGCAGCGGATGCGCGGCGACCGGGTCCGACGCCGAGGAGGCGGGCATCGGTACCGCGCGGTAGTCGGTCCGTTCGACCGCTCCGCCGTCGCCGCCGTACGCGGGGCGCACGCCACCACCTCCGGGATTGATGTCGCCGCACGAATCGTTGTCGTTCGGCAATCGAAAAAGGACGATAGCGCGGCCGGGTGCAAGCGGGTAACCGTAGGCCGTACGGGGCGCTCCCGACTCAATCCCGGCCGCCGGCCCGTTCCGCCGCGTCGCGCAATACCGCGAGGGATTGCACGAGCGAGTCCAGCTCGTCCGCCTCCAGGTGTATCAAGACTTGGGCCAGGGCCTGTCGTCGAGCCGATCGCAGCTCCTCCACGAAGCCCATCCCGTCGGGCGCCAGCCGCAATACCACCTCCCGGCGGTCGGTCGCGCTCAGCTCGCGCACCAGCAGGCCGGCATCCTCCAAACGGTCGCACAACCGGCTCGCCGAGGACGGGATGGCCCGTAGCCGGGCGGCCAACATGTTCAGGTTGATGCCGTCGTGGTCGGCGATCACGAGCAGGGCCCGCAACTGGGACGGCGACACCCGACCGCGCAGGTCGCCGTGTGCGTGGGTGCGTACCGCGGCCATCCACTCGCACAGTGCGTCCACACGATCGAGCAGCTCCGCGGGTAGGTCCCCTTCTCCTCGGGCCACGGACATCCGGCCACTGTGCCGGCTATCGGAGGGGGAGCGCCACGTCCGGGCCGGCAGGCTGGTGCCCATGACACCGATAACGCTGGTTCGCGGAGACATCACCGAGCAACACGTGGACGTGATCGTGAACGCCGCGAATTCGTCCCTGATGGGCGGCGGCGGTGTCGACGGCGCGATCCACCGCAGGGGCGGTCCGGAGATCCTGGCCGAGTGCCGGGCGCTGCGGGCGGCGAAGCTGGGGCGCGGCCTGAAGACGGGCGGGGCGGCGGCCACCACCGCGGGCCTGCTCCCGGCGCGGTGGGTCGTGCACACGGTGGGCCCGGTGTACAGCCATGCCGAGGACCGGTCCGCGCTGCTGGCGTCCTGCTACCGCGAGGCGCTGCGGGTGGCGGACGAGCTCGGCGCGACCTCGGCGGCGTTCCCGGCGATCTCCGCGGGCGCGTACGGCTGGCCGCTGGAGGATGCGGCCCGGATCGCGGTCGAGACCGTGCACGCGACGCCGTCCGGGGTGGCCGAGGCGCGCTTCGTGCTGTTCGAGGCGCGCGCGTACGTCGCGTTCGAGCAGGCGGTCGCGGCACTGTAGGCCGTGTCGGGCGGCGCGGCCCCACCAAGACGTGCCGGACCGGCCCAGGCCCGGACATGCGGGTGGGCCGGACCCGAAGGCCCGGCCCACCCGCATGTCCGGATCCCGTCAGGTGCCGGTCGCGGTCGCCTTGGCACTGCCCGACGGGGAGCCCGACTTCGAGGTGCTCGGCGCACCGGTCGACGGCGGCGTCGACGTGGGCGGCTTCGAACTCGGCGGCGTCGTCGTGGGCGGCTCGGTGCTCGGCGGCGGGGTGACCGGCGGAGTGGTCACCGGCGGCGTGACCGGCGGTGTCGTCACCGGCGGGGTGACCGGCGGCTTGGTCGGCGGCTTGCTCGGCGGCGGAGCCGGGACGTTGGGGATCGCCGGGGCGTTCACCGTGCCCGCGCCCGCATCGGGACGCACCACGCCGAGGATCGGCATCGAGCCGGCATTGGCCACGGTGATCGTGCGGCCCGGTCGCGGCGCGTGCACCATCTTTCCGTTGCCCAGGTACATGCCGATGTGGCTGGCGTCGGAGTAGTAGACGATCAGGTCGCCCGGGCGCATGTCGGCGACCGGCACGCGCGGCAACGACGCCCACTGCTCCTGCGAGGTGCGCCGGATCGGCACCCCCGCGAACGCCCACGCCTTCGACGTCAGACCCGAACAGTCGTAGCCCACGGGTCCCACGCCGCCCCAGATGTAGGGCTTGCCGATCTTGTCGATCGCGAACGCGATGGCCAACGCGGCCTTGGGGGTGGTCTGTTGGTCCGGCTTGCCGATCAGGGTGTTCAGCTGGGCCTGGCCGGCCTCCGCGGACAGCGCCTCCATCCGGGCCAGTTCGGTGAGCTGCTCGGGGGTCAGACCCGCGAGTATCTTCTCGGCCTCGGCGATCCGGGCCTGGATGTCGGCCCGCGAGGCGGCGGCCTCCTGCTCCAGCCGACGGCTCTCGGCGAGCTGGGTGTCCGCGCTCTTCTGCATCGCGGTGAGCTGGAGTTCGGCCTGCTTGGCCCGGGTGATGGTGTCCAACTGCGTCTGCGAGATGTGCTCGTACGCCGGCGCGTCGCGCAGGAAGCCCTGCGGGTTCGACGACAACATCAGGGTGAGCAGCGGGTCCATCCCGCGGGTGGTGTACTGCAACCGGGCCAGCCGGCCGAGGTCTTCCTTGGCCTTCTCGACGTTCTGCCGGGCCCACACCACGCCCGCGTTCACGTCGTTGACCTTGACCTGCGTGCGGCCGAGCTGTTCGGTGGTGGCGTTGAAGCGCTCGGTGGCCTGCTCGGCCTGGCGGTACAACTCCTGCACTCGGGCCTGGGCGGCCAGCAGGTCCTGCACCGACGTGATCGCGGTGTTCGCCGGCGGCGGCACGGGCGGGACACCCGGGTCCGCCCACGCGTTGCCGCCGAACAGGGCCGCGCACAACAGCGCCACGCCGCAGCTGGTCACAGCCCGGGTTCGCAGGCCGATACGGCCCCCGAGTTTCACCATGCTTTCGCCCTTTCGGAACTCGATGCTCGCCTGCGACGTACGGGCCGATTCCATCCGACGACGTCGATTCGAACCGGAACCGGTGCTCTCGGAAAGGCAGTTACCGAGCACCGACTCAGCGTCGGATCCTTGCATGTTCCGGCGACGATGGGCAGAGGAGAATTCGTGATCGTCCGGTTATCGGAACGGACGAATCCCGCCATTCACGGACGACACGCCGAGCCGAACCGCGGTCAAGTGAACGCGGTGTGCTCAAGATTTCATGTGCCGTTCCGGATCGGACACGAGTCACCGGAATGTATCAATGGCGCCGGCTGATATGTCGGTGCCCCGCGGCGCCACCGCCGACCACGCCACGGTCACCTCGCCCTGCCGCCGACGCGCCGGCCCGTCGCACACCGGCCAGTCCCGGGCCAGCGTCTCGGTCGCCGCGAGCCAGCGCTGCCGGGCGCCGAACGCGGCCAGCGGCGCGTGCAGATCCCAGGCCCGGTCGAACGCGGCCAGGAACGCGTGCACCGGCTCGCCCGGCACGTTGCGGTGGATCAACGCCTTGGGCAGCCGCTCGGCCAACTCGGACGGACGCCCGAAGCCGGCCAACCGGGTGGCGAAGGTGACCGTGCGCGGGCGCGCGTCCGCCCCGATGCCCAGCCAGACCGCGCGCCGGCCCAATTCGTCGCACGTGCCCTCGACGAGCACCCCCTCCGGGGCCAACCGGGCACACATCCGGCTCCAGGCCGCCGGCACCGCGTCCTCGTCGTACTGCCGGAGCACGTTGAACGCCCGGATCGCGGTCGCCGAACGGCCGGCCGGCAGCGGCACCTCGAAGCCGCCGCGGGCGAAGCTCAGCCCGTCCCGGGCGTGGGGGAGCGCTGCGGCCACCCGCTCCGGATCGATCTCGAACCCGATCACCTCGACGTCGGCGCGCACCGTACGCAGCCGGCGGAGCAACTCGAGCGTGGTCACCGGCGAGGCGCCGTAGCCGACGTCGACCACCAGCGGATCCACCGCGCCGCGCAGCAGCGACCCGTGCACCCCGGTCAACCAGCGGTCCACCCGGCGCAGCCGGTTCGCATTGGTGGTGCCCCGGGTGATCACCCCGCTGGGCCGCGTCCGGGCTGCGGTCCGCGGTCCCGCTCCCGGGGTGCCGATTCCCGACATGCCGCGCGTACCCATGCTCGCAGGGTAGGGGAACACCTCCGTGCGCCCCCGCGAGCGGTCCGGATCACACTCCGCCGGGGAATCCCCTCCCCTCACGATGGGTTGGTTCTTGAATTGGGCCGCGAACCATGGACGGGCGGTCCACGATCGGTAGTAGCTCTGTACAACTAGTAGCTCTGTGTACACGTGGTAGCTCTGTACACCGGACAACATGACACGGGGCCGGCCTGGGAGGTCAACGAGTGAGCCACCACGTCCAGCGCGCGATCACATTGGGAGCGCGCCGGGGGGCACCTCGTCGAATCGCGACGCTGAGCGTTCACACCTCCCCGCTGCACCAACCCGGCACCGGCGATGCCGGGGGCATGAACGTCTACATCGTCGAACTGAGCAAGCGGCTGGCCGCGCTCGGCATCGAGGTGGAGATATTCACCCGCGCCACCGGCAGCGACCTGCCGCCGGTGGTCGAGATGGCACCGGGCGTCCTGGTCCGGCACGTCACCGCCGGGCCGTACGAGGGCCTGTCCAAGGAGGACCTGCCGGCCCAGCTGTGCGCGTTCACCTCCGGGGTGCTGCGCACCGAGGCGATGCGCGATCCCGGGCACTACGACCTCGTGCACTCGCACTACTGGCTCTCCGGCCAGGTCGGCTGGCTGGCCAAGGAACGCTGGGGCGTGCCGCTCGTGCACACCATGCACACGATGGCCAAGGTCAAGAACGCCTCGCTGGCCGGCGGCGACGCCCCCGAGCCCCGGGCCAGGGTGATCGGCGAGTCCCAGGTGGTCGAGGCGGCCGACCGGCTGGTGGCCAACACGATCGAGGAGGCCGATCAACTGATCGACCTCTACGACGCGGCGCCCGAGCAGGTCGCGGTGGTCAACCCCGGCGTGGACCTGGAGACGTTCTGTCCCGGCGACATGGCCGACGCGCGCCGCCGGCTGGGGGTGCCGGTGGACGCCACGGTGATCCTGTTCGCCGGTCGCATCCAGCCGCTCAAGGCCCCCGATGTGCTCCTTTACGCGATCGCCCACCTGCTGCAGGCGGATCCCGCGCTGCGCGACTCGCTGGTGGTCGCGGTGGTCGGCGGGCCCAGCGGCAACGGCATGGCGGCGCCCGAGCACCTGCACAAGCTGGCCGCGACGCTGGGCATCCACGACGTGGTCCGGTTCCAGCGACCGGTTCGTCAGGACGTGTTGGCCGACTGGTACCGCGCGGCCACCGTCGCGGTGGTGCCCTCCTACAACGAGTCCTTCGGCCTGGTCGCCATCGAGGCCCAGGCCTGCGGGACCCCCGTGGTCGCGGCCGCGGTCGGCGGCCTGCCCACCGCCGTGCGCGACGGCGTCTCCGGCACCCTGGTGCGCGGCCACAATCCGGTGGACTACGGCCTGGCCCTGCGCGACCTGATCCGCGCCCCCCGACTGCGCCAGGACTACTCCGGCGGCGCGGTCCGACACGCGGCGGCCTTCGGGTGGTCCTCGGCGGCGGCCTCGATGGCCGAGGTCTACGCCGACACGCTGGCCCGCAGCGCCGCCCCGCGTGGGCGGGTCGTGGGCGGGCAGTAGCGTCGAGGCGTCGAGACGAATGGGGTGGGTCGTGGGAGCCGAACAGGACCGGGCCGCGGAGATCGTCCGCGCGGCCCTGAAGGACGCCGGCATCGAATGGGAGCAGTCCGCGCCGAGCACGTTCGTCGCGGTGTTGCCGGGCACCCGCAAGCTCAAGACGGCGGTCTCGCTCACGGTGGGCGCGCACACCCTGGCCGTGAGCGCGTTCGTGATCCGGCACGCGGACGAGAACCACGCGGCCTTTTACCGCTGGCTCCTGGAGCGCAACGTGCGGATGTACGGCGTGGCCTTCGCCGTCGACAAGCTCGGCGACGTCTACCTCAACGGCCGGCTGCCGCTGGCCGCGGTGAGCGTCGACGAGGTGGACCGGATCCTGGGCGTCGTGCTCCAGGCCGCCGACGACAGCTTCAACACCCTCCTGGAGATCGGCTTCGCGACCTCGATCCGGCGCGAATGGGACTGGCGGGTCGAACGCGGCGAATCCCTGAAGAACCTGGAAGCCTTCGCCCGGTTCGCCGCACCGGAGAACCGCGAATAGACGCCGTGCCGGCGGCTCGATCGCCTGGATTAGGCTCCTGGGCATGGCTGATGCTCTCTACAAACTGATCCTTCTGCGGCATGGCGAAAGCAAGTGGAACGAAGCCGGACTTTTCACCGGCTGGGTCGATGTCGACCTGACCGAAAAGGGTGAGAAGGAGGCCGCGCGCGGCGGGCAGCTGCTGCTCGACGCGGGCGTGCTGCCGGACGTCCTGCACACCTCGCTCCAGCGCCGCGCGATCCGCACCGCCCAGCTCGCACTGGACGTGGCCGACCTGAACTGGCTGCCCGTGCGTCGCTCGTGGCGGCTCAACGAGCGGCACTACGGCGCGCTCCAGGGCAAGGACAAGAAGCAGACCCTGGAGGAGTTCGGCGAGGAGCAGTTCATGCTCTGGCGCCGCTCCTACGACACGCCGCCGCCGCCGCTCGCGGACGACGACGAGTACTCGCAGTTCGCCGACCGCCGGTACGCGTCGCTGCCGGAGGAGATCCGACCGCGCACCGAGTGCCTCAAGGACGTCGTCGAGCGCATGCTCCCGTACTGGTACGACGCGATCGTGCCGGACCTGCTCGGCGGCGACACCGTGCTGGTCGCCGCGCACGGCAACTCGCTGCGCGCGCTGGTCAAGCACCTGGACAAGATCTCGGACGCCGACATCGCGGGCCTGAACATCCCCACCGGCATCCCGCTGCTGTACGAGCTGGACGCGAACCTGCGTCCGCTCACCCCGGGCGGGCGCTACCTCGACCCCGAGGCCGCCGCGGCCGCGATCGAGGCGGTCAAGAACCAGGGTCGCAAGTAGATCCGAACATCGGGTGAACATTCGATCGGCTTCGCGCGGGGCGCCCACCTGTCACGGAAGGGGTCGGGCGCCCCGCACGCGCCGGGCTGTGGGCCCGAGCGCCGGTTCAGCGACCGCAACTGCCCCCACAATTGCATGCGGAACCGGACTTACATCCACAGCCGCAGCTTGCCGGGCAGTTGCAGCCCGGCGTGGGGGCCTGCGGCTGGGGCGGGGTCTGCGGGTCGGACATGACGACCTCCGAACGATCACCGGTGACAGGCGTGGCGCACGGATGAACGACACATGAAGATCTGCACGAGGGACCCTCTGGACGGTTTCACCCGTTCGGAGCAGCTCTACCCTGGAACATGTGGACGTGAACGTTGCTGCTGCCGCTTTGGCCGCTGTATCCGGATTGGCCGTGGGTGTGGCCGGCACCCTGGCCTTCCGCTGGAGTGAGCGCGCCCAGGGCAGAGGCACGGCCGTGGCGCCCGCCACGGGCCCGTCGCTGCCGCCCGGAGTGGCCACGGTGTTGTCCGTGCTGCGCTCCTCGGCGGTGGTCCTGGACGAGTTCGACACCGTCGTGAAGGCGAGTTCGGCCGCCTACAAATTCGGCCTGGTCCGCGGTGACCAACTGGTGCCCGACGATCTGCTCGCGATGGCGAAGGAGACCAGACGCGACGGCGAGATAAGGCAGCGGGACCTGCTGTTGGCCCGCGCCGACGGCGAGGCGCACGAGTTCGAGGTGTCCGCCCGGGTCGCGCCGCTGGGCTCGCGGCTGGTGCTGCTGCTGGTCGAGGACCGTACCGAGGCCCGCCGGGTGGACGCGGTGCGTCGCGACTTCGTGGCCAACGTGAGCCACGAGCTCAAGACCCCGGTCGGTGCGCTGTCGTTGCTGGCCGAGGCGGTCATGGACGCCAGCGACGACCCCGAGGCGATCATCCGCTTCGCGGGGCGCATGCAGATCGAGTCGGCCCGGCTGACCAATCTGGTGCAGGAGCTGATCGACCTGTCCCGGGTGCAGAACGACCATCCGCTGCATCACGTGGGCCCGGTGCCGCTGGACGAGTTGGTGGCCGAGGCCGCCGACCGCTGCCGCCAGGCCGCCGAATCCAAGCAGATCACGCTGGCGATCGGCGGGGATCGCGAGCTGATCGTGCCGGGGGACCACAATCAACTGGTGATGGCACTGGGCAACCTCGTCGAGAACGCGGTCAATTACAGTCCCGCACGGACGAGGGTCGACATCGAGGTCAGAGCCGAGGCACGCATGGCCGTCATCACCGTTTCCGACCAGGGGCTGGGCATTCCCCAGCGCGACCTGGATCGCATTTTCGAGCGGTTCTACCGCGTCGATCCGGCCCGTTCGCGGGCCACCGGCGGTACCGGCTTGGGTCTGTCCATCGTCAAGCACATCGCGGCGGGCCACGGGGGAGAGGTAACCGTGCGCAGCCTGGAGGGTGTGGGATCCACCTTCACCCTGGTGCTGCCTTTCAAGTCCAGTACCTCTCAATCGATGTCGATGACATCGTCGACCCCATCCATGGAGGCTTCACGATGACCCGTGTGCTCGTCGTCGAAGATGAAGAGTCCTTCAGCGACGCGCTGTCGTACATGCTTCGCAAGGAAGGCTTCGAGGTGGCCGTCGCCGCCACCGGTCCCGAGGCCTTGGAGCTGTTCGACCAGGGCGGCGCCGACCTGGTGCTGCTCGACCTGATGCTGCCCGGGCTGCCCGGCACGGAGGTGTTCCGCGGGCTCAGGGCCAAGTCCAACGTGCCGGTCATCATGGTGACGGCCAAGGACAGCGAGGTGGACAAGGTCGTCGGTCTGGAGATCGGCGCCGACGACTACGTCACCAAGCCCTATTCCACGCGTGAGCTGATCGCCCGGATCCGCGCCGTGCTGCGGCGCCAGGGCGGCGAACCCACCGACGAGCCCCGGGCGATCGAGGCCGGGCCGGTGCGGCTCGACGTGGAGGCACACCGGGTCACCGTGGAGGGTCGGCGGATCGACCTCCCGCTCAAGGAGTTCGACCTGCTCGAAGTGCTGCTGCGCAATGCCGGCCGGGTGCTGACCCGGATGCAGCTGATCGACCGGGTGTGGGGCGTCGGCTACGTCGGCGACACCAAGACGCTCGACGTGCACGTGAAGCGGCTGCGCGCCAAGATCGAGCCGGACCCGGGCGCCCCGCGCTACCTGGTCACGGTGCGCGGTCTCGGGTACAAGTTCGAGCCCTGACCGGGCCGGGGGCACCCCTTCCCTACGACGGCGCCCGCGCCGCCCACCGTTCACCGGGGGCGGCGCGGGCGCCGTCGTATGTACCCGTCGTGCGGGTGCCGGGTGCGATCAGCCGCCGGCCGGGGCCGACGAGCTGTTGCGCGGGGTGCCGGTCGCACCGGTGTTGCCCGTCGCGGGCGCCGTGGCGCTGCCCGTGCTGTTGACGGGAGCCCCCGTGGCGGGCGCCGTCTGGGTCGGCGGGGCGGGCGGGGCCGGCGGCGGCGGGGTGAACGCCGGGGTCGGCTTGAGCTGCGCGTAGTAGCTCGTGGGCGAGTGCACCGACACGTCCAGCGAGGTCTCGCCGGCGGTGCCGAACACGAACGTCACCCGACGGAACGAGCCGGCCTCCACCTTGGCGGCGTCCGGGAAGACCAGCGGGCCGAGGTAGGCCTTGCCCAGCGGGCTGTTCGCGGCCACCTCCTTGGGCGGGTCGACCATGTACACGGCGCCGCCGGCCGGGATGGTCAGCGGACCGCCCAGGGCCTGACCCGCGCCGTCGACCGTCACCTTGGTGATCGTCTCGGGCTTGGTGCCCTCGTTGAACAGCGCACCACCGAGCGCGACCAGGTTCTTGCCCGGGTCGCTCGTCACCAACTGCACGTTCTGGATCTTGAGCGAGCCGAACGCCGTATTGGCGGTGTCGGGCTTGATCTCGTTGGTCTCGGCGTCCTTGCCACTGGCGCAGCCCGCGGCCAGGGGAAGGACGACGGCGACGGTGGCGGCGAGGGCGCCGCGTCGAAGGCTGCGGCTCACGGCGGCGGCATCTCCTTGAAGATCTTGGATCGAGGACCGGTCAGGACGACCGGGGACAGCGTACTCAGCCCGGGCGGACGACTTGTACGCGGCTCACCGCCCCGACGCCCCGGCTGCGACCGGGTCGATCCCGTTCGATGATCTCGAACACGGGGCCGACACCGGTGGGGCCCGTGTGACATATGGGTCGCGCGAGAGCGACCGACTCACGACCGGGAGGGGCTGTTTGTCGGTTTTGTTCGAGTCCTGCGGGTGTGGGGTTCCCTGTCCCAGCACGGCCACAGGCCCGTTGTCAAGCCCCGACTAAGGCTCTGACCTGCGCAAACGTCATTCAGTAGGGACGTGTCCCGTGTTACCCTAGAAAGCCACGGAAGGGGTACCTGTCACATGACGTTCAAGGTTGGCGACACCGTGGTCTACCCCCATCACGGGGCCGCGCTGATCGAGGCGATCGAGCAGCGCACGATCAAGGGTGTGGACAAGACCTATCTGGTGTTGAAGGTCGCCCAGGGTGATTTGACCGTCCGCGTGCCTGCGGACAACGCGGAGTTCGTCGGTGTTCGGGACGTGGTGGGCCAGGAAGGGCTCGACCGCGTCTTCGAGGTGCTGCGCGCTCCGCACACCGAGGAACCGACGAACTGGTCACGACGTTACAAGGCGAACTTGGAAAAGCTCGCTTCCGGTGACGTTATCAAGGTCGCGGAGGTCGTGCGCGATCTATGGCGCCGCGAGCGTGACCGCGGCCTGTCGGCAGGCGAAAAGCGCATGCTGGCAAAGGCTCGGCAGATCTTGGTGAGCGAGTTGGCGCTTGCCGAGAACACGAACGAGGACAAGGCCGAGGCCATCCTCGACGAGGTTCTGGCTTCCTGAGCCGTAGGATCCGCCCGTCGATGACGGACGGATCCGCCGGTGCGGTGTCGACGCCACATGGCGTCGGCGCCCGGGTGGTTTGAGGGGACTTAGTTGAACGCTGCGGTCCTTGTGCCCGCTGCAGGGCGTGGTGAACGGCTCGGTCCCGGTGCGCCCAAGGCGTTGCGTGAGCTTGGGGACATCCCGATGCTGGTGCACGCCGTCCGGTCGCTGTTGGCCGCCCGCGGGGTAACCGCGGTCGTGGTCGCCGCTCCGCCGGACGGTGTCGCCGGTGTCCGGGAACTTTTGCGTGCGCATTTGCCTGCGGAATCACCCGTAAGGGTGGTCGCAGGCGGTGCGACACGCCAGGAATCGGTGCGATTGGCGCTGGCTGCCGTGTCGCCCGAGCACGACGTCGTGCTCGTGCACGACGCTGCGCGGCCGTTCGTGCCGGCCCGGGTGGTGGAGGCGGTGATCGCCGCCGTCGCCGACGGGGCCGACGCGGTGGTGCCCGCCATGCCCGTGGTGGACACGGTCAAAGAGGTTTCCTCGGTCGACGGTGCGGAGACGGTGGTGCGCACGGTCGACCGGTTGCTGCTGCGTGCCGTACAGACCCCGCAGGGCTTTCGGCGGGCCGTGTTGGCGCGCGCGCACGCCGAGGCAGGCGGATTCGGCGGGGAAGGTGCCACCGACGACGCGGGCATGGTCGAACGCCTCGGCGGCACGGTCGTGGTGGTGCCCGGTTCGGAAGAGGCGTTCAAGGTGACCCGCCCGTTCGACCTGCTGCTCGCCGGCGCGCTGTTGGCGCGCCGCGCGGAGGCGGCGGACGGGCCGGCGATCGGCGCGGAGGGTACGGAGATCGACGTTGTCCGGTGAACACACCACCCCGGTCGGGCTGCCCCGCACCGGCATCGGGGTGGACGTGCACGCCTTCGAAGAGGGCCGAGAGTTGTGGGTGGCCGGTCTGCACTGGCCCGGGGAGACCGGGCTGGCCGGACACTCGGACGCCGACGTGGTCGCGCACGCCGCGTGCGACGCGTTGTTCTCGGCGGCCGGGATCGGCGACTTGGGCGCACACTTCGGCACCTCGCGGCCACAGTGGTCGGGAGCGTCCGGGGTGACGCTGTTGACCGAGGCGGCGCGACTGGTGCGGGCCGCCGGATTCGAGATCGGCAACGTCGCGGTCCAGGTGATCGGGGTGCGGCCGAAGGTGGGCCGGCGCCGGGCCGAGGCCGAGGCCGCGCTGTCGGCCGCGGTCGGTGCGCCGGTGTCGGTGTCGGGCACCACCACCGACGGGCTCGGGCTGACCGGGCGGGCCGAGGGAGTGGCCGCGATCGCCACCGCGCTGGTGGTGGCGACCGGAGTCCACCGGTGACGATCGTTGTTCGAACCGAGGGATAACGGGGAACGCCGCGCCGCCCCGACACTCTAAGCTTGCGCGTGTGAGCATGCGCCTGTACGACACCAGCACCCGCACGGTCCGGGACTTCGTGCCGCTTGTCGAGGGACAGGTCTCGATCTACTTGTGTGGTGCCACCGTGCAGGCACCGCCGCACATCGGGCACATCCGATCGGGGCTGAACTTCGACGTGCTGCGCCGGTGGTTCGCCCACCGCGGCAACAACGTCGTGTTCTGCCGCAACGTCACCGACATCGACGACAAGATCATCGCGAAGTCGTGCATGCAGGAGATTCCGCACTGGCAGCTCGCCCAGACCAACGAGCGTGCCTTCGCGGACGCCTACACCGCGCTCGGCTGCCTGCCCTCGACGGTGGAGCCGCGGGCGACCGGGCACATCCCCGAGATGATCGCGATGATGGAGCGGCTGATCGCCACGGGGCACGCCTACCCGTCCGGCGGCGACGTGTACTTCGACGTGTCCTCGTTCCCCGCCTACGGCGCGCTTTCGGGTCAGAAGCCGGACGCGATGCGCGAGGCGGAGGACGCGGGCGCGGGGGCGGCCGGCAAGCGGGATCGGCGCGACTTCGCGCTGTGGAAGTCGGCCAAGCCCGGCGAGCCCTCGTGGGAGACCCCGTGGGGGCAGGGTCGTCCGGGCTGGCACCTGGAGTGCTCCGCGATGGCGCACAAGTACCTGGGGCCCGCGTTCGACATCCACGGCGGCGGGCTCGACCTGGTGTTCCCGCACCACGAGAACGAGATCGCCCAGTCCAAGGCGGCGGGCGACCCGTTCGCCAACTACTGGATGCACAACGCATGGGTCACCCTCAGCGGTGAGAAGATGAGCAAGTCGCTCGGCAACTCCGTGCTCGTGACGGAGATGCTCAAGCGCTGGTCGCCGCTGGTCCTGCGGTACTACCTGGCCACCCCGCACTACCGGTCGATGATCGAGTACAGCGAGGAGGCCCTGCGCGAGGCCGAGGTCTCGTTCGGGCGGATCGAGGGTTTCCTCGAGCGCGCGGGCGAGCAGACCGGGGTGATCGAACCGGCGGCGCAGGTGCCGGCGGTGTTCGCGGCGGCGATGGACGACGACCTGGGCGTGCCGCAGGCGATGGCGATCGTGCACAACACCGTGCGCGACGGCAACACCGCACTGGCGGCGGGCGACAAGGACGCCGTCGTGCGGCATGCGGCGGACATCCGGGCGATGCTGGGCGTGCTCGGCATGGACCCGCTGTCGGAGCAGTGGACGGCGGGCGCCTCGGCCGGTCGTTCGGACGAGCTGCGCGGGGTGGTCGACCACCTGGTCAAGCTCGCGCTCCAGCAGCGCGAGGCCGCGCGGGCCCGCAAGGACTACGCCGCGGCGGACGCGGTCCGGGACAGCCTCACGGCTGCCGGGGTCGTGGTCGAGGACACCCCCGACGGCCCCCGGTGGACGCTGCACCGGGACTGAGCCGACAAGGGCCCGCCGGGCCCGACGAGAACGTGCCGTACGGCCGGATCGCCACGAGGTGGCGGGCCGGCCGTACGGTTGTAGTGGCGGTCGCCCTCCGGAGCGGCCGGGGATCGCAACGAAGGGATGTACCCGTCATGGCCGGCAACACGGAGCGCCGTAACAAGCGCAACGAGGGAAGCAAGAAGGGGCCCTCGGTCGGTACTGGTGGGCACAGCCGCCGGGCGCTCAAGGGCAAGGGACCGACGCCGCCCGCGGAGATGCGCAAGGGGCACGCCAAGCAGCGCGCCGCCAACGCCGCCGCCAAGCGCAAGGCCGCGGCGCCGGCCGCCCGCCGGGCCCCCGGCGGTCGTCCCGGACGCGGCGGCAAGAGCTCGAACGAGCTGGTCGCGGGCCGCAACTCGGTGCTCGAGGTGCTGCGCGCCGACGCACCGGCCACGTCGCTGTTCATCGCGCAGTACATCGACAGCGACGACCGGGTGCGCGAGGCGATGAAGATCGCCAACGTCCGGGGCATCCCGCTGATGGAGATCCCGCGTCCCGAGCTGGACCGGATGACCGACGGCGCGATCCATCAGGGTCTGGTGCTCCAGATGCCGCCGTACGAGTACGCGCACCCGGACGACCTGGTGGTCGAGGCGCACGACCGCGGCGAGACGCCGATCATCGTCGCGCTCGACAGCGTCACCGATCCGCGCAACCTCGGTGCGGTGATCCGCTCCGCGGCGGCCTTCGGCGGCCACGGCGTGGTCGTGCCGGAGCGGCGGGCGGCCGGGATGACCGCGGGCGCCTGGAAGTCCTCGGCGGGGGCCGCCACCCGGGTGCCGGTGGCCCGGGCGGCCAACCTGACCCGCGCCCTGGAGGCGTACAAGAAGGCGGGCCTGACCGTGGTCGGCCTCGCCGCCGACGGGGACATCTCGCTGGAGGAGCTGGCCGCGGCGACCGACCCGATCGTGGTGGTCGTCGGTTCCGAGGGCAAGGGCCTGGGCCGGCTGGTCCAGGAGACCTGCGACATCACCGTGCGGATCCCGATGGCGGGCGGCAACGAGTCGCTCAACGCCGGTGTCGCGGCGAGCATCGTGCTCTACGAGGTGGCCAGGCGGCGCGCAGTGTAGCGCTGCACGGGGGCGGTATGTGCCCGCATCGGGTAATACGCGAAGGGCCGCATCCTCGGGGGACCTCGCGCGGTTATTGATGCGTGGACACCAGAACGGAAGGCAGCTTCGGCGGTGCTGTCGGGCTGTTGCCCTCGCCCTCGGCGGTGCGCGACCCCGGCGATCCGGCGTCGCTCGCCACTCCCACGAAGACCTTGCGGGTGGTGATCGGCGGTCCCCGGACCGGCGGCGCCGGCAAGCCCGCGCCCGGAGCGAGTGGAGCGGCGGACGACGCCACCACACGGCTGCCGGTGATCCGGGACGACGCACCCCGGCGGCGGGTGCCGCCGGCGCGTCGCGAGCCGGGCGCCGGGCGTGAGCGGGACGGCACCGCGACGCCGGTGCCCGCGCACGCGCGCCGGGCGACCCTCCAGGGCGGCACGGTGCTGTTGCCGCTGCGACTGTTCCTGGGCGGGGCGTTCCTCGTCGAGGGGCTGCGCAAGCTCTACGCACCGGGCTTCCTGGACCCGAGCTCGACCGACTCGTTCGGGCATCGGATCGGAGTGCTGCGCGAGGGCAGCCTGTCGCCGTCGGTGATGGACCTGGCCGCCGACCACGCGATCGCGGCCGGCCTGCTGTTCGCGTTCGGGCAGGTGGTGGTCGGCTTCGCGGTCATGCTGGGGTTGTGGACCCGGCTCGCGGGCCTGCTCGGCATGCTCCTGTCGCTGGGCGTGCTGATCGCGGTGGGCACCGGCTCCTCGCCCTATCACGCGCCCTACGTGGTCTTTCTGGCCGCGTTCAGCCCGCTGGCGCTGGCGGGAGCGCCGATGTACTCGGCGGACGCGTGGTTGTCGCTGCGCACCTGGCGCGGCCCGATCATCACTCCCGTGCGGGCGCGGCGGCGCAAGCTCGGCTACGGCTCGATGCTCGCCTGCGCGGGGGTCGGCGCGACGCTGCTCGCCGGCTCGTTGCTCGGCGGCGGGCACCGGCACCTCGACGAGTCGGACACCGGCCGCGTCGGCGACCGAGAGGGACCTGCCGCCTCCATCGCCCCGGCCGCTCCCGCGACCGGGCAGCCCGGCGCCGCGGTGGCGACCCAACCGCGGCCGCCGGTGACCGAGCCCTCGGCGGCGCCCGCGCCGGGCGGCCGGGAGAACGCACAGCCGCAGAACACGCCGCGCGCGACGAACACCCCGCCGCCCACCACCAGGGCCGGCACGGGCACGGCCAAGTCGGCTTCCCCCGAGGCCGGTACGGAGAAGAAGTCGGCCCGGCCCTCGACGTCGTCCGCCGGGTCGGCCGGCTCCACGGGTTCGACCGCGGGCTCCTCCGGCGTGGGCGCCCCCGCCGCCGGCAAACCGCTGGGCGGCCTGCTCGGCTGACCCCCGAAGGCACGACACCGCGCCGGGGCCCGCATCGTGTGCGGGCCCCGGCGCGGTGTCCTGTCCGGTCGTGGTCAGCCGGTGATGTTCCGGTCCGCGACCACGTGGTGGATGTGCACATGGACGACCTGTTCGCCGTCGACCGGCTCCCGGTCGACCACCTTGTCCGCGCCCATGTACCGCGCGGCGATGCGACTCGGCCAGATCCGCAGGTCGGCCGGGTCCGCCGAGATCCGAGCCTCACCCTCGACCACGACGTACGCATACGGCGGCCGGTCGTCGTCCACACACAGGCTCACCCGCGGGTCGTTGGCGAGGTTACGACCCTTGACCGAGGACGCGAACGTGGTGAAGACGAGTTCGACGGTGTCGCCCCGATCGTCGAGATCGAACCAGATCGGCGCCACGTGCGGTCGGCCGTCGACACGTACGGTGGCCAGCTTCCCGGTGCGCGGCCCGGCCAACAAGAAGGCCCGCCATTGGGTCTCGGTCATCCGCTCCATCCCCCGAGTCTGCCCGCTCCCACCCCGAAACCGATCCAACGCCACCAGCGCCGACCGCACGGGATCGAGGCGAGCCCAAAGCGGAGGGCTACGAAGTCACGAGCGAGGGACCGCTTTTTCTCGGAGGAGCGAAGCGGGGAGAGAAAAAGCGGCGCCTCGCGAGCCGGCGGCGAAGTCGCCCGACAAGAAGCAACGTTGCGCCCACGACTCCGGCCGCCCGGGCCGGTCGCGCCCGCGACTCCGGTCGGCCCGTGTTCGTGGCGCGCGCCCCGCGCACCCGCGCGAGACGCGCACCTCGCGCGCCCCGCGCGGACCCGCGACCAAGTCGCCCGACGATCCGATCAGTCGTGCAGGCGCTCGCCGGTCTTCGTCGAGAACAGGTGCGTCTCGCCGCCGGTCGGGACCACGTGCAGGACGCCGCCCTTCTCCGGCACGTCACGGCCGGGCACGCGGACGACCAGGGGCTTGGTCTCGCCGTCGATGGTGACCGAGCCGTAGACGAAGGCGTCCGAGCCGAGTTCCTCGACCACGTCCACCGAGACCGCGAGGCCCTTGCTGTCCTTGGACAGGCCCTCGGCCGAGTTGATCTTCAGGTGCTCGGGGCGCACGCCCAGGGTGACCTTCTTCGCGCCCTCGGCGACGGCCGCCTCGCGGGCCTCGCGGGAGACCGGTACGACCGCGTCGCCGAAGCGGATGCCGTCCTCGGCGAGGTCGACCTCGATCAGGTTCATCGCGGGCGAGCCGATGAAGCCGGCCACGAACACGTTGGCCGGGCGGTCGTACATATTGCGCGGGGTGTCGACCTGCTGGAGGAGACCGTCCTTGAGCACCGCGACGCGGTCGCCCATGGTCATCGCCTCGACCTGGTCGTGCGTGACGTACACGGTGGTGATGCCCAGGCGGCGCTGCAGGCCGGCGATCTGGGTACGGGTCTGCACGCGGAGCTTGGCGTCCAGGTTGGACAGCGGCTCGTCCATCAGGAAGACCTGCGGCTCGCGGACGATCGCGCGGCCCATCGCGACGCGCTGACGCTGACCGCCGGAGAGCGCCTTCGGCTTGCGGTCCAGGTACTCGGTGAGGTCGAGGATCTTCGCGGCCTCTTCGACCTTCGCGCGGATCTGCTTCTTGTCGATGCCGGCGATCTTGAGCGCGAAGCCCATGTTCTCGGCGACCGTCATGTGCGGGTACAGCGCGTAGTTCTGGAACACCATCGCGATGTCGCGGTCCTTGGGCTCCAGGTTGGTGACCTCGCGGTCGCCGATGTGGATCGAGCCGCCGGTGACCTCCTCGAGACCCGCGAGCATGCGCAGGGAGGTGGACTTTCCGCAGCCGGAGGGACCGACCAGAACCAGGAACTCGCCGTCCGCGATCTCCAGGTCCAGCGCGTTGACGGACGGGCGCTCGGCGCCCTTGTAGGTACAGGTCGCCTGCTTGTAGCTGACCGTGGCCATGGTGATGTGTCCTTCCACCGGCAGGAACGTGCCGGACGATCCGAGTGGAGGGTGAAGTACCCGGTGCAGATTGCCCGTGTGTCGCGCTGGGCAAGTGGTCTAGTCCATTCTTGATGGACTGCGATCACCGTACCCGGGCGCACGGCATCTGTCAGCAGTCGGGATCGCCGGAAATGTTTTGCGTGCCCCGCAAAGCCCTGCGAAATCCTGCTGAAAGTCTCACTAGGCTGCGGGGCATGAAGGCTCGGCTGGCGGACATCGCAACGCAGGCAGGGGTCAGCGAGGCGACCGTGAGCCGGGTGCTCAACAGCAAACCCGGAGTCGCGGACGACACTCGGCGGGCCGTCCTGACCGCTCTCGACGTGCTCGGATACGAACGGCCCGCCCGGCTTCGACGCCGCAGTGCGGGCCTGGTCGGGTTGATGCTCCCGGAGTTGGACAACCCGATCTTCCCGGCGTTCGCGCAGGTCATCGAGCGGGCGTTGGCGCACCACGGGTACACGCCGGTGTTGTGCACCCAGACCCCGGGCGGGGTCACCGAGGACGACTACACCGAACTGCTCCTGGAGCGCGGGGTGTCCGGGATCGTGTTCGTCTCCGGACTGCACTCGGACTCGGGCGCGGACCTGTCCCGCTATCTGCGCCTGGTCGAGCGCGGCCTGCCGATGGTGTTCGTCAACGGCTTCGCGCCGGGCGTGGACGCGCCGTTCATCTCCAGCGACGAGGCGGTCGCGGTGGAGTTGGCGATAGGGCACCTGGCCTCGCTGCGGCACACCGCGATCGGGCTCGCGGTCGGACCGGAGCGGTACGTGCCCACCGCGCGCAAGATCGCCGGCTTTCGGCGCGGGCTCGCCGAGCGGTTCGGGGTCGAGGACGCGGACGGCTGGATCGAGCGGTCGCTGTTCTCGGTCGAGGGTGGGCAGGCGGCGGCCGGCGCACTGTGGGAGCGGGGGGCGACGGCCATCGTGTGCGGCAGCGACCTGATGGCGCTCGGCGCCGTGCGGGCGGCGCGCGAGCGCGGCCTGCGGGTGCCGCAGGACGTCTCGGTGGTGGGCTACGACGACTCGCCGCTGGTGGCGTTCACCGATCCGCCGCTGACCACGGTGCGCCAGGCGGTACAGGCGATGGGTGCGGCGGCGGTGCGAGCGCTGCTCGACGAGATCGGCGGGGCCCGGGCACCGCGGACCGAACTGATCTACCGCCCGGAACTGGTCGTCCGGGCCTCCACCGGCCCGGCGCCGGACATCCTCCGCCGTCCGTAGGCGAAATCGCAGGCTAGGCCGTGTCCGGCAGGCAAACCTCCCGCCAGGCGCGTGCTGTGGCACCGATGTGCCCACCACGAAAACGGGCCACCGGCCGCGTTTCCGCAGGCCGGTGGCCCTGTGAGCCCCGAGTCGGGTTCGAACCGACGACCCCGCGCTTACAAGGCGCGTGCTCTGGCCAACTGAGCTATCGGGGCGTGTACCGGACCATTTTGCACCGTGGCCACCCGGCAGGCGCAACCACCTTAGGCCTTTGTGGCTCGGGTGTGTTCGCGTTAACGCGTGGTGATCGTGGGGAACAGGAGACACCTGCCCGGAAAAGTCCGGGTCGAGGTGATTTGTTCGACTGCCGCCGGCTGGAGGAACCCGTGACGTTCGTTGGTTTGATCATCGCCGGCATCATCATCGGCGCGCTGGGGCGGCTCTTCCTCCCCGGCAAACAGAAGATCGGCTTCCTGGCCACGATGGCGGTGGGCATCGCGGGCACGCTGATCGGCTACGGCATCGCCGCCGGGCTCGGTGTCGAGGAAACCAGGGGAATCGACTGGCTCCGGTGGATCATCAGCATCGCGGTGGCCGCGTTCCTGGTGTCGCTGGTCGTGAAGTTCACCGGAAGGGGTGCGCGACGCTGACCGCGACCCGGAACTGACGATCCGTCAGGGGCGCTGCCGCCCGCGCCCCGGCGGGCTGCGATCATGCGGGCATGGCTGGTGGAGTGTCGATGTGGCCGAGCATCGCGACGGACGACCTGGTGGATGCGCTGGAGTTGGCTCCGGTGGGGCCCGCGGACCCGGGCGGGCCCGGCGCGGTGGTCACCTTCCGGGCGCGCAACATCGTGACCCCGATCCCGCGCACGCTGGGCGCGCAGGTGCTGGCGCAGACGGTGGTGGCGGCCGAACGGGTGGTTCCGCACATGGCGGTGCACACGCTCCAGGGCGTGTTCCCCCGGGCGGGCGATCCGGCCGAGCCGGTCGAGGTGCGGGTCGAGACGCTGCATCAGGGCCGGTCGGCGGCCATGCTCCAGGTCGGCTTTCGCCAGGGCGCGCACGAGCACTACCGGGCGTTCGTGACGCTCGGCGTGCGCGGCCCCGAACTGGTCCGGCACGCCGACCCGTTGCCGGTGCAGGTGCCGGGGCCCGAGGAGTGCGCCGAGTTGCCGGTGCCGATGTTGCCGTGGGAGGTGCGCACGGCGGGCGGGTCGGCCGCGTTGGCCCCGGAACTGGCCGGGCCGCCGCGGCTGGACCTGTGGACGCGGTGCGCGCGGGTCGAGGACACCGCGACCATGGCCCGGGCGATCCTGGCCTGGACGACCGAGGGCTTCCTGGGTCCGGTGGCGCTGCGGCCGTATCCGCGCGCCGAGATCGAGCGGCGCGGCGGGCGGTCGATGTCGGTGGCGCTGGCCCAGAACATCACCTTTCACGAGGAGTTCTCGGCGCACGAGTGGCTGCTGCTGCGATGTGCGAGCGAGTACGCGGGCGACGGGCGCATGCACGGGCGGATCCGGGTGTTCACCCGGGCCGGACGCCTGGTGGCCTCGGTGACTGCGGACGGCCTGATGCGGCCCGGCCCGCGGCCCTGAGGCCGCCGCGCCGGGCTCAGCCCAGGCTCTGGTAGCGGCCCCGAAAGTGCAGCAGCGGCGGGCCCTCCGGGCTGGGCAGCTCCACGTCGAGCACCGTGCCGACGTACAGGATGTGGTCGCCGGCCTCGACCACCTCGTGGGTGCGGCATTCCAGGGTGGCCAGGGCGCCGCCGACCAGCGCGGCGCCGGAGATCGGGCCGCGGCGGTGCGGGATGTCGGCGAACATCAGTCGGTCGCTGATCCGGCCGGGGATCGCGAAGCGGCCGGCGATGTGCCGTTGGCTCTGCGAGAGCAGCGACACCGCCCACAGCGGCTGCTCGTCCAGCACGTCACGCATCCGGGCCTCGCGGCGCAGGCTGATCAGCACCAGCGGCGGGTCCAGGGACACCGACATGAACGCGGTCGCGGTCATTCCCACGTCGTCCACGGGACCGCCGTCGTCGGGGTCGCCCTCGACGGCGGTGAGCAGCACCACGCCGGCGGCGAATCGGGACATTGCGGCCCTGAAGGCGACTTCGTCGACGGGCGGCGGCAGGGGCTGGGACACGGGTCCAGGGTAGGCGGCCCGGCCGCCGGGTCCGGGATCGACCTCGCCACCCACGTGCGATCGCCCGGGGGCGGGCGGGTCCACGCGGCGCCGCCGGCCCCGGTCAGCGGCCTGCGGTGATCTCCCGGGTCAGGTCCTCGCGGCGGCCGGCTCCGGAGGGCAGTTCGTCGGCGTAGAAGACGCGTACCGGGCGCTTGTGCTCGGCCAGGCCGGCCTCGGCGCAGGCGGTGCGCAGGGCGCCGGGGCCCGGGACCCGGGCGGGGTCCTCGGCGACCACCACGGCGCCGAGCACGTGGCCGTCGGTGGGGTGCGGCAGGCCGATGACCGCCACGTCGCGGACGTCCGGGTGGGCCTTGAGGACCCGCTCCACCTCGCCCGGGCCCACCGTTCCGGTGCCGACCCGGATCAGCTCGGCCGCCCGGCCGGTCACGGTCAGGACGCCGGAGGTCTCGTCGAGCACGGCCAGGTCGCCGGTGCGGTACCAGCCCTCGGCGAGCACCTCGGTCGTGGCCGCCGGGTCGTCGGCGTAGCCGTCGAACAGCAGTGGTCCGCGCACGCACATCTCGCCGTCCGGGTCGAGCGCGACGTAGTGCAGCGGGCCGGGGATCCCGCAGGCGCCGGGGTGGGCGAACGCCTCCGGGCCGGTCAGCGCGGTGAGCGGGCCGGTCTCGGGCGTGTCGTGCACGACCCGCACGCTCGCGTTCGGTGCGATCCGGGCGATGTCCGCGAGTACGGCGGCCTCGGTCGGCTCGGTGTCGGCGTAGCGCAGCGTGTCCAGCACCTCGTCGGCGGCGGGCTGCTCGGCCTCGGTCTCGGCCAGGGCACGCCACACGGCGGGGGTGGCGGTGAGCCGGGTCGCGGCGTGTTCGCGCACCGCCGCGCGCAGGGCGGTCGGATCGCCGCCGGGCACCAGGACCAGGGTGTCCCGGGCGTGCCATTGGGCGAGTGCGAGCGTCCAGGACCGGCCGTCGGCCAGGTCGGCCGCGAGCACGTGTGTCCCGCGCGGCTCGGCGAGTGCGCCCGGGTGCGAGCGCAGCACCAGCACCCGGTGCGACAGCAGCACGCCGCGTCGGCCGGCCGGCGCGATCAGGAACGGGTCGGTCTCGGCCGGTTCGACGTCCGGCGGCTCCGGCAGGTCCTCGGGGTCCTCGTCGTCGAGGTCGGCGATCAGCGCGTCGGCCTGTTCGGCCGTGGCCAGGACCAGGGCGGGCGCAAAGGCGTCGGGGTGTTCGGGGTCGGCGGGCACCAGCACCGCGCCCAGCCGGGCGAGCGCGGCGAACAGCGGGACCGCCGCGATGCCCGCACCGGTGGAGATCGGGCCGCAGCCGACCCGGTCGCCGGCCGCGAGGCCCAGGGCGAGCAGCCGGCGCAGGCCGAGTTCGGCCGCCGCGTCCAGTTCGGCGAAGGTCAGCGCGCGCTCGCCGAGCACGACCGCGGGCCGGTCCGGGACGGCCCGGGCCGCGTTCGCGAAGACCTCCCCGACGACCAGACCGGTCATCGCCCCACCCCCGTCGTTCGACGCGCCGTTGTATTCGTCGTACCGGCCTTCGCGACGTGCGCGCAAGATCGTACGGAAACCTGACGGACGTACCGTAGGGACTTCGTATGCCCACTGGGAAGAGCCGCCCGTGATCTTGCTCCGGATCGACTGTGCCTCAGCTCGCTGACGCATAGCGAAGCACCCGTTCGGAATCTGATTGGTCGTCAGGTCGACTCGGCGAACCCTGGGGTTAGTGCCCGAAAATGGGCCCCCGCCTCGTACGATGCCCGGTGGATGCTGGCGGAGGGAGCGATTCCGGGGCGGCTCGGCGGTCCGACTCGATACGGTATGAAGCGTGAGGTGGCTCACAGTGACAGTCTGATCGATGACGGAACGTCGCCAATACGAAGCCCGCTGTGATTCAGTTTCTCTGGTAAACGGACGATATCTGTTCAGAAGACACCGGCGTCGACCCCTGGGGGAGACCCATGACAGCCGAGACGGAGACCCACGTCCGGTTGGCGACTTTGCGCCTTTTGAACCGCGTCGTCGCCGACCTGAACGCCACGCGCGACCTCAAGGACACCCTCCAAGCCGTCGTCGACGGCGTGGTTTCGGGCCTCGGGTTCGGGGTCGCTGCGGTCAATCTCGTCCGCGCCGACGGCGACCTGGAGGTCGCGGCGGTGGCCGGCAACGACGAGCTGCGCAAGGCGATGGCCGGCCAGATCGGTTCGCGGGAGGGCTGGGATCGCATCCTGGCCGCCGCCGAGCCGTGGGGACCGCTGCGCTTCCTCGGGCACCGCTCGGGGCTGGCCGACGTGGGGGACGTCCCGAGTTGGATCCCCGACCTGCCGATCGGCGACCACCCCGAGGCGTGGCATCCGCGCGATGCGCTGCTCGCGCCGCTGCACACGCCCGAGGGCGACCTGGTCGGCGTGTTGTCGGTGGACCTGCCGGTGGACGGGCTGCGGCCGGCCCCCTGGCGGCGCGAGGTGCTGGGGATGTTCGCCGCGCAGGCGGCGATCGCGGTGGACAACGCGCGGCTGCGCAGCGACATGCAGCGCGCGGTGGCCCGGCTGGAGCGCGAGCAGTTGGCGCTGCGGGCCAGCGAGGAGAGTTTTCGACAGGCCTTCGAGTACGCCCCCAGCGGCATGGTGATGACCGGGGTGCGCGGGCACGAACAGGGCCAACTGCTGCGTGCCAACGACGCGCTGTGTCGGATGCTGGGCTACCCGGCGCCGGTGCTCAAGCGGCTCGGGCTCGGCGCCTTGGCACACCCGGAGGATCGGCCGCTGCTCGCCGGGCACCTGGGCGGGACGGTCCCGGTGGCGGGCTGTACCGAGCTGCGTCTGGCACGCAGCGACGGTACGTATCGGTGGGTCTCGTTGCGCACCTCGCAGGTCGCCGACGGGCTCGGCGACCTGCGGTTCGGGTTGACCCACGTGGAGGACATCGAGGACCGCAAGCAGCGCGAACAGGCGCTCGTGCACGAGGCCAGCCACGATCCGCTCACCGGCCTGCCGAACGGGCGGGAGCTGCGGGCCAGGCTGGCCGCGCGGTTCGGCCCGGGCGCCCCGCTGCCCGGCACCGCGCCGGTCCCGGCCGGGTCGGTCGGGTCGGTCGGGTCGGTCGGCGAGGTGCGCGAGCCGTACGCGGACGAGTGGGCGATGCCCGCCGGCGCGATCCTGAGCATCCCCGAGGGTGCGGTCGTGGTCGTGGACGAGCCGCCCGCCGCCGAACGCCGGGGCGTCGCGCTGCTGTTCTGCGACCTGGACGGGTTCAAGCACATCAACGACAACTTCGGCCACCACATCGGCGACGTGGTGCTCAAGGCGGTCGCCGAGCGGCTCACCGCCGCGGTGCGCGAGGGCGACACGGTGGCCCGACTGGGCGGCGACGAGTTCGTCGTGCTCGCCGACGGGATAGGGCGGGAGGAGGCGGAGGAGATGGCGGTGCGGCTGCGCCGCGCGCTGTCCATGCCGATACCGGCCGAGGGTCTGGCGGTGCCGCTGGAGGGCGCGAGCTTCGGGATCGGCTGGGCGGAGGAGGCCGCCGAGCCCGAGGACCTGCTGCGGATCGCGGACGAACACATGTACGCGAACAAGCGTCGCCGGGACCGGGCCCAGCGTCGGGCGGGCTGAGCGGGGCCGACGGGCGGTGAACGGCCCCGGCGCGGGCCGGCTCCACAGCGGCGGACGTATTGGGCGTCCCGGGTGAATTCGGTCACCCGACGGATGGATGGTTCGGGTCGAGCGCCGGGCGTGCGGACGGGCCGCAGGCGGGTGTGCGCCCGGCCGCCATACGCATCAGTAGGGCCTTTTCGTGACAGTCCCGTCACGCGGACAACGCCACTTGCCCCGCCCGTCGCCCGTTAGTGTGATGCCTGGTATTGACAAAGATTGGCCTGGCGAACGTAGGGAGGACTACCCGATGACGGCGGGTACCAACGGTGAACCTGAAGACCCGTACGGGTACCTCTATCGGCCGGCGCCGGGTGAGGAAGCGGCCGAGGGGACAGGGACGACCGGTGCGTACGGTTCTTCCGCCAATCGCATGATGCCGCAATACGTGCAGGTCGGGCAGATGAATTACGCACAGCCCCCCGCGCATACGCAGCCCCAGGCAGCGATCCCGGCACAACACGAACACGGTGGCGCACAACCACCGCCGCAGTCCCCGCCGCACGGCGGCGGGAGCGGTGGCGGCGGGCGTGGCGCGGTGATCGGTGCGAGTGTGGCGATCGTGCTCGTGATCGCGGTGATCGCGGGCGTGATGTTCATGCGCGGCGACGACGACAAGGACAAGAAGGCGTCGCCGACCACGCCCGGTGCGGGACAGACCAGCGCGGCCCCGTCGCAGACGGCGCCGCCGTCCTCGGCGCCCTCGACGGCTCCCGGTGGCAAGTTCGCGGTGCAGGAGGCGGAGGACGCCTCGCCCAGCGGTGGCGCGGTGGCGGTGGCGGGGGTGACCAACTCGACCGGCAGCGGCATGGTCGACATGCAGGCGCCCGGTTCGACCGTGACGGTGAAGCTGACCGCACCCAAGGCCGGCACGTACTACCTGGCGGTGCGCTACGTCAACGCCGGGGCCAAGGACGACAACCAGAGTCTGTCGATCCTGGTCAACGGGACCGACTCGAAGAAGAAGTCCAACCTCAAGTCCTGGGGCACGCCGAACAGCGTCACCGGCACCTGGAACAACGTGACCCTGGTCGACGGGGCCAACGAGGTGGCGCTCACCTGCGCCGCCGGCGACAAGTGCAAGGTCTCGCTGGACCAGATCTGGTTGTCCGACCAGAAGCCGGACTTCAACAAGAAGGACTGACCCGGACCCGGTCGCCGGCCCGTACGCCCAACAGTTCGGCCGCGTCGCCGCCGTTGACCGAGACGGCCAGCAGACCGTCGGAGTCCTGGTAGCCGACGAGTTCCCCGGCGGGCACCTCGCCGAAGGTGTTCCGCAGGGGAACCCGGTACGCGCGGTCGCCCACCTCGACCCGCAGCAGGTCGGCGCCGGCGAAGTCGGCGACCGCGTGCGCGAGTTGCACGTTGCCGAAGTGGTCGACCACGAGCACCTCGCCGGGCACCGGGGCGGGCAGCTCGACCGGGTCGCCCGCGGGCGGGCCGACCTCGGCGAGCGGTGTGCCGAGCGCGAGGTGGGCGGCGACCGGCGCGAACACGTCCCGGCCGTGGAAGGTCCGGGAGACCTCGGCCAGGGTGAGCGCGGGATTGGTGATCTCGCGGATCTCCTCGATCCCGCCCAGCGCGTGCGCGGCCCACGGAAGCAGGCCGTTGTCCGGCCCGACCAGCAGGTGGCCGCCCGCGCGCAGCACGATGGCCCGCCGGGCGGTGCCCACGCCGGGGTCGACCACCGCGACGTGCACGCTGCCCGCCGGAAACCACGGCACGGTCCGGGCCAGGACCAGTGCACCGCGGCGCACGTCGCCGGGCGGCACGAGGTGGGTCACGTCCACGACCGGTACGGCGGGCGCGAGGCCGGCGATCACGCCGTGGCACGCGGCGACGAAGCCGTCGAGAAGCCCGTAGTCGGTGGTGAGGGTGATCCGGTGGGCGGCCATTCCCGCAAGCTACCCGGTGACGGCCGGCTTCTCCCCGAGCACGTCGGCGAGTTCGGCCAGGATCCGACGCTTGGGGCGGGCGCCGACGAACTGCCGGACCGGTTCGCCGCCGCGGAAGACCATGAAGGTCGGCATGGACAACACGCCGTAACGGGCGGCGGTGCCGGGGTTGCGGTCGACGTCGAGCTTGGCCACCGCCAGGCCCGGCTCCTCGATCGCGATCTGCTCCAGCACCGGCGCCATCTGGCGGCACGGACCGCACCATTCGGCGGTGAACTCGACCAGGGTCGGGCGGTCGGCGCGCAGCACGGCGGTGTCGAAGTCGGCGTCGGTGGCGTCGTGGACGTTCGTGGTCATCGGGACTCCTTGGTGAGCGGGCTTGCCGTCAGCGCGCAGCGGGGTTCCGGCGGGTCGGGCAGGGCGGCGGCGGCCGAGGCGGCCGGTGTGGCGGGCCGGTCGGCGCGCTCGCCTGTGGCGTGCGCGCGCTCGGTCTGGTCGAGTTGGGCGACCAGATGGGCCCGGATGCCCTGCATGCGGTCGATGCAGGCGTCCAGCTCGGCGAGTTTGCGTCGGTAGACCGCCACCGAAGCGGGGCACTCGTCGCCCGCGTCGTGCCCGGCGCGCAGGCACTCCACGAACGGACGGGTCTCCTCCAGATCGAAGCCGATGCCCAGGAGCGCGCGGATCTCGCGGACCAGCCGGGCGTCGTCCTCGTCGTAGTCGCGGTACCCGCTGCTGTTGCGCCGAGCGGACAGCAGACCGCGTTCCTCGTAGTAGCGCAGGGTTCGGGTGCTGGTCCCCGCGCGCTCCGCCAGTTCTCCGATGCGCATGTCCGAAACGGTAGACCTTGACGTTGACGTGAAGGCCAGAGGCGTCGGCGGGGCACCGCTCCGCGCCGCGCCGGCCGAGTGCGAGTGCCCGGCCGGCGGGCGGCGCGGCCGTCAGCCCGGGGTCGGGCCGGTGGGGTGGGTGTCGGGGGCGCTCTGGCGGTGCACCGGGGCGCGGCCGGTGGGCTGGCCGGGCGGGGTGTCCCGGGTGAGCGACGGGATGGCCAGGGTTATCGGCTTGCCCGGGATCAGTACGTGCTGCTCGCCGTGGTGCAGGATCGGCAGTTCGTCACCCTCGCGCAGCGTGTACGTGGCGTGCTCGTGGGTGGTCTCCACCCGCAGCCGGGCCCCGCGCACCGACAGCGAGAACGCCAGGCCGGTCAGGCCGACCGGCAGACGCGGCTTGAACGCCATGCACTCGCCGTGATCGCGCAGCCCGCCGAAGCCCGCGACCAGTGCCACGCAGGTGCCCGCGAGGGAGGCCATGTGCAGGCCGTCCTTGGTGTTCTTGGCCAGGTCGTGCAGGTCCATCAGGGCGGCTTCGGCGGTGTAGTCCAAGGCCAGTTCGAGGTGGCCGACCTCGGCCGCCATGACCGCCTGCGTGCAGGCCGACAGGGACGAGTCGCGGACGGTCAGCGTCTCGTAGTAGTCGAAGTTGCGGCGCTTCTGCTCGTCGGTGAACGCGTCCCCGCGCACCTGCATGGCCAGGACCAGGTCGGCCTGCTTGACCACCTGCTTGCGGTAGATGTCGAAGTACGGGTAGTGCAGCATCAGCGGATAGTGGTCGGGCGGGGTGTTCTCGAAGTCCCAGATCTGGTGCTTGGTGAAGCCGTCGGCCTGCGGGTGTACGCCCAGGTCCTCGTCGTAGGGGACGTACATCGCGTGAGCCGCGTCGCGCCAGCTCGCGGTCTCCTCGGAGTTCACCTCCAGCGCGCGGGCCTCGTGCGGGTGGCGCGCCACCGCGTCGGCCGCGGCGAGCAGGTTGGACTGCGCCATCAGGTTCGTGAACACGTTGTTGTCGGCGAGCGCGCTGTACTCGTCCGGGCCGGTCACGCCGTTGATCCGGAACAGGCCGGCCGCGTCGTGGTGGCCGAGCGAGCGCCACATGCGTGCCGTCTCGACCAGGATCTCCAGGCCGAAGTCGCGCTCGAAGTCCCGGTCGCCGGTGGCCCGGACGTAGCGCGCGACGGCGACCGCGATGTCCGCGCCGATGTGGAACGCCGCAGTGCCCGCAGGCCAGTAGCCCGAGCACTCCTCGCCGCGGATCGTCCGCCACGGGAACAGGGCGCCCTTGAGCCCGAGTTGGGCGGCGCGCTCGCGGGCCAGCGGCAGGGTCGAGTGCCGCCAGCGCAGCGCCTGCGCGACCGCGTGCGGCAGCCCGTACGTGAGCACCGGCAGTACGAAGACCTCGGTGTCCCAGAAGCAGTGCCCGTCGTATCCGGGCCCGGTCAGACCCTTCGCCGGGATGGCCCGCTCCTCGGCCCGGGCGCCCGCCTGGAGCACGTGGAACATCGCGAATCGCACGGCCTGTTGCAGCTCGACGTCGCCCTCGACCTCGATGTCGGAGTTGTCCCAGAACTGCTTGAGGTAGCCGCGCTGCTCGTCGACCAGACCGTGCCAGCCGGTGTACCGCGCGGCGGTCAGGGCGGCGGCGACCTGGTCGCGCAGCGCGGGCAGCGAGCGGGTGGAGGACCAGCCGTAGGCGATGTACTTCACGATCCGCAACTTCTGCCCGCGGTCGAGCACCGTGGTCACGCTGAATCGGGCCAGGTCGGCGGCGCTCTCGGTCTCCACGTACATGCTCTCGGGACCGTCGATCTCGTGGTCCATGCCGACCGCGACGCGCAGTCCGCTGTGCTCGGTGCGGTGGACCAGGATCGCCTTGGTGCCGTTGTGCGTGTGCTCCTCGGCGCGCAGCGGCGCCTCCAGCACGGCGGCGGCGCGCGGGTCGGCGTTCGGCAGCGGCAGTTCCTCGTTGGTGACCAGCTCCGACTGGAGCACGATCCGGGCCGGGCCGTCTATCGGCTCGATCTCGTACTCGATCGCGGCGATCGAGCGCTGGGTGAGCGAGACCAGCCGCTTGGAGGTGACCCGGACGGTGCGGCCGGCCGGTGAGGTCCACAACGCGCGGCGGTGCAGGACGCCCTCGCGGAAGTCGATCGTGCGCTCGTGGTCCTGGGTCTGGCCGTAGCGCAGGTCGAACGGCTCGTCGTCGACCAGGAGTCGGATGATCTTGCCGTTGGTGACGTTGATGACGCTCTGGCCGGACTCGGGGTAGCCGTATCCGGCTTCGGCGTAGGGCAGTGGGCGCAGTTCGAAGACGCCGTTGAGGTAGGTGCCGGGCAGGCCGTGCGGTTCGCCCTCGTCGAGGTTGGCGCGCAGGCCGATGTGGCCGTTGGAGAGTGCGAACACCGACTCGGACTGGGGCAGGCGATCCAGGTCCAGGGCCTGTTCGGTGATTCCCCACGGCTCGACCGTGTAGGGGTGTCCGGTGCTCATGCCGTGCCTTCCGCCGCGGTCCGCCCGCTCGCCGGGTCGCCGGTTGCGTCGTCGAGGAGTTCGTCGAGATCCGCCACGACCACGTCCGCGCCGTGTTTGCGCAGTTCCTCGGCCTGGCCGACCCGGTCCACGCCGATCACGTGGCCGAAGTCGCCGGCCCGGCCGGCTGCGACGCCGGCCAGCGCGTCCTCGAACACGGCCGCGTGCGCGGGGGCCACGCCCAGGGCCTTCGCACCGGCCAGGAAGGTGTCCGGCGCGGGCTTGCCCGACAGACCGTCGCGTTTTGCCACCACACCGTCCACGATCGCGTCGAACAGGTCGTGGATGCCCGCCGCGCGCAGCACGTCCTCGCAGTTCGCGCTGGAGGACACCACGGCACAGGGCAGCTTCGCGGCGCGTGCGGCGTGCACGTAGCGCACCGAGCCGGGGTACACGTCCACGCCCCGGTCGTGGATCAGCCGCAACACCAGGTCGTTCTTGGCGTTGCTGAGCCCGTGCAGGGTGAACGATCCGGGCGGGTCGCCCTCGTCGCCCACCGGCAGTTCGATGCCGCGCGACTCCAGGAAGGAGCGGGTGCCGTCCAGGCGGGGCTTGCCGTCCACGAAGGTGTCGTAGTCCCGTCTGGGGTCGAACGGGGTGAAGTCGGCGCCGTCGCGTTCGCGCAGGAAGTGGTCGAACATCTCCTTCCAGGCGACGCCGTGCACCTTGGCGGTCTGGGTCAAGACCCCGTCGAGGTCGAAGAGAAGCGCGTGGATGGTGTTCGGCAGCCCCAACATGGCGGGTTTACTGCCCCCGATGCGGGCTGGTTATCCGTGCGGTGATCTTTTCGGCTGACACCTGGGACGAAATGGCGTGTCACGTGTGGTGCTTGAGCACGTTTTGACCGAAATAAGGTTGAATTCCAGAAGTGGCACGCGTGGGGCGGCTACCGGACCACATGGCCCGCATTGACCAGAAGCATCTGGCCGGTGATGGCCCTGGCACGGTCCGAGAGGAAGAAGACGACGGCCTCGGCCACGTCGGCGTCGGTGGCCATTTCGGGCAGGGCCATCGGCGCCACGAGGCCGGCGAGGACTTCCGCGGCCGGCACCCCCGAGGCCTGTGCCTGGTAGTTCACGAAACCCTCCACCGGCGGTCCCCACATCCAGCCCGGAGCCACCGAGTTGACCCGGATCCGGTACGGACCCAATTCGTGCGCGAGGGCGTAGGTGGCGGAGGTGAGCCCGCCCTTGGAGGCGGCGTAGGCCATCTGCGGCGCCTGCGGCGGCGGGACCAACTGGGACTGGGTGGCGATGAAGACCACCGCGCCGCCGCCGGCCTTGAGCGCGGGCAGGGCGGCCTTGGTCATCGCCAGGCTGCCGACCAGGTTGACCTCGACCACCCGGCGCAACTCGGCGAAATCGGTCGCCTCCAGGCCGCCGAACACGGTGTCCAGCGCCGCGCAGTTGACCAGCCCGTCCACCGCGCCGAAGCGCTCCACGGCCAGCTCGACCAGGGCTCGACAGGTCTCGTGCTCGGTGATGTCGGTCACGGCCCAGGCGACCCGCTTGCCGGTGGGATCGACTTCCTCGGCGACCTTGACCAGGTTGGCCTCGGTCCGCGAGCCGAGCACCACGTTGGCGCCGTCGCGTGCGGCGGCCAGGGCCACCCGGCGGCCGAGACCCGGGCCCACGCCCGAGACGATCACGGTTTTGCCGTCCAGGATCATGGCAGCTCCGCCCACTGGTGCCGGCCGAGCCGGTCGACTTGGCTGATGATCCGTCAGATTACGTTCGGGGCAAGGGCTTTGGCCAGACCCGGGGGGACGGGGGTGGCGGCGCGGCGGCGAACCGCGCATCCGGACGAACCACCCGGCTCCGCCCATTGCAATGTCCGACCGATGACCCTATTTTCGCTATCCGCCGGCTGACACGTGTCGAATCGCAGGGTGCATTCCGTCCGATTCACCCCTCCGTACACGTTGTTCGACCCGAATTTCACTCGACCGTCCCGGTCGGGTCGGTAACGGGTTTCGTGCGGCCGGCTCCGCTGCACGCATTCACGCATTCACGCGTTCACGTACGAGACCCGAGT
This sequence comes from Embleya sp. NPDC008237, assembly GCF_042956465.1. Lineage (NCBI taxonomy): Bacteria > Bacillati > Actinomycetota > Actinomycetes > Kitasatosporales > Streptomycetaceae > Embleya > Embleya sp. NPDC008237. The sequence continues at coordinate 161,654 of NZ_JBIBGL010000018.1, forward strand.
CGTCGAGCCCCACGGTGCGACGCTCCTCGGACGTGCGGACCTTCTTGCCTACGGAGGACGAGATGGCCAGTTTCGGCAGGAAACACGTGTTCACCCTCGCGGCGGGCGCCACCGCCGCCGCGCTGCTCGCGGCGAGCGCGCCCGTCGCCCTGGCGAGCGACGACGCGCGCGGCACCCAGGCTCCGCGCCGGCTCAGCATCCTGATCAGCAACGACGACGGACAGCAGGGCCCGTTCATCCGCGCTTTGCAGCGGGCGCTCAAGGCGGCCGGCCACGACGCGGTGATCGTCGCGCCCGCCACCGACCAGTCCGGCAAGGGCACCGGAATCAACGCGACCCCCGGGTCGATCGTCAAGGCCGCCGAGGTCGAGCCGGGCATCTGGTCGGTCGAGGGCACCCCCGCCGACTCGGTCTCCTTCGCCCTCGCGAACGTGTTCCGGGACAAGAAGCCCGACCTGGTGGTCACCGGCATCAACCCGGGCCAGAACATCGGCGCGACCACGAACCACTCGGGCACGGTCGGCGCCTCGATCACGGCCGCGGAGAAGGGCATCCCGGCGGTCGCGTTCAGCGCCGAGTACAACATCGCCGATCCGCGCAATCCGTTCCCGCAGATGGCACAGGCGACGGCGTTCGCGACCCGGTTGGTGGACCGGCTCGCGGCCACCGCGAAGCGGACCGGGCCGGTGCTGCCCGTACACACCACGCTCAACGTGAACTACCCGGCCAAGCCGACCGGCCGGGTGGAGACGACCAACGTGGGCGAGGCCGACGCACTCAAGGTGAGCTACGTCAAGGACCCGTCCTGCGACACGTGCTACAAGCTCGATCTGGGCCTGGCCCCGGGAGCGACCGAGCCGGTGCGCAACGCGGACACCACCGCGATCGCCCGGGGATCGGTGTCGATCTCGATGCTGGACGCGGACTGGACCGTGCCGGGTTGGCAGTGGGGGCAGCAGTCGCGCGTGTTGGACGCGGTGGGCGTGCAGCTGCGGCTGTCCGGTCTGAAGGCGTGACCTCGCGCTGATGGGGGCGGGGTCGGCTCGGGTCGGCCCCGCCTGTGGTGGGCGGTGGTGCCTGGCTTGGTGGGGTCGGCTCGGGTTCGGCGGGCGGTGGTGCCGGGTTTGGTGGGGCCGGCCGGGGGGTCGGTGGGTTGCGCTGCCGGGTTTGGTGGGTCGGGCCGGAGTCGGCGGGCTTGGGGTGTCGGGCTCGGCAGGGGTTTCACGTGGAACTCGGGCGATGGGCCGTCGCGGGGTCGGCGGGGGTCCGGGCTGGGACCTACTGGCCGCCGGAGGCGTCGTACTCGGTCAGCAGGGCGACCAGCTCGTCGTGGGTGATTCCGTCGGGGAGTGGTGTGGGGGTGTGCCGCAGCGGCGGGTCCCAGCCGGATTCGGTGCGCCGGCGGACCACCTTCGCGGGCACGCCCGCCACCACGCAGTGGTCGGGGACCGTGCCGCGGACCACCGAACCGGCGGCGACCACCACGTTCCGGCCGAGTTTGGCGCCGGGCAGGATGATCGCGCCCGCGCCGATCCAGCTGCCCGGGCCGATCTCCACGGTGTCGTTGATCGGCCACTGGGTGCCGATCGGTCGGTCCGGGTCGGCGTAACTGTGGTTCTGGTCGGTGATGTAGATGTACGGCCCGGTCCACACGTCGTCCGCGATGGTGATCGAGCGGTGTCCGACGATGTGGCTGCCGCGCCCGATCGTGCACCGGTCGCCGATGGTGACCACCGCCGCCGTGCCCAGGTCGTGGCCCGGGGCCAGCCCCGCGGACAGCGTGACGTGTTCGCCGATGACGCAGCCGGCGCCCACCGTGATCCACTGCTCCCCGAAGACCGAGCCGACCGGGAAGGCGAGCTTGCTGCGCGCGCCCAACTCCCGGAAGCGGTACGGGCCGGGCTGCTCCGGGGTGATCGAGGCGGCGCGTTGCAGCGCACGCCAGCCTCGGTGCGCGGCACGCGAGAGAGCGCCCCGGGCGTGCCCGCGCAGGGCTTGCGACAGCGACATGGAGATCACGGTACCGACGCTCGCGCGAGGGTCGGCCGGGCGTGGGACGAACGTCACGCCGGGCCGATCCCGGCCGGTCCGGGGTTGGCTTCCGAGGGCTTCTGTAACAGTGTTACTGCCGCAGGTGGCAGCGTTGCCGCCTGCCGAGTCCGGGCTTTCCGGCCTCGGGTGAGCGAACCAGTCAGGGGAGTGGACATGCGTGCCGTCGTCATCAACGGAACCCGGGACGTGAGTGTCGAGAAGGTCGCGGACCCGGTGCTCACCGGCCCGGACGGGGCGATCGTGCGGGTCGAGGCGAGTGCGGTGTGCGGCTCGGATCTGCACTTCTACGAGGGCGAGTTCCCGGCCGCCGGGTTGCGGCCGGGGCACGAGGTGGTGGGCACGGTGATCGAGACCGGCGCCGAGGTGGGCCGGATCGCGGTGGGCGATCGGGTCCTGGTGTCGCCCGTGCTCGGCTGCGGGCGGTGTGCGGGCTGCCGGGCGGGCAATCCGATCGACTGTGTCGGCGGCGGCATGCGGGTGCTCGGCGGCGACCTCGGGCTGCCCGGCGGCCATGCCGAGGCGGTGGCGATCCCGGCGGCCGACGCGTGGTTGCTGCCAGTGCCCGAGGACGTCGCGGTGGACCACGCGGTGCTGCTCACCGACGCCTTGCCGACCGGCTGGACGGCGGCGACCCGGGCCGACATCACGCCCGGCGCGACGGTGCTGGTGATCGGGCTCGGGCCGGTCGGCCTGTACGCCCTCCAGGCGGCCCAGGTGCTCGGCGCGGGCCGGATCCTGGCCGCCGACCGGGTGCCGGAGCGGCTTGCGATGGCCGAACGACTCGGCGCGGAGCCGATCGACGCGGGTTCGGGCGACCTGGTCCAGCAGGTCATGGCGGCCACCGGCGGCCGAGGCGCGGACGCGGTGATCGAGGCGGTCGGGCAGGACGCGACGCTGACCGCGGCGATCGCCTCGGTGCGCACGTCGCGCACCGTCTCGGTGGTCGGCGTGGACGCGAACTTCGCATTCCCGCTCGCGGTTCCGCTGCTGATCATCCGCAACGTGACGCTGCGCTTCAGCACGGCGCCGGTGGCCTCCACCTGGCCGACGCTGATCCCGCTGATCCGGCACGGCCGACTCGTCCCGGTGGACGTATTCACCCACCGGCTGCCACTGACCGAGGCCGCGCACGGCTACCGCACCTTCGCCGACCGTACGGACGGCTGCCTCAAGGTGCTGTTCGACCCGACCTGCTGACGGTGTGCCGCTCCGGCGGTCCGGACGGTGGCCCGGCACTCCGTTCGTCGAGCGACGGGCGGGGCTGTCGTCGGGACGGGCGGGCGGGCGGCGAGGTGGCGGGGGAGTGGTTCGACGCCCGGTCGGTGCGCACCGCGGACCGTCGGGGTGGGCTGCTTGGTCGCCCGATGGGCCTACTGTCGACGTGCCCACCGCAAAGTACTGTCCTATTTACCCCACTATGGGAGCCGGATACGGCGACCTGCGCAGGGAGAAGACGGATGAGCAGCGGCGGAATGGGCCTTCCCGGTGGACTCGGTGGCCTGCTGGGCGGGCTTCTCGGTGGGCGGGGTGGCAGCGGGGACCAGGGGCTGGTTCGGGTGGTGCTGGGCATGCTGACCAAGCAGGGCGACTCCGGCGGGCTGGGTACGTTGTTGCACACGCTCCGAGCCGGCGGCCTGGGCGAGCAGGTCGAGTCATGGGTGGAAACCGGTCGCAATCAGCCCGTGAGTGGCAAGGAGCTCACCGACGCGCTCGGTGAGGAGGAGATGATCCGCCTGGCCGGCCAGGCCGGGATGACCAAGGAGGAGACCGCCGCGGCGCTCGCGGCGACGTTGCCGCGGGTGGTGGACGCGGTGACGCCCGAGGGCGAGGTGCCTGCCGCCGAGCAGATCGATGCGCTGATCGACCCGACGGCGACCCCGGCGGTGACGGCCCCGGGCGGACCGGCGGAGCGAGTCGGGGCCGAGGCGCCCACCGAAGGCACGCCCCCGACCACCCCGGGCGGGCCGGAGGCCCGGGAGGGAGAGAAGGCCGAAGCGCCCGGCGGGGCCGAGGCCAAGGCCGTATCCGGTGAATCCAAGGCCAAGGCCAAGTCCGGCTCTGGCACCGGTGCCGGGACCGGGACGGACGCCAAGCCCGGGTCCGCAGCCGCCGTCGAAGCCGAGCCCGGTCCCGCATCCGGCACCAAGCCCAAGCCCGGGCCGCCCGGGAGCAAGCCCAAGCCCGGGCCTGCGTCCGGGACCAAGCCCGGGCCTGCGTCCGGGTCCGGCGCCGAGCCCAAGCCCGGGCCGTCCGCCGGGAGCAAGCCCAAGTCCGGGCCTGCGTCCGGGGCGAAGTCCGGATCCGCGTCCGGGACCGAGGCCAAGCCCGGTCCCGCGTCCGAGCCCAAGCCCAAGCCCGAGCCCAAGCCCAAGCCCAAGCCCGAGCCCGGGCCCCCTTCCAAGTCCGGGTCCGGGTCCGCGTCCGACCCCAAGCCCGGTCCCGCACCCGGGGCCAAGCCCTAGCCTGGGCCCGCACCCGGGGCCGGGTCCGCATCCCGTGAGGCCAAGCCGGCCCCATCCGACGCCACGCCACCCACCACCCGACGTCGACCCCGGCACCCCGACCCGCTGCTCCCGGCGGGCTCGACTCGCCGCATCCCGAGCCCGGCGCCGAGCGTCGGTGTCCGCGTGTGCCTTCGCGTCCGACATCGGCCTTCGTCGGCCTTCGGTGTGTGCCTTCGTGCCCGGCGTCGTGTCCGGCGTCGGACTTCGCGTGCGGCTTCGTGCCCCGCGTCGGCCTTCCGCGGGCCCGTCGTCGGTGTTCGTGCACGGCTTCGCGCCCGGCGCCGGACTCCGCGTGCGCCTTCGCGTCCGGCGTCGGTTTTCGCGTGCGCCTTCGCGCCCCCGCGCCACACCCGGGCGGAGCCTGTGGGTGTCCCCGCGCCCCGCGCCACACCCAGCCCCACCCCGACGTCAGTTCCGTTGGGTCGGGGTGAACTCGCAGGTCATGTGTTTGATGCCGTTGATGAAGCTGGAGCGCAGTCGCTGGGGTTCGCCGGTTGCCCGGATGTCCGGCAGTCGGGCCAGCAACTCTCGGAACAGCAGGGTGATTTCGCGGCGGGCCAGGTGCGCGCCGAGGCAGAAGTGCGGGCCGCGGGCGCCGAAGCCGACGTGCGGGTTCGGGTCGCGGGTGAGGTCGAACCGTCCCGGGTCGGCGAACACCGCCTCGTCCCGGTTCGCCGACCAGTAGAACAGCAGCAGCTTGTCGCCGTCGCGCACCTGTTTGCCGTTCAGGTCGGTGTCCCGGGTGGCGGTGCGCCGCATCCACACCACAGGAGACGCGAGTCGCACGATCTCCTCCACGGCGGTCGGTGCGTACCGCTCGAAGTCCGAAAGCCAGAGCCGGTGTTGGTCGGGATTCTCGGTCAGCAGCCACAGTCCGTGCGAGATCGCGTTGCGGGTGGTCTCGTTGCCTGCGGTCAGCAACAGGATGAAGAACGAGGCGAGTTCGTCCGCCGTCAGGCTCTCCCCGTCGATCTCCGCGTTCACCAGCGCCGAGGTGACGTCCTCGGTGGGGGTGCCGCGCCGGAACTCGGCGAGGTCCTTCATCAGTTCGGCGAGTTCGGCGCCTGCGGTGAGCAGCGCCTCGATGTGGCCGCCGCCCTCCTGGGGCACGTACTCCGGGTCCGCGACACCGAGGATCACGTTCGAGCGGTCGAAGACGAAACGATGATCCTTCTCCGGTACGCCCATCATGTCGCAGATGACCCGGAGCGGAAGCCGGGCCGCGACGTCGGTGACGAAGTCGCACGAGCCGCGCTCGGCCACCTCGTCGACGATCGTCCTGGCGGTGCGGTCCACGTCGTCCGAGAACTTCTTGATCATCCTGGGCGTGAACGTGCGGGCGACGATCCGGCGCAGCCGCTGGTGCCGGGGGTCGTCCATTTCGATCATCGAGCCGAAGAACTCACCGAACCCCGGGGGGAAGTCGGGGATGTGGGTCGCACCGCGACCCGAGCAGAAGTCCTCGGGTCGGCGGGTGGCCTCCGCGACGTCCGCGTGCCGGGTCAGCGCCCAGAAGCCGGGGCCGGGCTCCAGCGGGCTCTCCGGCTCCGGGTAGTACGGCATCGGCCACGTCTCGCGCAGGTGCGCGAAGCCTGCCTCGCGGGCGGCCAGGGGTCCCGACCAGAAGTCCAGGTCGGCGAGCGGGACCTGCGCGGGCCAGGTCCGGGGGTTGGGGTCGGTGGTGGTCGGTCCAGCCGTCTCGGCCGTCATGCCGGTCACTCCGATCACGCGTTGTTACTCGCGGGTTCGGTATCAGTGCAGCACACATGCGTTCGCCGATCCAGGGATCCCGGGTGATCTGCGACCTCCCGGGTGATTCGGGCTCCCGGGTGGTCCGCCCCCCAGGTGGTCCGGGCGCTCGGATGACCCGGCCGCTCAGGTGGTGATCGCGCCGCCGTTGACCTGGATGGTCTGGCCGGTGATCCACGCGGCCTCGTCGGAGGCGAGGAAGACGCAGGCCGCGCCCGCGTCCTCGGGGGTGCCGAGTCGGCCGACCGGGATGTGCTTGGCCTGGTCCGCGGTGTGCGCGAGTTCGCGGCCGCTGGGACGGGGATCCATCAGGCCCAGGGCGACGGTGTTCGCGGTGACACCGTCGCGGGCGCTCTCCATCGCGAGGTGGCGCATGAACGCGATGGCGCCGCCCTTCGCGGCTCCGTACAGCGAGATGCCGAACGACTGGCCGCTGACACCCGCGGCCGATGCGATGGTGATCACCCGCCCGAAACGGCGCGCACACATCCCGTCCAGCACCGCCTTCGTGCAGGCCATCACGCCGAACAGGTTGACGTCGGCGAAGCGTTGCCAGTCCTCGGGCACGCTCCGGCGGAAGGTGGTCGGGCGAAAGCCCTCGGCGCCGCCGTTGCCCGCGTTGTTGACCAGGATGTCGATCGGGGCGACAGTGCGTTCGAAGGTGCGTACGGCCAGGAGTGCGGCCTGCGGGTCGGTCACGTCGAACGCGGCGGTGAAGGCCCGGCCGCCAGCGTCGCGGATCGCGGCGCACGTGTGTTCGGCGCGCTCGGGGTCGAGGTCGTTCACCGCGACGACCGCGCCCTGCGCGGCGAGCAGGCGGGCGATGCCCGCGCCGACGCCCTGGCCCGCGCCGGTGACCATTGCCGACCTGCCGTCGAGTGCGAACACGCGGGCCCCCCGGGGTGATCGATGAGCTCGACGGCGGCGCTCGCGCACGGCGTCGATCTTGACGCGCGCAGCCAACCACCGGCCTCTACACGTGTCAATGCTGGACTCCATCAATTACCTTCTGTGGGTCGGGACACACACCTAGACTGTGGAACGCCCGCCTCCGCCATACGAAACCGTATGGCGTTGCTTCCCCTCCGGAGGACTCGCCCAGTGCCCCCGTCAGCCGAGTCGCCCACTCCCTCCTCGGAACGACACGAGTCGCGGCATCACGTCCAGACCGCGCTCGAACGCCTGATCCGACTCCAGCAGAGCCGCCGCGTGCACGGCGAACTCACCAGCGCCTCGCGCGCACAGGTCTCGCAGCCCGCGGTGGTGTTGCTGACCCGGTTGCAGGCGGGCGGCGGCGGGCTGGCCATCGGCGATCTGGCCAAGCTCGCCCGGATGGACATGTCGCTGGTCAGCCGGGAGTTGCGCAAGCTGGAGGCGGACGAGCTGGTCACCCGCACCACCGACGCGCGCGACGGCCGGATCACCCGGGTGGGACTGACCCCCAAGGGCCGAGGCGTGGTCCGCCGGTTGCGCCGGGTGCGCGACCGGCACTTCGAGGAGGCGTTGTCCGGCTGGACGGACGACGACCTCGCCACGCTCGGTGCGCTGATGGGCCGCTTCGTGGACGACCTGTCCGCGGTTCGCTACCGCGAGGCCGACGAGCCCGGCTGAGCCGGCGCACCCGAGCGGGCCCGGGCGCACCCGAGCGGGCCCGACGAGCCCGGCCGAGTCCGCGCCCGCGTCCCCCACTTCCCCCTTCGTGCGCCCCACCGTCCCCATCCGCCCCCTTTGCGTGCGGCCGGGCTGGACACGGTCCGTGTGTCCAGCAGACTGTGTCGCGAGACCGGGCGGTTGTCTTGCGCCGGGTCGAACCGGTGTCGTGCCGGCAACCGTTACCGGCCGCGGCGCCTGCGCGCCCACCGGCGCGCGCCGACGTGCGGCGGTTGGACGACGTGGGAAGAAGGGGACGCACCGTGGGAGAGCTGCACTGGGCCGGTCGCGACCGTGCCCGGGTCGCATGAGCGCGGTACTGCGCGGTACGGGGGCCGCGCCGGGCTCCGCGGTCGGCCGGCTCGTGGTGGCCCGGGTCGGTGCGGGCGGTGTGCCGACCCCGGCGGCGCCGGCCGATATCCCGGAGGCGCTGGACACCGTGGCCCGGCACATGGACGACCTGGCCGGCGCACTGCGCACCCGCGGTCGGCCGGCGGAGGCGGACATCGTCGAGTTCGCCGCCCTGATCGCACGGGATCGGGAACTGCGTGACGGCGCCGCGCGACACCTCGCGGCGGGCCTGGCGCCGATCGACGCGCTGGCCGCGGCCGTACACGACTTCGCCGACCTGCTGGCCGGCTTCGACGACGACCTGATCGCCGAGCGTGCCGTGGACGTGCGCGACGTGGGCCGGCAGGCCGAGGCGCTGCTGCGCGGCGAGGACCCGACCGGCGGGCAACTCCCGGGCGGCGCACCGGCGGTGCTGGTGGGGGCGGAGCTTGCGGCGATGGACCTGCTGCGCGGCCCGCAGCCGGCCGCGGCGGTCTCCGAGCGGGGCGGACCGACCGGGCATCTGGCCATCGTGGCAAGGTCGTTGGGGATACCGCTGGTCCTGGGCATCCCGGTGGCCGCGCTGGCCGAGCTGGCCGAGGACCTGATCCTGGTGGACGGCGAGGCGGGCACGGTCGAGGCCAACGCCGGCGCGCGGGTGCGCACCATCCCGGCGCCTCGGCGGGTGCCCGGTGGCGGTGCGGGGCAGGCGATGACCCGGGACGGGCGGCGGATCCGGGTCCGGGCGAACGTGGCCACCGTCTCGGACGCGCTCGCGGCGGCCGAGGCGGGCTCCGAGGGGGTCGGCCTGCTGCGGACCGAACTGCCGTTCCTCACCGAGGAGTCGGGCTGGCCGGACGAGGAGCGGCAGGTGGCCGTGCTGGCACCGGTGCTGGCCGCCGTGCCGCCGGGTCCGGTGGTGGTGCGCACGCTGGACTTCACCGGCGACAAACGGCCGCCGTTCCTGCGCGACCGGCGTATCACGCTGCCCGGATCGGACGCCCTGACCGCGCAGTTGCGCGGCATCATGCGTGCGGCGGCGGAGACGGGCGTCGAGGTCGCGCTGTTGTTGCCGATGGTCGACCATCCCCGGCGGATCAAGCACGTTCGGGGGCTGCTCGCCGCCGCGTGTGCGGAACTGGGGCTGGCCCCGCCGCCGTTGGGCGCGATGGTGGAACTGCCGCAGGTGCTCGACCAGGTGGACGACCTCGCCGAGCACGCCGACTTCCTGTCGCTGGGCACCAACGACCTGACCTCCCGACTGCTCGGGCTGAGCCGGGACGACCCGCGGCTGACCCCTGCCTCGGCGGCGCATCCGCGGGTGTTGGACGCCATTGCGCAGACCATCCGGGCCGGACACGCGCGCGGTCGCGCGGTGTCGCTGTGCGGGGACGCCGCGGCGGATCCGGCGGTGCTGCCGCATCTGGTCCGGCTCGGCTGCGACGCGGTGTCGGTGGCGCCCACCGCGCTGTCCCGGGTGCGAGCGGCGGTGCGGGCGTACTGAGACGCGCCGTCCCGGGACGGCGGCGGGGTGGCCGGGGACGGAGGGGGACGGCGGAACGGACCGGCTGCCGAGATCGGGCGGGGTGTCCGTGGATCGAGATCATCGGACGATTCGATGGGGTCGATCGAGGCCGGCCCGGATAATGCGGACATGGGAAAGACGTATGCGCACATGGACGGCCGCCTGCGAGCGTTCATCGAGGCCCAGCCGGTCTTCTTCGTGGCGAGCGCGCCGCTCGCCGAGGACGGGCACGTCAACGTGTCGCCGAAGGGCCGCTCCGGCACGCTCGCCGTGCTGGACGACACGACGGTGGCCTACCTGGACTTCGGCGGCAGCCACGCCGAGACCATCGCGCACCTGCGGGAGAACGGCCGGATCACGCTGATGTGGTGCGCGTTCGAGGGCCCGCCGAAGATCGTTCGAGTGCACGGGATCGGCGAGGCGGTCTTCCGTGACGATCCGCGCTTTCCCGACCTGGTGGCCCGGTTCGGCGACGCGGACGCGGACGGACTGCGGGCGGTCGTGGTGGTACGCGCGACGCTGATCAGCGACACCTGCGGCTACGCGGTCCCGTTCATGGACTACCGCGAGGAGCGCACGCTGCACGAGGAGTTCATGTCCCGCAAGACCGACGCGGAGTTCGTCGAGTACACCGGCAACAAGCCCTACAACGCAGCCAGTATCGACGGCCTGCCCGCGGTCCCGCTGCCCCTTCCCCTGCGCGGCTAGGGTCTGCGCGGACAGGTTCTGTCCGGCGCGCCGGCCCGCCACGCGGCGGGGCGGCGCCGGGGCGTGGGTGGGTCGTTCTTCGGCGCCGGGATGTCGGGCTCGCCGGATCGACGCCTGGCGCCGGGGGCGTGAGCAGGCGGGGTGGGTCGGGTCAGCCGGTGGGCGGGCCGCCCTGTTGGGGGTATTGCGCGTACGGGTTCGGGGCCTGCGGCGGGTAGCCGGCGGGAGGCTGCGGCGGCCCGGCCGGGTACGGGTTCGCGGCCTGCGGCGCCTGGGGGGTCTGGCCCGGGTACTGATTCGGGTACTGGTGCGGCGGCTGCGCCGGTTGCGGCGGCTGCGGACCCTGGCCCGGGTACTGGTTCTGCTGGGGTGCGTGCTGGTTGGGGACCTGCGCGCCGTACGGCTGCTGTTGGCCGCCGGAGGCGTTGTACGCGTCGATCAGGAAGCGGAAGATCCATTCGCCCTCGGCGCGCCAGGGGCGGGGGAAGTTGAGCTTGGCGGGGCGATCCCGGCCGGGGAACCAGAAGTGCATCCGGCTCCAGGTCGCGTTGATCTTCAACTCGGAGACCAGCGCGCCGGCCTGGGCGTGGGTCAGCGCGTAGGCGACCTCCTTGGGCCTGCTGGAGAGCGCGCTCGCCTTGTGGAACATCACCCCCTGCTGGGTGACCGTCAGGAAGTAGTAGTCGGACATCGACGCCCCGATCAATGCGCCGACCGCACCGAACAGCGCGAACAACATCGGGTTCGGGCCGCGGACCACGAACATCGTGGCGAGCGGCTGATCACCCGGGTTGGCCGCGGCCACCGCCTCCGCGATCTGCCGTTGCATCGTTGCCTTGCGCACCGCCATGTGCGTCGCCTCCCCGTGGAGCCACGCCGCGGACGCGGCAGGGCGATCAGAGGCTAGCGGTGCGACCCCGGCCCGGTGGTCGCGGTCGGGCAAAAATCCGGGATCGCTCCGGGGCACCCGGCTTCCGCTGAGCGGAATGCGAGCCGCCCGCGGCGGGAGGCGACCGGGCACCGTGTGCGGGAGGGACACCGCCGCCGGCACAGAAGGGAGACCGCGTGAACGGGCTCAGGGACGTCTATCTCGTGGACGCCGTACGCACGCCCATCGGCCGCTACGGCGGTGCGCTCGCCGAGGTGCGGCCGGACGACCTGGCCGCGTCCGTGCTGCGCGCGCTGGTCGACCGTACGCCCGATCTGGACCCCGCGCGGATCGACGACGTGGTGTTCGGCGCCGCCAACGGCGCCGGCGAGGACAACCGGGACGTGGCGCGGATGGCCGTGCTGCTCGCGGGCCTGCCCACCTCGGTGCCCGGCGTGACGGTGAACCGGCTGTGCGGATCCGGCCTGGAGGCGGTGATCCAGGCGGCGCGCGCCGTCGCGGTCGGTGACGCGTCGATCGTGGTCGCCGGCGGCGTCGAGTCGATGTCGCGCGCGCCGTGGGTGCTGGCCAAGCCCGGCAGGGGCTACCCCGCCGGCCACGAGACCCTGCACTCGACCACGCTCGGTTGGCGGCTGGTCAACCCGCGCATGCCCGCCGAGTGGACCGTCGGCCTCGGCGAGGCCACCGAACAACTCGCCGCGAAGTACGGGGTGACCCGGGACGCCCAGGACACCTACGCGGCCCGTTCGCATGCCAGGGCCGACGCCGCGTGGACCGCCGGCGCGTTCGCAGACGAGGTGGTGCCGGTCGCCGGCGTGGACCTGGCCCGGGACGAGTCGATCCGGCCCGGCAGCACCGTCGAGGTGCTGGCGAAGCTCAAGCCCTCCTTCCGGCCGGACGGCACGATCACCGCCGGCAACGCCTCGCCGCTCAACGACGGCGCCGCCGCGCTCCTGGTCACCGATGCGGCGGGCCTGCGCGAACTCGGCCGCGAACCGCTGGCCCGGATCACCGCGAGCGGCGTGCACGGTGTCGAGCCGCAGTACTTCGGGATCGGCCCGGTCGAGGCGGCCCGCCGGGCGCTGGCCAAGGCCGGCCGCGGCTTCGCCGACCTGGACGTGGTCGAGCTCAACGAGGCGTTCGCCGCCCAGGCGCTGGCCTGCCTGGGCGAATGGGCCGACCTGGACCCGGCCGTGGTCAACCCGCTCGGCGGCGCGCTCGCGCTCGGCCACCCGCTCGGCGCTTCCGGCGCCCGGGTGCTGGGCACACTCGCCCACCAACTGCACCGACGCGGCACCGGTTTCGGGATGGCGGCGCTGTGCATCGGGGTCGGCCAGGGCCTGGCCGTCACGCTGGAGAAGTGAGGACTTTCGGATGAGCACTACGAGCAGTACGAGCGGCCCCGGCGGCCCCGGCGGTGCTCCCGGCTTCGCCGGTGCGGGCGGCACCGGCGGCACGAACGGCACGAACGGCACCGGCGGCACGAAGGACACCGGCGGTGCGAGCCGCTCCGGCGGCACGGACGGTGCACAACCGCGGCCGGAGGCCATCCCGCACCGGCTCCCGGAGTTCGACTTCGCCCCCTACAAGAGCACCCGACTGCGCAGCCCCCGACAGCCGTTGGTGATCCCGCCGAGCGGTGACACCGAGCTCACCGGCCCGGTGTTCGGCGTCGCCGACGTGCACCCGCTCGACTTCGACCTCACCCGGCAACACGTCGGCGAACCGCTCGGCGAGCGGATCATCGTCACCGGCCGGGTGCTGGACGAGTCCGGCCGTCCGTTGCGCGATCAACTCGTCGAGGTGTGGCAGGCGAACGCGGCCGGCCGCTACCTGCACAAGGGCGACCGGCACCCGGCCCCGACGGACCCCAACTTCACCGGCGCGGGCCGCTGCCTCACCGACGCCGAGGGCCGCTACCGGTTCGTCACGATCAAGCCCGGCGCCTACCCCTGGCGCAATCACCACAACGCCTGGCGACCCGCGCACATCCACTTCTCGCTGTTCGGCACCGCCTTCACCCAGCGTCTGGTCACCCAGATGTACTTTCCGGGTGACCCGCTGTTCGCGTACGACCCGATCTTCAACGCGGTCCGTGACGACCGGGCACGCCGTCGGATGATCGCCGCGTTCGACATGGACACCACCGAGAACGAGTGGGCACTCGGCTATCGGTGGGACATCGTGCTCGGCGGCGCGAGCGCGACCCCGACGGAGGACCGATGAACACCTGGCCGACCGACACACAGGGCGCCACGCCGAACCCGGACGGCGGGCTCACCCCGTCGCAGACCGTCGGGCCGTTCTTCGGCTACGCGCTGCCGTACGCCGGCGGCCCGGACCTGGTCCCGGCGCACGCTCCGGGCGCGATCCGGGTGCACGGAACCGTGTACGACGGTGCGGGCGAACCCGTCCCGGACGCGGTACTGGAGATCTGGCAGGCCGACGCGGCGGGCCGATTCCCGCGCGCGCAGGGTTCGTTCGCGCGCGACGGCAGCACGTTCACCGGGTGGGGCAGGGCGGCGGTGGACCGGCTCGGGAGGTACGCGTTCAACACCGTGCGGCCCGGCGCGCCGAGCGGTGCCGCGAACCCGTATCTGGCGATGTCGGTGTTCGCGCGCGGCATGTTGCGCAGGGCGGTCACGCGGGTGTACTTCCCCGAGGACGACCGGCACGCGGACCCGCTCTTCGCACTGGTTCCGCCGAGTCGGCATGAGACGCTGATCGCGGTGCGGGAGGAATCGGGCTCCTACCGCTTCGACGTGCACATCCAGGGCGAGCAGGAGACCGTTTTCCTTGCTGTTTGACGCTGATTCAGCCGATGCGGTCGACGCCGGGCTGCTGGAGCCGGTCCGGGCCGGGACCGCGGTCGAGGCAGTCACGAGCGATGCGGCCCACCTGCGGGCCCTGCTCGACGTCGAGGTCGCGCTCGCCCGGGCCCAGGCCCGGATCGGGCTGATCCCGGCCGCCTCCGCCACCGCGATCGAGGCCGGCTCCCGGGCCCGGTTCGACGTGCTCGACCTGGCCCGCCGGGCGCGCGGCGCGGGCAACCCGGTCGTACCGCTGGTGCGCGAGTTGACCGCTGCGGTCCGGGCGCTCGACCCGGCCGCCGCCGAGCACGTGCACCTGGGCGCGACCAGCCAGGACGTCGTGGACAGCGCCGCGATGCTGGTGGCCGCCCGCGCGCTGGACGCGACCCTGCCCGACCTGGCCCGGACCGCCGCGGCGCTGGCCGACCTCGCCGAGCGGCACCGGAGCACGGTCATGGCCGGCCGCACACTGACCCAACACGCCGTCCCGACCACCTTCGGGCTCAAGGCCGCCGGGTGGTGCGTCCTGGTCACCGACGCCTACGCCCGCACCCGCACGGTCCGCGCCGCGCTGCCCGCGCAACTCGGCGGTGCGGCGGGCACCCTGGCCGCGCTCGGCGAGCACGCGATCGCGCTGCTCGCACCGTTCGCCGCCGAGCTCGCGCTGGCCGAGCCGGTACTGCCCTGGCACACGCTGCGCACCCCGATCCTGGACCTGGCCGGCGCCTGTGCCCAGGTCACCGGCGCGCTGGGCAAATTCGCCGGCGACGTCGCGCTGCTCGGCCAGACCGAGGTGGGCGAGGTCGCCGAACCGGCCGGCGCGGGTCGAGGCGGCTCGTCCGCGATGCCGCACAAGCGCAACCCGGTGCTCTCGGTGCTGATCGTCTCGGCCGCCCGGCAACTGCCCGGGTACGTGTCGACGCTGGCCGCGTCGATGGCCGGCGCCGAGCACGAGCGCCCGGCCGGCGCGTGGCACGCCGAGTGGCAGCCGCTGCGCGCGGCACTGCGGCTGGCCGGCGGCGCGGCCGAGACGGCGGCCGAACTGGCCGAGGGGCTGGAGGTCCTCCCGGACCGGATGCGGGCCAACCTGGAGCTGACCGGCGGGCGGATCGTGTCCGAGCGGCTGGCCGGCGAGTTGACCGCCGAGCTCGGCAAGGAGGCGGCGCGAAGCCTGCTCACCGACGCATCCCGGACCTCGGCGCGGACCGGCCGGCCCCTTCGTGATGTGCTGGGGCGGTTGGACGAGGCGGTTTTCGACCCGGCCGCCTACATCGGCTCGGCCCCGGCTCTGATCGACCGGGCGCTCGCGCACCATCGCACCGTGTTCCAAGAGAAGGACCAATGACGATCGCCACGCTCAACCACCGCTTCGACGGCCCGGCCGACGCCCCGGTGTTGATCCTCGGCCCCTCGCTGGGCACCGAACTGGGCATGTGGGACGCGCAGATCCCGGAGTTGTCCCGGCACCACCGGGTACTGCGCTACGACCTGCGCGGACACGGCAGGTCCCACCCGGTACCGGGCACCGCGTCGGTCGGCGACCTGGTCGGCGACGTGCTCACGTTGGCCGACTCGTACGGCATCAAGCGGTTCGCCTATGCCGGTGTCTCGCTCGGCGGCGCGGTCGGTCTGTGGATGGGCGTGCACCATTCCGAGCGGCTGACCGCCCTGATCGCGTGCTGCTCCTCGGCGCGCTTCGGCGAGCCGCAGGCGTGGCTGGACCGGGCCGCGACGGTGCGCTCGCAGGGCATGCGGCAGCTGGCCGACACGGTGATCCAGCGCTGGTTCACGCCCGAGTACGTGCGGCGCGAGCCGGCGGCCGTGCAACGGATCCTGGACATGTTGTACGCGTGTCCGCCGGAGGGGTACGCGGGCTGCTGCGATGCGCTGGCGCGCTACGACCTGCGTGCGGAGCTGGGCCGGATCGACGTGCCCACGCTGGTGATCGGCGCGGAGCAGGATCCGTCGACGCCGCTCGAACACGCGCGCGAGCTGGCGGCCGGGATTCCCGGGGCGACGCTGGTCGAGGTCGCCGACGCGGCGCACCTGGCGAACATCCAGCAGGCGGAGACGGTCACCTCGGCGATGGGCGCGCACCTGGCGGCGACGCGCTCCCGCCTGGCGGCGGAGGCCTGAGGATGAGCCACGCAGAGGGTATGCGCTCGCGCCTGGCGGCGGAGGTGGCCGGATGAGCCACTCCGAGGGCATGCGGGTGCGGCGGGAGGTCTTGGGGGACGCGCATGTGGATCGGGCGGTGGCCGGGACCACCGAACTGACGGCCGACTACCAGGATCTGATCACGCGTTACGCGTGGGGCGAGATCTGGACGCGGCCCGGGTTGGATCGGCGCACGCGCAGCTGCATCACGCTCACGGCGCTGGTCGCGCACAACCACATGGACGAGCTCGCGATGCATCTTCGCGCGGCGCGCACGAATGGGCTGAGCTGGGACGAGATCAAGGAGGTCCTGTTGCAGACGGCGATCTACTGCGGGGTGCCGGCGGCGAACAGTGCCTTTGCGGTGGCGCAGCGGGTGCGCACGGAGTTGGGCGAGTAGGCCTTGGCCTGCGGCCGGCCGTTGTCCTCAAACGCCGGACGGGCTGGGGTTGGTGGGCCTGGTGGGGCGGGCTGCGGTTTGGTGGGCCGTTGGTGGGTTGTCCTCAAACGCCGGACGGGCTGATTTCGGTGGGGTTCGGGGGATCGGCCGTGGCCGGGGCGTGGCGGGGATTTGGTTTGGTGGGGGAGATGGGTTCCACTGAATGGAAGTTCCCGGCACGGAGGTGGGGCTATGACGCCGGTTACGGTCACCGGCAAGGTGATGGCCATCCTCGGTGCGTTCGCGGCCGGGGACGGGCGGCTGAGTCTGACCGAGGTGTGCCGGCGGGCGGACCTCGCGCTGGCCACCGGACATCGACTCGTGGCCGAGTTGGTCGGCGGCGGTCTGCTGGAGCGGCTCGACGACGGGTCGTACCGGGTCGGGGTCAAGCTGTGGCACATCGGTGCCCAGGCGCACGCCGCGACCGACCTGCGTGATCTCGCGTTGCCGCACATGGAGGATCTGTACGAGGCGACCCACGAGAACGTGCAGCTCGCGGTGCTGCGCGACGGGAAGGCGCTCTATCTGGAGCGGCTGCGCGGCACCCGCTCGATGCCGATCGTCACCCGGGTGGGCACCGAACTCCCGCTGCACGCCACCGGCGTCGGCAAGGTGCTGCTCGCCTACGCACCGAGGCAGTTGCGCGAGCGGGTGCTGACCGAGCCGCTCGCGCCGCACACGACGCGCACCATCACCGACCCGGACCGGCTGCGCGAGTGCCTGACCGAGATCCGCCGTACGGGCGTGGCCACCACGTCCGGCGAGATGACCGTCGGCGCGCACTCGGTGGCGGCGCCGATCCGGGACCGGCACGACTCGGTGGTCGCCGCGCTGTCGTTGGTGACCGGACGCCGTACGGCCGACCTGCGTCGGCTGGTCCCGACCGTGACGACCGCCGCCAGGGCCCTGTCGCGGGATGTGGCCCAGCACTGGACCGGGAGCGGGGACATCGGCGGCGACGCGGACATGCGTGCGGGCGGGGACTGTCACCCGCGTGGGTGAAAATCCCCGCCCCTGGCGCCGCGTGCGGTCGCGCCCTGTGCCCGGTGGCCCCGTGCTCGACGGCTCGGGGCTCGTGCGCTCAGAGCTTGAGCATGCTCTGCAGGAACGTCCGGTACTTGTGCAATGCGAGCCGCAACTGCTCGGTGTCCCCGCCGGCAGTGCGCTTGGTCTGCTCCAGTTCGGTGCGTCGGGTCTGAATCGAGTCGGTCACCAGCTTGGTGACCTGGGCCGCGATGTCGTCCGCCTCCGAGACGGCGTCCGAGGGGCTGTCCACGAATCCGGCGAGTGCCTCGCGGAAGCGGTGGTTGAGTTCCTCGGCGGCGGCCCGGTCGAACATGGCCGCATCGTCGTCGTGGACGTCGTCGTTGCCTCGATGGCCGGAGTCGTCCGTCCGGGTCCGGTCCTTGGTGGACCCGGCGCCGGCGGTCGTGCTTCGCGGACCGGCCCCGGCCGGCGGGCTCGTCGGCGGGGGCGGCGGCGCGTCACGGCCGGTCCGGGGGGTCGGGTGCACGGTGGTGCCGTAGGGCTCCGCCTGGTCGTGCTGCTGGTGCGGCATGGCACGGGCGGGCGACTCGGGCGGGCTGTCCACGCTCGGACCGGGGCCGTCGGTGACCCTGGCCTGGCGGGCGGCGCGGTCTCGTTCGTCGCGCTCGACTATGGGTGCGTCGTCCCGGCCGGGACCGGAAGCGCCCGGCCCGTTCGGGAAGTTCTGCTTGCGCATCGGTGTGGTCCTCTCGTCCGGTACGACGGATGTCGCGCCGCTGCGCGAGACGTCCCGGTGAGGACGCCCCGGCGGGTGAATCCCTTGTGGCGGCCCGGCCGACGTGGTGTCGGCCGGGCCGAAGATCAGCGTTGTTCGGGCTTCGAGGCATCCAGCCGGGGCGAGTTCGCCTCGCCCGGCGCGGCCTGCCACTGGTCGGTGTGCCCGTCGTGCGTCGTGGGGGCCGCGTCGGCGGAGTCGGACGTCGACGCGGTGCCGCCGCGACGCGGCCGGTAGGGCTGCCCCAGCAGATCGTCGAACAGGGCGCGGTGGTGGATCATCGCCTGGCGCAGGTCCTCGGTCTCGGCCTCGCCGGCTTCACTGCGCCGGGCGATGTCGTGCGCCTTGCGGTAGTGGTCCAGGGTGTGCCCGTGCTCGACGGACAGCAGCTCCATGCGCTTGTCGTGCGCGCCGGTGGGGTAGCCGCGTTCGTGCATCAGCCGGGTGATCAGTTCGTCCGCCTCCTGCACCGCGTCGTCGGGAGCGTCGACGAACCGCTCCTGGACCGCGGTCCACTCGGTGGCGTACTTCTCCCGTGCGGCGGGGTCCAGCGGCTTGAGCGTGAGTTCGCTGTGCCGACGCTCGCGCTCGACCAGGTTGCGCTCGGCCTCGCGCCGGTCGCCGTACTGCTCGACGGCCCGGTCGTACTCGGGGCCGAATCGAGCCTGAAGGTGCCTGCGCCGCAACATCGGACGGCCCGCGAAGAAGGCCGCGGCGGCGAGGACGACGACGATCACCACGATCAGGATGACGGTCGCTGTCGTGTTCACGGGAACTCCCAAATGGGTTGGGTCTCGGATCGTGCATTTAGGTATGACAGCGGACGCACTCCGTATATCGGGGGTTTCCGCTCATGCTCGACGTCTCATGCCTTGCCTGGTCTGGGCAGACCAAACGCCGCCCGCGGATCGGGTTTCCGGCCACCGGAAGGCGAAGGAGGTTCGGGAGGACGGGATGGGCAAGCCTGGGGCGGATCGGTACAGCGGTGTGAGGAGCGGACGGATGCGGACACAGGTCGCGATCATCGGTGCGGGCCCGGCGGGTCTGCTCCTGTCGCAGCTGCTGCACAACCGGGGGATCGACTCGGTCGTGTTGGAGGCGCGCAGCCGCGAGTACTGCGAGCAGCGCCAGCGCGCGGGCATGTTGGAGCAGGCCACCGTCGACGTGCTGCGTGAGGCGGGCGCGGCGGATCGGCTGGATCGTGAGGGCCTCGTGCACCACGGGATCCACCTGCGGTTCGCCGGGCGGGACCGGCACATCGACTTCCCGAGTCGGACCGGTGGTCGGTCGGTGACCGTGTACGGGCAGACCGAGATCGTCAAGGACCTGATCGCCAAGCGCGTGGACGAGGGCGCGCGGCTGTACTTCGACACGCCGGTGACCGCGATCGAGGGCGTCGAGGGGGACGCGCCGCGGATCCGGTTCGTCCGGGACGGGGTCGAGGAGACTCTCGAGTGCGACTTGGTCGCGGGATGCGACGGGTTCCACGGGGTGTCCCGGCCGACGATTCCGGCGGATGTGCTGAAGACCTACGAGCGCAGCTATCCGTTCGCGTGGCTGGGCGTGCTGGCGGACGTCGCGCCGTCCACCGACGACCTGATCTACGCGTACAGCGAGCGCGGGTTCGCGCTGCACAGCATGCGGTCGGCGCGGGTGAGCCGGTTGTACCTCCAGGTGGACCCGGACGCCAAGCTCGCCGACTGGCCGGACGAGCGGATCTGGGCGGAGCTGCGCGAGCGGCTCGCGTTGCCGGGGTGGACGCTCGACGAGGGGCCGATCAGCGAGCGCGGCATCACCCCGATGCGGAGCTTCGTGGCCGAGCCGATGAGCTTCGGACGGCTGTTCCTGGCCGGGGACGCGGCGCACATCGTGCCGCCCACGGGGGCCAAGGGGTTGAACCTGGCGATGGCGGACGTGCGGGTCCTGGCGGATGCGTGCGGGGAGTGGTTCGGGAGCGGCGGCTCGCGGGACGGGCTGGACGCGTACAGCGATGCGTGTCTGCGGCGGGTGTGGCGGGCCGAGCACTTCTCGTACTGGATGACCACGCTGCTGCACACGGGCGTGGACGCGTCCGAGTTCGATCGGCGGTGCCAGGTGGCGCACCTGGAGTACGTGGCGGACTCCGACGCGGCGATGGCTTCGCTGGCCGAGAACTATGTCGGCTACGCCTGGGGTTCGTGAACACGTCCCCGGGCGGCCTCGCCTGCGGCCTCGGTGGCCTCATGCGCCGGCCGGGCTGATTGCCCTCAAGCGCCGGGCGGGCTGTTTGGCCTCAAGCGCCGGCCGGGCTGATTGCCCTCAAGCGCCGGCCGGGCTGCTTGGCCTCAAGCGCCGGCCGGGCTGAGTTTGCCTGGCTGGGGGATTCGGCATGCGGGGTGTCGGGGCGCAGGAACGCCGGCCGGGCTGTGAGGGCCCGGCCGGCGTTCGGGGCCACTTGGTCCGGCGGCGTTTGATGCTGCCGAGGCCGAAGGTGGGTTACCCGCGGTGCGAGTGTCAGACGCTGACGCCGAAGTCCTTGGCGATGCCCGCGAGGCCGGAGGCGTAGCCCTGGCCGAGGGCGCGGAACTTCCAGTCGGTGCCGGCGCGGTACAGCTCGCCGAAGAGCATCGCGGTCTCGGTGGACGCGTCCTCGGAGAGGTCGTAGCGCGCGAGTTCGACGTTGTCGGCGGCGTTCAGCACGCGGATGAACGCGTTGCGGACCTGGCCGAAGGACTGCTTGCGGTTGTCCGCGTCGTAGACCGAGACCGGGAAGACGACCTTGTCGACGTCCGCGGGCAGCTGCGCGAGGTTGACCTTGATCTGCTCGTCGTCGCCCTCGCCCTCGCCGGTGCGGTTGTCGCCGGTGTGCTCGACGGTGCCGTCCGGGGTCTTCATGTTGTTGAAGAACACGAAGTGCTGCTCGGAGTAGACCTTGCCGGTCGCGTTGACCACGATCGCGCTCGCGTCGAGGTCGAAGTCCTCGCCCGTGGTCGTGCGCAGGTCCCAGCCGAGGCCGACGACGACCGCGGTCAGGCCCGGGGCCTCCTTGGTCAGGGAGACGTTTCCGCCCTTGCTCAGGCTCACGGCCATGGGTGTTTCCTTCCGGAGGATGTATGACGTCGCGGACGACGCTACTGCTACTGATCCGGACGTGCAGCAGGCACGCGTAAGTTCCCGAACGCGTCGAAAGGGGCCGTCAAGGTGGCGGTGATCACGAGGCGGAAGCCCGGTTCAGGTTATTGACGGTTCGTCAGTTCCGCCGTTCAATGGCTGGGACAAACAGGCATACGACTATTAGTCATATGCAGAAATCCAGCTTCGGACCCCTGGGGGCAGCCATGTCCAGCGCCACGACGCCGTCGGCCGGGATCGATCAGGCCCGGATGCGTCAGGTCATGGGCCACTTCGCCACCGGCGTCACGGTGGTCACCGCGATCCACGACGGCGCGCCCGTGGGCATGGCCTGCCAGTCGTTCACATCGCTGTCGCTGGAACCGGCGTACATCTCGATCGCCCCGGCGCTCACCTCGACGACCTACCCCAGGGTGCGCGCGGCCGGCCGGTTCGTGGTCAACATCCTCGCCGAGGACCAGCAGGACGTGTGTCGTGCGATGGGCCGCAGCGGCGGCGACAAGTTCGTCGGCGTGGACTGGGCGCCCGCCGGCAACGGCGCTCCGCGGCTGGCCGGCGCGGTGGCCTGGATCGAGTGCGACATCGCGCACGAGTTGCCCGGCGGCGACCACGTGATCGTGATCGGCGCGGTCACCGCCCTGGACCTGCCGCGGGACGCCGCACCGCTGATGTTCCACAAGGGTCGGTACGCGCGCCTGATCGCCGAGTAGCGTGCCTCACCCGCCCGAGCCGGGCAGCAGCCCCTCCGCCATGGCCACCGTGACGGCGGCGGTGCGGTCGTCCACGCCGAGCTTGTTGAAGGTGCGCAGCAGGTGCGTTTTGACGGTGGCCTCGCCGATGTACAACTCCCGGCCGATCTCGGCGTTGGTCATCCCGCGCGCGACCAGGCCGAGCACCTGGGTCTCGCGCGGGCTCAGCGCGTCGCGGACCGGTGTCTTCAGTCGGGTGACCAGCTTCGCGGCCACCGGCGGCGCGAGCACCGTCTCGCCCCGGGCGGCGGCGCGGACCGCGGCGGCCAGTTCCACCCGCGGGGTGTCCTTGAGCAGGTAGCCGGTGGCGCCCGCCTCGACGGCGCGCACGATGTCGCCGTCGGTGTCGTACGTGGTCAGGATCAGTACGTGCACCCCGGGCAGCTCGCGCACGATCCGTCGGGTCGCGGCGACGCCGTCGGTGCCCGGCATCCGCAGGTCCATCAACACCACGTCGGGCCGCAGCTCGGCGGCCCTGTCCACAGCCTGTGCGCCGTTCTCGACGGAGGCGACCACCTCGAAGTCGGCCTCGGCCGCGAGCATGCCCGCCAGGCCCTCGCGCACCACGGGGTGGTCGTCGGCGATGAGCAGACGGATCACTGCGGTACCTCCACCCGTACGGTCGTGCCCCGGCCGGGCGCCGAGACCAACTCGACCTCGCCGCCGACCTGTGCCAGCCGCGCCCGCATTCCCGGAAGACCGTATCCCCCCTTTCCGTGCCCCGGCTCGAAGCCTCGTCCGTCGTCCGCCACGGTCAGCCGGGTGGCGAACGGACGGTAGGCCAACTCCACCGCAACGCTCCCGGCGTCGGCGTGTTTGCGGATGTTGGCCAGCGACTCCTGAAGCACCCGCACCAGCACCACCTGGACCGTCGAGGAGAGCTCGTGCTCGACGCCGGTGACCGTGAACGTCGCGGCCACCTCCAACTCCTCGCCGAGCCCGGCGACGGTGCGGCCGAGCAACTCGGCGAGCGGCTCGGCGCGGTCCTCGCCGCCCGCCGGGCCCTGGGCGGCGACCAGGGCACGTGCCTCGGCGAGGTTGTCCCGGGCCACCCGTTCGGCCAGTTCCAGGCGTTTGCGGGTGGCGGCGGCGTCCGAGTCCACGGTGATTCCGGCCGCCTGGAGCAACATCAGGATGCTGGTGAAGCCCTGCGCGAGGGTGTCGTGGATCTCGCGGGCCATGCGCTCGCGCTCGACCCGCACACCCGCCTCGTGGTGCGTCTCGGCCAGCTCGGCCCGGGTCGCCTCCAGCTCGCGCACCAGTCGGCCGCGCTCCTCCACCTTGTCGGCCAGCCAGTTGATGGTCCGGGCCATCAGAAAGCTGAAGCCGAGCGCGATCGCCATCTCGACCAGGATCCTGGCCACCCGATCGGGTGCCCAATGCGCGTCCCGGGCCTGGAGCACGCCGTTGACGCCGAAGAGGTATACACCCGCCAGCATCGCCGGGAGCATGCGGTCGATGAACGTGAAGGTCAACGGCATCAACACGTACATCAGGGCGATGCCGCCGGGTTCGACCAGACTCAGCGCGGTCACTCCGGCGTACGCGAGCACCAGGTGCACCTGCCCGCGCCGATCCCACACGTTCGGATCCACGCCCGGCGGGAGCAGCAGCCAGAACGAGACCGGCAGCAGTACGAGCACCACCGGGCACCACGGCGGTTGGTCGGCGCCGAACTCGGCGGCGGTGGCCGCGGCGAGGACGAGGTAGGCATAGCGGTACGCGCCGAGCAGCTTGCTGCCGAAGAGGTTCGCCTCCTCGTCGTCGACCAGGGTGGATCGGGGCGTGATCGGCACACCGGCGGCATCCGCCCGATTCACCGTATTTGGCGTCTTCGTCGTGTTCACCGCTCGTTCCCACCCCAGTCGAAGGTCCTGATCCACACGACCAAGCCGAGCACACCCCACCCGGCGAGCACCAAGGCCACCCGGCCCAACTCCCAGGTGCCCGCCGGCTCGACCGTCTGGAACGTGTCCGGCAGAAAGACCGAGCGCATTCCCTGGGTCAGCCACTTGAGCGGGAACAGCGCCGCGAACCGCTGCACACCATCGGGTAGTTCGTTGAAGCCGACGAAGACTCCGGAGACGAACTGGAGCGCGGTGAAGGGCAGGATGATCAGCGCGCCGTTGGCGCCCTTCTTCATCAGCGCGCCGGCCGCGAGCCCCAGCGGGGTGGCCACGGCCACCCCCAGCAGGAACACCCAGCCGAAGGTCAGCCAGTGAAACGGGTCGTGCGGCAGGGCCAGGTCCAGCCACGACACGCCGACTGCCAGCAGTACCGCGACCTGGGCCAGGCTGACCAGGAACACCTGGACGATCTTCCCGAGCAGATAGGCGGCCGGCGGCATCGGTGTCCCGCGCAGCCGCTTGAGGGTGCCGTTCTGCCGTTCGGCGGCGACCGAGAGGGCCAGACCCTGGAAGCCGGCGGCGACGATGCCGACCGCGATCATCCCGGCCGCGTGCAGTCTGCTCTCCGGCACGTTCGTACCGTCCGCCGTGCCACCGCCGATGAGGCCCAGCAGGACCAGCAGCAACACCGGCATGCCGAAGGTCACCGCCATTTGCTCGCGTTGTCGGGCGAACAGCTTGAGCTCCAGGCGGGAGCGCTCCGCCGCGATGGCGAGCAGGGACATCAGTCGGCTCCGATCAGGTCGAGGTAGACGTCTTCCAGGGACGGCCGGGTGACGGTCAGATGCGGTATCTCGCCGCCGAAGCGCGCGGCCAACCGCGCCACGTCCGCGGTCGGTTCGGCGCTCGCCAACTCGTGGGCGCCCTCGGCGTCGCGCCAGCGCAGTACCGCCCTGGCCAGGTGCCTGCCGCCGAGCCGCTCGGGCGTGTCCACGTCCACGACCCGGCCGGATCGGATCACCCCGACCCGATCCGCGAGGCGCTCCGCCTCGTCCAGGTAGTGCGTGGTCAGCAGGATCGTGGTCCCGGCCTCCCGCAGGCCCGCGATCAGTGACCAGAACCGGCGACGCGCCTTCGGATCGAACCCGGTGGTCGGCTCGTCCAGGAAGAGCAGCTCGGGCCGGCCGAGGATGCCCAGCGCGACGTCCAGCCGGCGTCGTTCGCCACCGGAGAGGGCACCGGCGCGGGTGTTCCGCCGCTCGGTCAGCCCGACCGCCTCGATCACCTCGTCCGGATCACGCGGCTTCGGGTAGTAGTGCGCGAAGTGCCGCACACTCTCGCGCACGGTCAGCCCCGCCACGTCCGCCGACTCCTGGAGCACGATGCCGATCCGGGCCCGCCAGGCCGGTCCGGCGCCCGCCGGATCCCGGCCGAGTACGGCCACCTCGCCGGCGTCCCGCGGGCGGTGGCCCTCCAGGATCTCGGTCGTGGTGGTCTTGCCCGCCCCGTTCGGGCCGAGCAGCGCGAAGATCTCGCCTCGGTACACGTCCAGGTCGAGCCCGTCCACCGCCGGACGTCCTCGGTAGCTCCGGCGCAGCCCGCGCACCGTGATCGCCGATTCGACGCGGGTGCGGGCCGAGTGCGTTCGCTGCGGTGTCATGCCTCGACGATGGCGGGTGCGGGCCGGGCGCCGGGACGTACGAACGACGGACGTCGCCTGTCCGTCGATCGGGGGACAGGCGAGGCGTGGGCGAGTGGGTATGGTCAGCCTCGACCGGCGCGGGCGGGCTTTTGTTCCGGGGCGGGCGTGAGGCGTACCGGCACGGCGGGCGTCAGGCGCGTGTCCGCGCGGTGGGCGCGGCGTACGGCGTCGCGAGCGTGAGGCGTACCGCGCGGCGAGTGTGAGACTTGCCGCTCTCCACGGCGACCGGGCCGATGGCACCATGGGCAGGACCGGGGGAGTCGCTCGCGAAGGGATTTCGGATGACCGCGCAGCCCGAGGTGACGGCCGATCAGCACCGGTCCGGAGAGCGGGAGTCCGCCCTCTTCGACCCCACCGTGGCGGCGCCGCCGCTGGTCGACGTGGCCCGATTCGGCTTCGAGGGACCGCTTGCCGCGACCGCCGCCGCGTGGAGTGAGGACGCGGTCTACTGGGAGTACACGAAGGCGGCCAACCCGATCGGCGCCGGCTACACGACGCCCGTGCCGGTGGAGCGTTTCCCGGCCGAACTGCACGCCGGTGGAGCCACCCGGGTGATTCCGCTCGACCTCGCCGGGCCGATGCGGATCGCGGGCGGTCCGGCGACCAGTCCGGCGCTGCTGGCCAACTTCGTCCGGATCAACGCGGGCGACCGGCTCGCGGTGCGGCCGAACGCGACCTCACAGCTCTACTACGTGATGTACGGCCGGGGCATGTCGTTGGTCGGCGGCCAGGCGGTGGAGTGGGAGAAGGGCGACTTCCTGGTCCTGCCGGACCTGGGCGAGATCACCCACCACGCCGCGCAGGACTCGCTGTTCTATTGGGTGCACGACGAGCCGCTGCTGCGCTACCTCGGGGTCACCCCGAACCGGGCCCGGTTCCGGCCGACCAAGTTCTCCCGGCATCGTGCGGTGGAGGAGCTCACCCGGATCGCGGAGGCGCCCGGCGCCAACGCCAAGAACCGGGTCAGCGTGTTGCTGAACACGATCGACCAGGACCAGACACTGACCGTCACGCACACCCTGTGGGCGATGTTCGGCCTGCTCCCGGTGGACCAGATCCAGCGTCCGCACCGGCACCAGTCGGTCGCCCTGGACCTGATCCTGGACTGCGAACCGGGCTGCTTCACCCTGCTGGGCGATCGGCTCGACGAGCACGGCGAGATCGTCGACCCGCAGCGGGTGGACTGGCAGCCCGGCGGCGCGTTCGTGACGCCTCCCGGGAAGTGGCACGCCCACCACAACGAGTCCGGCAGTCCCGCGCACCTGATCCCGATTCAGGACGCGGGCCTGCAGACCTATCTGCGCAGCCTGGACATCCGCTTCAGCGACCGGCGCTGAGATCTCGGCGGCCGGGCCCGTACCGAGACGGGCCCGGCCGCCGCTCCCGCATCGAGTCGGGACCGGGCGCCGCTCTCGGCCGCGGCTCCCGCTGCCGCGGCTCCCGCTGCCGCGGCTCCCGCTCGGTCGCGGCTTCCGTTCGGCTACGGTTCCGCGCTCCCGGCTACCGCCGGTTCGCGTCCCGGTCGAGGTTGCGGTTGAGGTATTCGCCGGTCAACGAGTGTTCGGCGGCCAGGAGTTGCCGGGGCGTGCCCTCGAAGACCACCGTGCCGCCGTGCTTGCCGCCGTCCGGACCCAGGTCGATCACCCAGTCGGCCCGGCCGACCACGTCCAGGTTGTGCTCGATCACCAGGAGCGTGTTTCCGCCGTCCACGAGCCGGTCCATCAGCGCGATCACCGTGTCCACGTCGGACATGTGCAGCCCGGTGGTCGGCTCGTCGAGCACGTACACGCTGCCGGTCTTGTGCAATTCGCCCGCCAGCTTGAGCCGTTGCCGCTCGCCGCCGGAGAGGGTGCCGAGCGGCTGGCCCAGCGTGACGTATCCCAGCCCGACCTCGGCGAGCGCGGCCAGGTGCGGCCGGATGCGCTTCTCGGTGAAGAACTCGTGCGCGTCCTCGACGGTGAGCGCCAGCACGTCGATGATCGACTTGCCACGCAGCGGGTGCTCCAGCACCTTGTCGTCGAAGCGCCGTCCCTCGCAGCGCTCGCAGATCGTGGTCACCGGGTCCATGAAGGCCATCTCCACGGTGACCGAGCCGCGCCCCTGGCAGGCCGCACAGGCGCCGGCCGAGTTGAAGCTGAACAGGCCCGGCTTCTCGCCGCTCGCCTTGGCGAACAGGGCGCGGATCGGGTCCATGATCCCGATGTGACTCGCGGGTGTGGAGCGCGAGTTGGCCGCGATGGCGGCCTGGTCGATGACGATCGTGTCGGGGTGCGCGGCGGTGAACACCTCGGACACCAGCGTGCTTTTGCCGGAACCGGCGACGCCGGTGAACACGGTCAGCACCCCGGTCGGGATGTCCACGTCGACGTGCCTGAGGTTGTGCAGGCTCGCGCCGCGGATCGGGATGTGCCCGGTGGGCGTGCGGTAGTCGGTCTTGACCACCGTGCCCCGGTTCAGGAAGCGGCCGGTGAGCGTGTCCGACTCGATCAACTCCTTCACCGTGCCCGCGAAGACGAGTTCACCGCCGTGCGAGCCGGCGTGCGGACCCATGTCGATCACGTGGTCGGCGACCGCGATCACGTCCGGATCGTGCTCGACCACGAGCACGCTGTTGCCCTTGTCCCGCAGTGCGACCAGGAGTTCGTTCAACCGGTGCACGTCGCGCGGATGCAGGCCGACGCTGGGCTCGTCGAAGATGTAGGTCATGCCGGTGAGGCTGGAGCCGAGGTGGCGGACCATCTTGAGCCGCTGCCCCTCGCCGCCGGAGAGCGTGGAGGTCTCCCGGTCCAGGCTGAGGTAGGACAGACCGATGTCCACGATTCGACGCAGGGCGGCCGAGGCGGCCTCGGCCACCGGCCGGCCGATCGGGTCGTCGATCGCGGCCAATACCTCGATCAGGTCGCCGACTTCGAGCGCGCAGTAGTCCGCGATGTTGCGTCCGTCGATCCGCGCGGCGAGCACGGCCGGGTTGAGTCGGGCGCCGGCGCAATCCGGGCACGGGCCCTCGGTCAGGTAGGCCTCGACCGTCTCCCTGGTCCTGGCGCCGAGCGCGGACACGTCACGGTTGAGGTAGAGCCGGTCGAAGCGGCTGTACAGGCCCTCGAAGGTCACGTTGACGGTGCCGTCCGGGGTGACCAGCTTGAACTTGATCACCCGGTCCGGATCGCCTCGGGTGAGCAGTGCGAACTCGGCGTCGGTGTAGTCGGCGATCGGCTTGTCGTTGTCGAACAGCCCGGACGCCTGGTAGATCCCGACTCCGAGCAGGGCGAGCCGGAACGCGCCGTCGTTGAGCGACCTGGACCGATCCAGTAGGCGGGCGTAGTCGGCCCGGACCGTCCGACCGATGCCGTCGCATGTGGTGCACATGCCGCCGGGGTCGTTGAACCCGTACACCGCGGGGGTGCCGGCCGAGGGTTCGGCGATGCGGGAGAACAGCACGCGCAGGAGCGGATTGATGTCGGTCATCGTGCCGACCGTCGAGCGGGAGTTGGACCCGATCGGCTTCTGGTCCACCACGATGGCGGGCGACACGTTCTCGATCGCGTCGGCGTGCGGGCGCTCGTAGCGCGGCAGGAACTTGCGTTCGAATGCCGAGAAGGTCTCGTTGAGCTGCCGCTTCGATTCGACCGCGACGGTGTCGAAGACGATCGACGACTTGCCGGACCCGGACGGACCGGTGAACACGACGATCCGGTCCTTCGGGATGCGCAGCGACACGTCCTTGAGGTTGTTCTCGCGCGCGCCGGTGATGACGATGTCCTTGATCATGCGGCTCCGTTGCTCTTCGATGACGGACCCCGACGGGCCCGGCCCGGGTCGCGCGGCGGCAGGGGCGGGGGCGCGACCGAACCAGCGAGCGTACGGGGCGAGTCCGACAGCGCCGGCGACGGTGGGATCGGCACCGGCACCGGCACCCGAAACCGGCTTCGACGGCGCGGCCTGTTCGCGAGCGGAGACGGTGCGGAGCAGCCTGAGGGACCCTCGACTCGGCACGAAAGCGGAACCCCATCCCGGGTTGTCTCGTCACTTCCCATATGACGAGGGGGATTCCGTCGCGCGGGCAGGTTGGGGAGCCACCGCGCAGCGATGAGTCGGGGGGCTTGTCCTTCCAAGTGTTGGGACCTACCCGGGTTTCGGGTCCCGACGGAAGCGAACTGAACATCGGCCCGAGGCGGCAGCGCGAGTTGTTGACGCTGCTGCTGTTGCGCCCCGGGGTCGCGGTGCCGGTGGACCGGCTGGCCGAGGAACTGTGGAACGGACGCCCGCCGCCCGGTGCGCGATCGACGCTGCATGCCTATCTCTCCGGCCTGCGACGGGTGTTGGAGCCGGGACGGCGGGCGCCCTATCGGGTATTGACTACGCGCGATGACTCGTACGCCCTGGAGGTGCCGGCCGGGCAACTGGACACCACGCGATGGCATGCGTTGGCCGAGGCGGGCCGGGCCGCGGTGGCCGCCGGTGCGCTCGATCGGGCCGACGAACTGCTTCGGGCCGCATTGGCGTTGTGGGTGGGCGACGCGTTCGCGGAGTTGGCCGATCACGATGTGGCGCAGGCCGAGCGGGCACGGTTGGCCGAGGAGCACACCGGGCTGTTGGAGGAGGCCGCCGAGTGCCGACTCGCGCTCGGCGCACACGCGTCGGTGATCGGGGATCTGATGGCGCTGGTCCGGGAGCATCCGCTGCGGGAGCGGGCCCGTGCGCAACTCGCGCTGGCGCTCTACCGATCGGGGCGGCAGGCGGAGGCGTTGGCGGTGTTGGAGGCCGGCCGGCGTTTGTGTGCGGAGGAGTTGGGCTTGGACCCCGGGCCGGGACTGCGCGAACTCCAGGCCGCGATCCTGCGACAGGATCCGGCGTTGGCGACACCGGAGCGGAGACCGGCGGCCTCGGTGTGCCGAGGTCGCCGCGGCGTCGTCGTCGGACGACTGCGCGTCCCTTGCTCACACCGGGATGCGTCGCACCGGCGGTGGTAGCGGTCGCAGAGGTGGGCCGGGTCCGGCCCACCACCCGCCACACCGGGCGGTGACCGGCGATGCAACCACGCTGCCCGGGCGCGTGTCAGGCGTCTGCGGCGGGTGTGGGGGTGCCGCGCGGGCGACGACGTCGGATGAGCAGGGCCGCGGCAATCAGTAGAGCTCCGACCACGCCCGCCACGATGGGCAGGATGGTACCGACGAGCACGATGGCGTCGTGGCCGTCCTCGGCGTCGTCCGCGGCGGCCTTCACGGACCCGGGGGTCTGCTGGTAGACGACGTCGGAGACCGGCAGCAGCGGGAGGAAGGCGCCGTTGCCCGGGGCGACGACCCCGGCCACGCGTTGCTGGGACCGCTTCGTGTCGATCACAATGCCGGTCTCCGGTTCGATCCAGAACGTGTCGGCGCTCTCCAGCGTGTAGGAGAGCGGCACCGGATTGCCCAACGTGGGCAGCAGCGCCGCCAGCTGCTGCTTGGTCGCAGGCGGGAGGGGGCCGAGTTGGGCGACCGACGCCAGGGTCGCCTGCGGGACTGCCGGTGGCAGACCGGCGAGCACCTGCGAGTCGGTGATCCGGGTGGCCGGCAGGTGCGCCTCGTACACGTATGTGTCGACGCCCGACTTGCTCTCCGTACGCACGTACGTCAACGGCGTCGTGGTCCCGGTCTCCGGCCGCCAGCCGGTGTACGTCTTCTTCTTCGCGCCGAACGGCCAACTCACCGTCAGACCTCGGGCGTCGACCACCGTCCAGTTCGCCGGATGGCCGGCCGGCTGGAGCGTCTTGCGGTCGACGGCGTACCTCCAGTCGGTCTTCTCGACCGGGTTGCCTGCCGCGGTCGTTGTCCGGCTGTCGCTGACCAGGGCGGTGTCGCCCGACGTCTCCTCGACCTTCACGGTCCGTTCGACGGCCAGGGGGACGTCCCGCTTCACGGCCGTCACAAGGTTGCCCTTCGCCACCTCCTGGGCGTCGAGCAGGGTCCTGAAGCTGCCGGTGTAGGAGCGCTTGGCGTCGGTGTCGTCAGGCAGTCGGACCAGATAGTTCGGAGTGATGACGTACGCGAGCACGAACGCACCGGCGATCAGGACCAGGCCCACCACGATGCCGACGCCGCGGAGCAACATGTTCGTCCGCATGATCTGCTCTCCCGATGAACTGGATCCGTGTACGCGTGTCTGTCCGACCCAGTCTTTCCGAGACATCCCACCACCGCGCCCGCCGACAGCCATCCGTGTGACGACACCGCCGAACCGGCACCGAGCGACCGAGTCCGACCGGCACGTCACCCGGACGGGGGCGCCCGACTCCGACATCGTGACGACCGCTCGGGGACCGGCGCGGGCGTCCGGAACGAAACGATGCGTACAATTCCGGACGTGAGCACAGTTGCGATAGCCGTCGCCGACGGGATCCTGCACTTCGAACTGGCCTTGGCCTACGAGCTGTTCGGCACGGCCCCGCCGGTCCCGGTCGAGGACTGGTACGAGCTCGCCATCTGCGGGGCGGGCACCGTGCGGGCCGACGGCCGCTTCCTGCTCGAACCGGACTGCGGCCTCGACCGGCTCGTCCTGGCCGACACCGTGATCGTCCCCGGGTGGGCCGACGTCGACGCGGACCCGCCGGCGGACCTCGTCGACGCCGTACGCGCGGCTCACGAGGCCGGCGCGCGGGTGGCCTCGCTGTGCACGGGCGCTTTCGTACTGGCCGCCGCCGGCCTGCTGGAGGGGCGGCGGGCCACCACGCACTGGGCGCACACCGAGGTGTTGGCCGCGCGCTTTCCCGGCGTCGAGGTCGACCCGGACGTGCTCTACGTCGACAACGGCAGCGTGCTCACCTCGGCGGGCAAGGCCGCCGCGATGGACCTGTGCCTGCACCTGGTCCGGCGCGACCACGGCTCGGTGATCGCCAACGCGCTCGCCCGCAGGCTGGTCGTCCAGCCGCACCGGCCGGGTGGCCAGGCCCAGTTCGTCGCCACCCCGATGCCCGAGCAGCCCGACCACCCGCTCGGCGAACTGCTCGCGTGGGCGACCCGACGGCTGGATCAGCCGCTGACGGTGGAGGACCTGGCCCGCCGGGCGAACATGAGTTCGCGCCACCTCGGCCGCCACTTCCGCTCGATGACGGGCACCACCCCGTTGCAGTGGTTGCTGACGCAGCGGATCCACCGGGCCCAGGAACTATTGGAGACCACGGACGACAGCGTGGATGCCATCGCGGGGGCCACCGGCATGGGCACCGGCGCCACCCTCCGCCGCCACTTCAACCGCACCGTCGGCGTACCCCCGGACGCCTACCGCCGCACCTTCCACCGCCGAAGGGCCGACGGCACGGCCGGGAGCCCGGGGTGACCGTCATCGACTCCGGGGGCGCACGACATCTGCGGTGAAGCCCTGGGCCGGACGCGGCCTAGCGGCCGCCGGCGACGGACAGTACGACGTCGGCCAACTGCTCGGCGGCGTCGGGGCGGCCGTGTTTCCGGGCCTGCCTGGCCATTTCGGCGCGCCTGTCGGGATCCGTGAGCAGGGGTTCCACGGCGGCTTGCAGGGTTTGCGGGGTGGCCTCGCCGAGCAGGGCCGCGGCGGCGCCGGCCTCGTGCAGGTGGCGGGCGTTGTGGGCCTGTTCGTTGCCCGCGGAGGTGGCCAGCGGGACGAAGACGGCGGCCTTGCCCAGCGCGGTGAGTTCGGCGAGCGTGCCGGCGCCGCTCCGGGAGATCACCACGTCGGCCAGGGCGAGTACGTCGGGCAGTTCGGGGCCCACGTAGTCGGTCAGCAGGTAGCGGGGGGCGACGTCGGCGGGGAGTGTCGCGGTGTGCTGCCGAAGGTCGGCCAGGTTGGACGGACCGCACTGGTGGATGACGTTGGCGTGGGACAGCAGCCACGGCAGGATGTCCCGCACCAGGGTGTTGATCTGCTGTGATCCCTGCGCCCCGCCGGTGACGTAGACGGTGGGGCGGCGCCGGTCGAAGCCGTCCAGGCCCAGGACTTGGAACGCCCTGTCCGCCTGCCCGGACAGGACTTCGGGCCGAACCGGGTTGCCGGTGACCACGGCGCTCGCACGGGCCGACTCGGGGAGGAGCGGCAGCGTCGATTCCGAGGACACCGCCACGCGGGTCGCCCGGCGGGCGAGGGAGCGGTTGGCCAGGCCCAGTCGCACCGTCTGCTCGTGGACCACCAGGGGACGACGGGTCAACCGGGCCGCCAGACCTACCGGGACGGCGACGTAGCCGCCCGTGGCGAGCACGACGTCGGGACGGAATCCGGCGACGATCCGGCGCGCCTGGGCGATGCCGAGCGGTACGCGGATCATGTCCTTGATGTTGGCCGGGGAGATCATCTTCAGGGGATTGGCGGAGCGCCGGATCTTGCCGGTCGCGACGGAGGCGAACCGGATCCCGGCACCGGCGGCGACCCGGGCCTCCAGGCTGTCGGCCGTCCCGACCCACAGGACGTCCAGCGTTCCGCCGGTGGCCGCGAGCCTGGCCTGAAGCGCACGCACGGTGGTGAGCGCCGGGTAGGTGTGACCCCCGGTCCCGCCTCCCGTGACGATGAGCCGCAGGGTCGAACCGGGACCGCCTGCAAGGCGGTTGACGTCGCTATCCACGAAGGAGCTACCAATCTGACTGCACCGGCCCTCGGCCCGTGCCGCGGGAGTGAACCAGTCGCGGACGATAGCAGCCGTTCGGCTGGAACTCGGGGTCCGCCGACGCCGCAGACACATCCCGAAGGGCCGCCGGAAGACGCGACGGTCTGGTGCCGATCGGGACGAACCGGCGCTCCCCTTGGGCGTGTTCGTCACTGCCGCTGTAGTGGGCCGAATTTCGACAGTCAGCCTTTGAGCGCGCGTACGAGATCGGTCCAGGCGGCGGGGCCGACTGTGAGATAGCCGCGGGTTGGGTCTTGGGAGTCGCGTATGCCGGTCTTGGTCGGCAGCGGTGCGACCTCCACGCATGCATCGTTGTGTGCCGACCGCTGACTTTTTCGCCAGGCGTACGTATCAGTCGTGCTCAAAGAATGTCCCATCTCGTCGTGCGCGGTGCCAGCGTGCTGTGCCGTTACTGGCCTACGACAGGGTTGGTCAGACTTGAGGGCATGTACGACTTCGAGTTTCGACGGTACCGCCACACCGAGAGGTGTCGCCGTTGATTGGGATGTTGCCCGGCCCCACTTGGCTGGGGCGGGCAACGTTTGGCTCCTCAGTGCTCGGGCGCGCGGAGTCGGTCGGTCATTGCAGCCCATGCCCGCCAGGTGAAGGAATGTACGGGACTGTCGGGAAGCTTGCTGTCGCGGACGAGAGCTTTGCCTTCAGCAGTCGCGGTTTCGACGCAGTTTCCGCCGGTGCCGCCGCTGTAGCTGCTCCTGCGCCACGTGTGTCGGTCACCATTCGTCATGCGGATCAGAACTCCTTCAGGATTTCGTCGATCATGGCGTTCAGTGCGGCAGGCCGTGTGGCGTTGGCCTGTAGGTGCTCGAAAGCCACGGTATAGGCGTCGATTTCGTGTGCCTTCTCCAGGTAGAGCGCGCTGGTCAGTTGTTCGAGATAGACAACGGGGCGTGCTGCCGATCGGCCTCCCGCCTCCGCCGGTGTCGCCGTATCCCGGAAGGTGAGCATCGAGAAGGCGTTGAGCATGCTCGTATGTGCTCCGGCGCTGAACTTGAGCACTTGGATGTGGATACCCGGTTTGGCCGCAGTCTCTTGAAGACGCGTCAACTGTGCCCTCATGACGGCAGGGCCGCCCACCCGCCGTCGAAGTGCTGCTTCGTTGATGATCATCCAAAGACGGGGTGCCTCGGCCCGAGGGCGCTCCAGAATCTTCTGGCGTGCCATGCGCAGGCCGACACGGCGCTCGATCTCCTCGTCGGTCGCGTCCGGCTGGGCTGCGCGCAGGATTGCTCCGGCGTACTCGGGAGTCTGGAACAGTCCGGGGATCAGCTCGGCTTCGTAGGCGCGAATCTCGGCTGCTCCGTCTTCGAGATTCACGTAGACACCGAACCAGTCGGGCAGGACGTCGTTGTAGGTGTGCCACCAACTTTTCACGGTCGCACGCGCTTCCCGCGCCAACTGACCCAGGACCGAAGTCAGTTCGTCAGTCGCCGAGTAGAGCCGGCAGAGCATGGTGACATCGTG
Organism: Embleya sp. NPDC008237; assembly: GCF_042956465.1. NCBI lineage: Bacteria > Bacillati > Actinomycetota > Actinomycetes > Kitasatosporales > Streptomycetaceae > Embleya > Embleya sp. NPDC008237. Next base: position 197,728 of record NZ_JBIBGL010000018.1, read on the forward strand.
GCTGCGGATGCCGACCTTTCCGGATTCGATTCGCCAGACCTTGGCATTCGACCATTCCATGTGCTCGGCGACGTGCTCACGCGACAAACCTGCCGCCTCGCGGAGACTCCGCAGCTCGTTGCCCAACCTGCGCCGTGTCACGGTCTGGTTATCGGCCACGCGTTCCTCCGGGGGAGATCGGTGATGTGCGACGTAGTCGAGGTTGCCGCACGGTCACCTGCATGATGCTGCATCGTCACCCTCCGGGGTCGACTTTTGCCGTTCTGCTTGTAGCGAGCATTGCAGATCAAGTAAACGTAGGGATGCGCTTCCCCTGCGTTACTCGATGCGGGGAACCGGTCGCACCTGCGTGTCGAGAGAGGCGTACGCATCCGCGTTCGAGCGCCGGCTGCGAAGGCGACGGGGGAGGTGCGGCAATGCGAACAGTGAGCAAGCAGCGAATCGAACACGCCCGATCGAGGCGAACACGCTGAGGGCTCAAAGAAGTTCGTCCGTGCCGGACGTACTCCAAACCGGGTAGCGGCCGACTGCGCCGCCCCTTCAAGTGACAGCGGCCGGGGTTCTCGATTGGACCCGTGAGCCCGGCCGCTGTCCCCATCTATCCACCGTGAGGCAGTGATGGAGATTCAAGAATATCCAGCCGACGGGCGGTTGCCGATCCGTGTCGGGTCGCGGGTTCGGCACGTCGACGAGCATGCGGACTTGCCCGACGGGACGATCGTTGCGCTTCCCGCAGCCTCGGAGCGTGTTGCCGTCGTGCAGCCGTGGCAGACGGGGCGGTCGCCGTACCTGTGTCCGATCGGGCATCTGGTCGTGCTTGATCCGGATGTCGAGTTGGCAGCGGTGACACGTCAGTTGCGGCGCGTGGACGAGTTCGGGTGTGCCGTGGGTCGCCCGGTTTCGGTGCCGATCACGCCCGACGCCGGCGCGTCCGTTCGGGAGGCGATGTGACCAGGCGTTATGCGTGGCGGGAACTGCCGTGCCAGGTCATCGAATTCGTGGAGAAGGCCGCCGGCCCGGTGCACGCGGTCGAAACTGTCGCAGGTCCACACACCAGTTCCTTCGCCGCGACCGTCACCACCTCCACCGGCCTCGTGTTCGTCAAGGCCGCCGAGGAGGCCACCGCGCCCCTGTCCGCCCGCGCCCAGACCAGCGAAATCGCGGCGAGCGCCGTCACCGGCATCCTGTCTCCGCGCCTGTTGCAGCACGGCACGGTCGACGGGTGGCGGGTCCTCGTGTTCGACCACGTCGAGGGCCGGCCCGTGCAGTTGCGGCTCGGCTCGCCCGACCTGGCCCAGGTGGTCGGGGTCGTGGACCGCATCGGGCGTATCCAGCCCGGCCGCAGTGCCGGCCTGCCCACCCTCGTCGGCCGGCTCCGGGAGCATCTCCCGACCGCCCGGACCGGCCCACTGTGCGGCAACCGCCTCCTGCACACCGACCTGACCTCGGCCAACATGATCATCCGGCCCGACGGCCGACTCACCGTCGTGGACTGGGGTCAGGTGGCGCTCGGCCCACGATGGGCGGAGATCGGCTTCCTCGGTGCGGCGCTGCTCCACGAGGGCCACAACCTCGGTGAGGTACGTCGCTGGATGTGGCGCTTCCCCGACTGGCGCCGCACCTCGCCGACCGCGCGCCGCGTCCTCGCCGAGGCGATGATCGGCCACACCGACGGCCGCGACACCTGGTGGATCAGCCTGGTCGAGACACCCATCGCGGGTTGACCCACCGACCCGACCCGGCGAGCGGAGGCCACGCCCTCGGCGGCCTCCGCTCGCCGGGTCGAACCGGAACCACAGTCTTCATGCACAGCCTGTGGACAACCCTGGGCACGACTTCGCCGGTCCTGTGGACGGCAACGCGGACGACGACGCCCGCCCGTCCGACAGCGGCCGAGCGGCCTCCCGCAGACCGGCCCGGTGCCTCCGACAGCGCTCGCAAAAATACTTCCTCCATCCGCCCGTCACACTTTTTTCGGCCCGTCCGTCAGGGAAGCAGGAGCCCGGCAAGGGCCCCGCGGAGAGACCGGGAAGCGAATCCGAGACCCGGTCCGAACAACGGGAGCAAGTGATGACGAAGTCGATTCTGGTCACCGGTGGCACGGGCACCCTCGGCCGTCTGGTCGTCCCGATGCTGCGCGACGCGGGCAACAACGTCCGCGTGCTCAGCCGCACCGGCGGCGGTACTCACGAAGGCGTCGAGTACGTGACCGCCGACCTGCTCAAGAACGAGGGCGTCGAAGCCGCCGTCGCCGGGATGGACACCGTCCTGCACCTGGCGGGCGGCCCCAAGGGCGACGACGAGGCCACCCGCAACCTGGTCCGGGCGGCGAAGGACGCCGACGTACGGCACCTGGTCTACATCTCGGTGGTCGGCGCCGACCGCGTTCCGCTGGGCTACTTCAAGGCCAAGCTGGGCGCGGAGCAGGCGGTGGCGGAGTCGGGCCTGCCGTGGACCACGCTGCGCGCCGCCCAGTTCAACCAGTTGATGCTGACCGTGATGGGCAAGATGACGAAAATGCCGGTCGTCCCGGTCCCCGGCGGGGTACGCCTTCAACCGGTCGACGTGCGCGATGTGGCCGACCGCATGGTCGAGTTGACCCTCGGCGAGCCGGCCGGCCCGGTGCCGGACCTGGTCGGGCCGAAGGTCTACACGATGGGCGAGGCGATCGGCAGCTACCTCACGGCCAACGGCAAGCGCCGCCCGAAGCTGCCGGTCCGCTTTCCGGGGAAGGCCGGTCGCGCCTACCGCGCCGGCGAGAACCTGACCCTGGAAGGCGCCACCGTCGGCACCCGCACCTGGGAGGCCGCCCTCACCGAACTCGTCGGCTGACCCTCCGCGGGCTGCCTACCCACACCGCAACTCCGGTACGGCGCAAGCACCGACGCCCCCGCGAGCCACCGCCCGAACCGCCAACCCCGAGCCGCCACTCGAAGCATCATCCCGAGCCGGCGCCCCGAACACCGCGACGCGCGCGCGGTGCCCGGCGCGAAAGCTCCGACGGCCCGACCGCTCGACTGCCCGCCCAACGGCGACCACCCCAACGGCGCGGCGCCAGGCGGCGATGCCGCGACCGCCACCACCAACCGCCGACCGCCGAACCTCAATTCACCTGCCGCCCACCCTCACCCCAATACCGCGCCCGCAGCGTCTTCTTGTCCGGCTTGCCGAGCGGCGACAGCGGAATCGAGTCGGTGAAGTCGATCGATTTGGGCGCCTGTACCGCGCCCTTGCGCTCCTTCACCAGCGCGATCAGCTCCGCCGGATCCACCTCGTGCCCGGGCCGCAGGACCACGACCGCCTTGACCGCCTCGCCCCACTTGTCGTCCGGCACCCCGACCACCGCGACCGCGGCCACCGCCGGATGGGCCGAGATCACGTCCTCCACCTCACGGGGGAAGACGTTGAAGCCGCCGGTGATGATCATGTCCTTCTTGCGGTCCACGATCGTCAGGAACCCGTCCGGGTCCGCCCGGGCGATGTCGCCGGTGTGCAACCACCCACCACGCAACGCCTCTTCGGTCTGCTCGGGCTTGTTGAGGTAACCGGCCATCACCAACGGGCCGCGCACGCAGATCTCGCCCGGCTCGCCCTGCGGCACCTCGTTCAGGTCCTCGTCGAGCAGCTTCACCGTCAGGAACGGCACCGGCCGACCGCACGAGGCAAGTCGCGCCGGGTCGTTCGGGTCGTGCTCGTCCCGGCGCATGACCGTGATCGTCATCGGGCACTCGGCCTGGCCGTAGTACTGGAAGAAGATCGGCCCCAACCGCTCGATGCCCTCCTTCAACCGCGCCGGCGACATCGCGGAGGCGCCGTAGAACACCGTCTCCAGGCTGGACAGGTCGTACTTGTCCAGGTCGGGGTGATCCAGGAGCACGTACAACATCGTCGGCACCAGCATCGTCGCGGTGATCCGATACTTCTCGATCGCCGCGAGCACCTGCTTCGGATCGAAGTGCGGCAGCACCACGATCGAACCGCCGCGCAGCAGCGTCGGGATGAACGCCGACATGCCCGCGTGCGACAGCGGCGTGGCGACCAGGAAGCGCACCTCGTCCGGCCAGTCCCACTCGGCGAGTTGCACGGTCGGCAGGGTCACCCCGGAGCGATAGGTGGACATCACGCCCTTGGGCCGACCGGTGGTGCCGCCGGTGTACGCGTAGCCCGAGACGTCCTCGGCGCTCACCTCCGGCGGCGTGAGCACTCCCGGCTCGAACTTCGCGGCCAGCGCGAGCAGATCCACGCCCAGGTCGGCCGAATCCGGGCCGAAGGCCAGCAGCTTCAGGTGCGGCAGCCGCTCCTTCAGCGCCGCGGCCCGCTCGCCGTACGGCCCCGGGTCGTAGATCAGCGCCTCGACCCCGGCGTCGGCCAGAACGTACGCGTGGTCCTCCAGCGAGCCCATCGGATGCAGCGGCGTCGCGCGACAGCCGGTCAGCATGTTGCAGCCGGTCGCGAACAGCACCTCGGGTCGGTTCGCGGACAACACCGAGACCATGGTGCCCTTGACCACACCCAGCGACGCGTACGCCTGCTGGTATCGGCTGATCTCGTCGCGCACCTGACTGGCCGTCAAGACGCGATCACCGATGTACATCGCGGGCTTGTCGGCGTGCCTGGTCAGTGCGTGCAGGAGCAGATCGGGGACGAATACCGGGCGGTGCAGCGCGGCGGGCAGGTCGTACGACATCTGCGGCTTCCCCTCGGAGATGGCGGATGGTGATGGACCGTGGCGCATGCCGAAGGCAGCGCCGTACGACAACATGTTTTCGCCATCCATTGACCTCGTCAAGGAACCTTACCTATCGTTCGGCCGGTGGCCGACCTCGTTCCCAGGCCGAGAGGATGACCGTGTCGACACAGACCGTCAGTACTATCCAGTTCCCTTACAAGCGCACACTCGGACCGGTCATGGGTCGCTTCTTCTCGGAGCTGACCGCCCGTCGGATCGTCGGGATCCGGTCCGGTGAGCGGGTGATCGTGCCGCCCATGGAGTACGACCCGGAGACCGGGAACGAGCTCGCGCACGACTTCGTCGAGGTCGGCCCGGCCGGCACCGTCCGGTCCTGGACGTGGGTCGCCGAACCGATCGAATCGCACCCGCTGGACCGGCCGTTCGCGTTCGTCCTGGTCCGCCTGGACGGCGCCGACACCGACCTCGTGCACGTGCTCGACGCGGGCAGCGAGGACGCGGTGCGGACCGGCATGCGGGTCGCCCCGCGCTGGCGCGACGAGCCGGTCGGGCGGATCGACGACATCGTCTGCTTCGTCCCCGGCGAGCACGCCGAGAGCCCTGCCGGCGAGCCCGGCGAGGCGCAGGACGTGACGACCATGGAGTACTTCTCCAAGATCACCTACACCGACGTGCTCTCGCCCACGCTGGTCCGCTACGCGAGCAACCTGCGGGCCGGGCGTCTGACCGGGCAGCGCTGTCCGCAGTGCAACCGGGTCTTCCTGGGCCGGGGCTACTGCTCGGTGGACGCCATCCTGCTCGGACCCGAGCTGGACGAGGTGTTGCCCGACCGCGGGGTGGTGTCCAACTACACGATCATCACGCCCACGCCGTATCCGGGCCAGAAGGAGACCGAGCCGTTCGCGCGTGCCTCCGTCGTGCTCGAAGGCGACGAGATGGTGATCGCGCAGCAGCAGATCCTGGACATCCCGGTGTCCGAGATCCGAGTCGGCATGCGGGTCCAGGCGGAGTGGATGCCCGAGGCCGAGCGGGACGCGGCGGAGATCACCAGCAAGGGCTGGGGCACGGTCGCGGGCTTCATCAAGGGCTGGCGGCACACCGGTGAGCCGGACGAGCCCGCCGAGCAGTACATGAACCGGGTGTTCTGATGACGGCGCGTCGAAACGCGGGCGAGACAAGGGAGACGGCAGTGCGGCAGGACAGCGACATCGCGATCGTCGCGACCGCGCAGCTCCCGGCGGTGCGCCGACAGGAGCTCACCGAGACCGAGATGCTGCTGATGGTCGTCGACGAGGTCTTGGATCAGGTCGGGCTCAAGCGCTCCGACATCGGGTTCAGCTGCCAGGGGTCGTGCGACTACATCTCCGGTGGCACGTTCTCGTTCGTGCCCAACCTGGACGCGATGGGCGCGTGGCCGCCGATCCACGAGTCGCACGTCGAGATGGACGGCGCGTGGGCGATGTACGAGGCGTGGGTGCGCCTCAAGCACGGCGACATCGACATCGCGGTCGCGATGGGCTCGGGCAAGTCCTCCACCGGCGACCCGGCCGCGATGTACCCGCTCGAACTGGACCCGTACTACCTCGCGCCGCTCGGCCTGGACCCGGTCTCGCTCGCCGCGCTCCAGGCCCGGCAGTTGATCGAGTCCGGCAAGACCACCGAACGCGAACTCGCCGAGATCGCCGCCCGCTCGCGCCGTGACGCGGCGGGCAACCCGAAGCAGCAGGTGCGGGACGCCGAGCAGGACGTTGAGAAGCTGCTCGCCGAGGGCTACCTGCGCAATCCGCTGCGCAAGAGCGACCTGCCGCCGATCTCGGACGGCGCCTGCGCGGTCGTGCTCGCCCGCGGCCCGCGGGCCGCCGAACTGACCGAGCGCCCGGCCTGGATCACCGGCCTCGACCACCGCAGCGAGGTGCACAACCCGGCGCTGCGCGACCTGACCGACTCCGCCTCGACCCGGATCGCCGGGCAGCGCGCGGGCGGCGTGGCGGGCGTCGAAGTGGCCGAGTTGATGGCGCCGTTCACCGCGCAGGAGGTGATCCTGCGGCAGTCGTTGGGCCTGGCCGAGGACGTGGTGATCAACCCGTCCGGTGGCGCGCTCACCGGCAACCCGCTGATGGCCACCGGCCTGGTGCGGATCGCCGCGGCGGCCGACCAGATCCTGAACAACGGGCGCTCGCGCACGCTCGGGCACGCCACGTCGGGCCCGGCACTCCAGCAGAACCTCGTCTGTGTCCTGGAAGGTGACAACCGATGACCCATGAGCGCGTTGCCGTCGTCGGCATCGGCCAGACCAAGCACAAGAAGCGGCGCGACGACCTGTCCATCGCGGGTCTCGTCCGCGAGGCCGCCCAGCGCGCGTTGGACGACGCGCGGATGACCTGGAGCGACATCGACGCGGTGGTGATCGGGAAGGCGCCCGACATCTTCGAGGGCGTGATGAAGCCCGAGCTCTACCTCTCGGACGCACTCGGCGGGGCGGGCAAGCCGGTGTTCCGGGTGCACACCGCGGGCAGCGTGGGCGGATCCACGGCGATCGTCGCCTCGCACCTGATCAGCAGCCGGGTGCACAAGCGCGTGTTGGCCGTGGCGTGGGAGAAGCAGTCCGAGGGCAACGCGCAATTCGGCCTGGGCGGCGGCAAGTCCGGGTCGATCGGCGCGGGTGGCGCGTTCGCGCCGTGGATTCGGGCGTACATCCAGAAGTCCGGGGCGCCCGAGCACATCGGCTGGCAGGTGGCGGTCAAGGACCGGCAGAACGCGCTGCGCAACCAGTACGCGCATCTCCAGCTCAAGGACATCTCGATCGACAAGGTCCGCGAGTCGCCGATGATGTGGGACCCGCTGCACTTCCTGGAGTCGTGCCCGTCCTCGGACGGCGCCGGCGCGATCGTGCTGACCGACGAGGCCGGCGGCGACGCCGCGGCGGCCGACGGCCGGGCTCCGGCCTGGATCCTGGGCACGTCGATGCGGTCCGAGCCGTCGTCCTTCAACGGCCGCGACCCGATCCGCCCGCAGGCCGGCGTCGACTGCGCGTGGGACGTGTACAGGCAGGCCGGGATCACCGACCCGCGGCGGCAGATCGATGTGGCCGAGTTGTACGTGCCGTTCTCCTGGTACGAGCCGATGTGGCTGGAGGGCCACGACATCGCGCCCGTGGGCGAGGGCTGGAAGATGGTCGACCGCGGCGAGACCGCCTTCGACGGCGACTTCCCGGTGAACCCGTCGGGCGGCGTGTTGTCCTCCAACCCGATCGGCGCCTCCGGCATGCTGCGCTTCCTGGAGGCGGCGCTCCAGGTCCGGGGCGCGGCCGGGGAGCATCAGGTGGACGGCGCGAAGGTCGCGCTGGCCCAGGCGTACGGCGCGGCGGCGCAGTACTTCGCGATGTGGGCGGTGGGCGCGGACAAGCCGTAGCCGCCGGTCACCGCTCGGGACGCCGCCCGGTTCGGTGTTCGGGTCGGTGCCCGATAAATGGTAAGGCTCCTTGACCTTGATTTGGTCAAGGAGCCTTCCTATTCTGGGGCCTTCACCCGGTGACCGGAGGTTCTGGCGATGAAGCCCCCCATCTGCGTGAAGCTCGGGATCGACTTCCCGATCTTTGCGTTCTCCCACTGCCGCGACGTGGTCGCGGCGGTCAGCCGAGCCGGCGGCTTCGGCGTGCTCGGTGCGCTCGCGTTCGATCCCGAGCAGCTGGAGGTCGAGCTCGCCTGGCTCGACGAGCACACCGACGGCAAGCCGTACGGCGTCGACCTGGCGATCCCGATGGCGTACATCGGCAAGGGCGGTGGCGAGGCCGCACTGCCGAGCAACCTGGAGAAGCTGATCCCGGAGCGGCACTGGAAGTTCGTCGACGAACTCCTGGACAGCCACGGGATTCCGCCGCTGCCCGCCGACCTGGCGGACAAGCCGATCAAGGCGGCCGGGCTGAACGTGGACCTGGAGTCGCGCGCGCAGATCCAGGTCTCGCTCAAGCACCCGCTGGTCAAGATGTTCGTCAACGCGCTCGGCCCGCCGCCGGCCGACATCATCGACGCGTGCCACGAGGCCGGTGTGCTGGTCGGCGCGCTGTGCGGCAGCCCCCGGCATGCGCAGAAGCAGGTCGAGGCGGGCGTGGACGTGGTGGTCGCCCAGGGCACCGAGGCCGGTGGGCACTGCGGCGAGATCTCCACGATGGTGCTCATCCCGCAGGTCGTGGACACGGTGGGCCCGGACGTCCCGGTGCTCGCGGCCGGCGGCATCGGTGGTGGTCGGCAGATGGCCGCGGCGCTGGCGCTGGGTGCGCAGGGCGTGTGGACCGGCAGCCTGTGGCTGACCGTGGCCGAGGCGGACACCCACGAGGTGTCGGTGCAGAACCTGCTGGAGGCCAAGTCCACCGACACGGTGCGCTCGCGGGCGATGACCGGGAAGCCGGCCCGCCAGCTCAAGAGCGCGTGGACCGAGGCGTGGGAGGACCCGGCCAACCCCGATCCGCTGCCGATGCCGCTTCAGGGCATCATCTTCAACGCGGCGTCCCGGCGCTTCACCCGGACCAAGAACAAGGAGCTCAACGGCTGGCCGGTGGGCCAGGTCGTGGGCATGCTCGACAAGGTCCGGCCGACCCAGGAGGTCGTGTTGTCCCTGGTCGAGGAGTGGATCGAGACCACGGAGCGGCTGAGCGCGCTCCTGGCCGAGGACTGAGCCCACCGGATCGCATCGCCCGGCCGAGACCTGCCGGGCCGGGCACGCGGGAGGACTCGCGTGCACGGCCCGGCGGTCGGCGGGTCACGGGAGTGAGTGACACCGGTCCCGCGTTCATGGGTACCGCGAACTGTCCCGGTATTTCCGCAACCTGCGCATTCTCGGTATGTCGGCAACGGGTGCCCGGTAAAATCCGCCGGCTCCGCTCGCGATCGATGCCAGGGGCAGCCGGCGGGCTGCGGTGGGCGGCCCCGGGCCCGACGACCAGGGCCCGACGACCAGGGCCCGACGACCGCCGACTCCACGCCCGACCTGCCCGCCCCACGCCCGTCCGTCCTACGGGGCGACCGAGTCCCACCCGGTGAAGCCCGACGGATCGTGTCGGCCGAACGTGCCGTGTTCGAAGATGCCCACACCCTCGGCGAGAAGCGCACCGTCGGGCCCGGTGAGTCGGGCGGTCGCGACGTGGTCGATCACGCTGAACGGGATGCGCTTGGCCACCTCGGGGTCCTTCTGCTCGTACACCGCGCCGTCGAGGTAGTCCTCCCCCTTCCATTGGCCGTGGCCCCAGTCCGGGTCGCCGCCGTAGCCCGCACCCACGTTGAGCGCGATGTATCCGTGGTTGTCCAGGTGCAGGGTGAGCGCATTGCGCTTGCGGTCGGTCAGGTGGATCGCGGCGCCCTCGGGCAGCCGGGTGCCGGACGCGTAGCGCACGTCGAACTCGGGCCAGCCGAGCTGCTCGGGCGCCTTGCCGGTGTCGATCGGGAAGATCCGGATCGCCTCGGTCAGGAAGCGGTGCCCCTCGGCCGACTCCTGGGCGATGATCATCAGCGCCTGGTCGCCGAGGTGGATCGGGATCCAGTTCCACCAGAATCCGGTGGTCTGCGCGGGCCGCCCGGCCGGCGGCGCCTCGCCCGACGGGCGGATGCCCCAGGAGCGGTCGCGCGAGCCGGACCAGGTCTGCGGCGTGACCGCGATCTCCTCGCCGTCCAGGGTCACCGTGCCGGTCCAGTCGCCGATCTGGACGAAGCGCGACGCGTCCAGGAGCGGCTTGAAGTCGCTGCGCTGCACGTGTCGAGGTTCCGGCAGGGGCGCGAACGGCGACGTGAAGGTGAGGTCGATCGAGATGCCCTGGTCCGGCGCGTCGCACACCACCCGCACGCTGGCCAGCGGCTCCAGCACCTCGATGCGGTACGGCCCCACCTCCTGCTTGAGCCGATCCGGGCCCAGCGCACCCGACATCCGCACCGCGTGCTGGCGGCCGTCCTTGCGGATCACCACGTACGCGTCGATCACGCCCAGGTTCGGATAGACGCCGAGGCCGGTCGCGATCTGGATGCCACCCGCGCGGTCGTAGGCGTGCATGATGCAGCGGTCGTAGAAGTTCCGGTCGGTCGAGCCGACTTCGCTGTGGAACAACGGGACCTGGTGGACCGGGTATTCGTCCAGGGGCACGGGGATCGGCATCGGGTTCCTCCTGACCACGCGCCGACGGTGCGCCGACGCGTTGGCGCTGGTTGAGACGTCGTGCGAGTCTGCGCCAAATCATTGACGCAATCAAGCGTCTCGCGCGGACGGCGGGCCGCCCCGGGTCCGCCTCGCGGCCCACCGTCCATGCGGCCCAATGCACCACTCGGTTGGACCTTCCCGCATCCGAGCGGTTGCCACGCTCCGTGAGACGCGTGTTACTGAAGGTGTCACTGTGAAGGATGTACCGCCGGACCGCGCCGCTTTCCATCCGTGGGAGGAACGGGGTCGGACGGGAGTCCGCGACGCGTCGGGAGAGATCATGAGTCACCAGCAAGACCTCGTCATCTGCCGCGAACTCGGCGACCGCAATGGCGAGGGACGGGCGTTGAACAACCTCGGTACCGCCCTCCAGCAGGTGCGGCGCTTCGACGAGGCCATCGACGCCCACCAGGAGGACCTCGCCCTGTGCCGCGAGCAGGTCGACCACCACGGCGAGGGTCAGGCGCTGGCCAATCTCGGTACCGCCCTCCAACAGGTGCGGCGCCTCGACGAGTCGATCGAGGCTCACCGCCAGGCGGCCGCTCTGTTCGCGGACCTCGACGACCGCCACCGCGAGGGCCAGGTGCTCAACAACCTGGGCACCGCCCTCCAGGAGGTGCGCCGGTTCGAGGAGGCGATCGACGCCCATCGGCAGGCCGCCGCCCTGTTCGCGGACCTCGACGACTACCACCGCGAGGGCCAGGCCCTGAACAATCTCGGTATCGCCCTCCAGGAGGTGCGCCGGTTCCCCGAGGCGATCGACGTGCACCGGCAGGCCGCCGCCCTGTTCGACGAACTGGACGATCACCACCGTGAGGGCCAGGCCCTGAACAACTTCGGCATCGCCCTTCGGGAGATGCGCCGGTTCCCCGAGGCGATCGAGGCGCACCGCCAGGCAGCCGCCCTGTTCACCGAGCTCGACGACCACCACCGTCAGGGCCAGGCCCTGGACTACCTCGGCGCCGCGCTGCACCAGGTGCGCCGATTCGAGGAGGCCGCCGCCGCTCACGAGCAGGCCGCGACTCTTTTCGCCAAGTTCGGCGACCTGCACCGCGAAGGCCAGGCCCTCAACAGTCTCGGGGCGGCGCTCCAGCAGGTGCGTCGGTTCGACGAGGCGGCCGAGGCGCACGAGCGGGCCGCGACCCTGTTCGGCAAGCTCGGCGACCACGACCGCGAGGACCAGGCTCGCAACAACCTGGGCAGCGCCCGAAGGCAGGCCGGCGGAGACCGGCAGCGCCGACCGGGCCTGCGCCAAAGGCTCGCGGCCAGACGCCGAGAGCGCCGCGAACGCCCCTTCGACGCAGTCGCCGCCCTGGGGCCGGTGCTGGAACCGACGCAGTAGCGAAGACGGGGTGGGCGGGGGCGACGGGGGCGCGGGCGTGCGGGGCGGGGCACGCGGCGGCCGAGAAATCCGGTGCGCGGCGTCCGGCCCCGCCTTCGGCACCCCGCCTTCGGCACCCCGCCTTCGGCACCCCGCCTTCGGCACCCCGCCTTCGGCACCCCGCCTTCGGCACCCCGCCTTCGGCACCCCGCCACGGCGCCCTGCCTCCGCTTCCCGCCTTCGTCCGCTTCGCGCTCCTCGCGAGAGTCGACAGGATTACGGAATTTCAAATTCCGGATCAGCGACCCGAACGGAAGTAATCGCGGGGGTTGTTTTCCGTTCCGCGCCGGTGTGACGGCGGTGTGCCGATCGGCCCGCCGGTCGCTGCCGAACCGAACCGGTTGTCCTCCAACCGGGCCAACCGGGCGCTGAGTTCGTCCTCTTCCTTGATCTCGTCGGCGGACGGCGACAGCGCGACGATGAACAGCGTGATCACCGTGAAAAGACTGATCCCGGTGATCAACGGCGCGAGGAATTGGGACGCCTCCACACCGTGCACCATCCCGTGCCGGCCCTCGGTACGCACGCTCATTGCGGACATTCCCGTGTAATGCATTCCGCTGACCGCCAGGCCCATGATCAACGCGGCCCCCGCGGTCGCCGCGAATCCGCTCACGTTGAGTGCGGCCCACAGCGCCGCGGTGGCCGCGACCACCGCGATCAGGATCGACAGGCCGACTCGGAACGAGTCGTATTCGACCGAGCCGTCCAGGCTCATCGCGGCCATGCCCATGTAGTGCATGATCGCCACGCCGCCGCCGGTGATCACCCCGCCGATCACCAGCCCCACCGGGCCGGCGTTGCGCCGACCGGCGACCGCCATGCCGACGCCGACCACCACCACCGCGAGCACCAGCGAGGTCATCGTCTTGCCCACGTCGTATCGAATCGGGGTCTCGCGCACCGAGAATCCGAGCATGCCGATGAAATGCATGACCCAGATTCCGGTGCCACCGATCGAAGCCGCGCCCAGTACCAACCAACGCGCTCGCGCCCAACCGCGCACCGCGCGCGCCCGTGTCGTGCAGAGCAGCCCGAGAGCCGATCCGACGCACGACATGAGGTAGGCGATGCCGGGGGTGACGGCACCATATGCAAAATGATCAACGTGTCCCATGCCGGCAAACCGCTCCGTTAGTTCGGGCCCCTTCGGAAGCGGGGAGACTTCATCGTCGAATCGCCGATGATAGAGCAGTCCGGCCGGCACTCCTCGGGCGGGTTTCCGAATTCGGAAAACGTCGACCAAGATCGTTACCGCTCGTATGCGGAGCTGGAATTCGGATAAAGATCCCGGTAGGCCGGGACTTCGCCGCCGCCCTTCGCGGCCAGCACGCCGTGCAGCACGGCTCGGGCGAATACGTCCGCCGCCGCCGCGTGGATCAGGGTCAGCGCGGCGGCCTCGGCGTTCACCCCGTACGGCGTGCCGGGATCGGGGGCGGGCAGCGGTACCCGGGCCGTGGACACGGCAAAGATGGTGTCGCCGTCGTAGAGCGTGTGCACCGGCCGGATCGCCCGGGCCAGCCCGTCGTGCGCGACACCGGCCACCTTCTGCGCCTGTGGCCTGGTCAGCACCGCGTCGGTGGCGACGATCCCGATCGTGGTGTTGAGCGTGGGCGGCATCCCGGCCGAGGCCGCGGCACGGGTCAACGCGGCGGCGTGCTCGGCGTGTTCGGGGGCGATCAGCGGGAACTCGGCGGGCAGCCCGAGGCCGGCCGCGTACGGCAGACCGCCGATCGGATCCACCGCCGACCCGGCCGCGTTGACCACCGCGAGTGCGGCGACGGTGACCCCGCCCGGCAACACCACACTCGCCGTGCCCACCCCGCCGCGCAGCCCGCCGACCATCGCGCCGGTGCCCGCGCCCACGCTGCCCATCGGCACCGCCGCGTGCTCCGGCTCGGCGTCGGCCGCCGCGATCGCCGCGCGCCCCAGCGCCGCATCGGGACGACGTGCCCAGTCGCCGCCGCGGCCGAGGTCGAACAACGACGCGGCCGGCACCACCGGCACCACCTGATGCGGTTCCGTGCCCACCGGGAACCCCCGACCCCGCTCGGCCAGCCACGCCACCACGCCGCCCGCCGCGTCCAGGCCGAACGCGCTGCCCCCGCTCAGCACGATCGCCTCGATCCGCGGCACCAGGTTGCGTGGGTCGAGCGCGTCCAGCTCGCGGGTGCCCGGCGCGCCGCCGCGCACGTCCACGCCGGCCACGAAGCCGCCGACCGGCCCGAGCAGCACGGTGGTTCCGGTCATCGCCCCGGCGTCGGTGTAGGCGGCGTGCCCGACCCGCAGACCCGCCACGTCGGTGATCGCGTTCAGCGGCCCGGTCTTGTACGCCTCGATTTCGAACATGTGGCCTCCCGAGTGATGGATCGTGCTGCGGTGGTCCTGTTCCCATGCTGCTCCATGGCTCATGTCTCATGTTTCGAGATTCTCGTCTCAGTCCCTGAGAAAGCTTGTAGAGTGCACGGATATCGACGTGGAGGTGGCGCAGTGGGGGAGAACCGGCGCTGGCTGATGCTGGCCATCGGGATGTGCGCACAGCTGGCGAGCTGCGTGTTCCTGTACGGCCTCGCCTACCTCGTCCCGGTGCTGCGCGCGGACGAGGGCATGTCGCTCGCGCAGGCCGGCACCGTCGTGGCGTGTCCGACGTTCGGCCTGCTGTCGACCCTGGTGTTGTGGGGCGCGGCGGCGGATCGCTGGGGCGAGCGCCGGGTGATGGCGGTGGGCCTGGCCCTGGCCGGCGGCGCGATCGCGGTGGCCCTGGCCGGCAACGGCGCGGTGTGGCTGGGGGGTTGGCTCGCGGTCGCGGGTGCGTGCTCGGCGGCGGTGAACGCGGCCAGCGGGCGGGTCGTGCTGGGCTGGTTCGCGCCCGAGCAGCGCGGACTGGCGATGGGCATGCGGCAGATGGCCCAGCCGCTGGGCATGGTGGCCGGCGCGCTGGTGTTGCCGCCGATCGGCACCCATGCGGGCTTCCGGGCCGCGCTGGTCTTCCCGGCCGTGCTGTGTGTCGTGGGCGCGGCGCTGGTCGCGGTGCTCGTCCGCGATCCGGCCCGACCCGCGCCCGTGGCCGGCGCGGCTCGACCGGCCTCTCCGTACGACTCGCCCGTCCTGTACCGGATACACGCCGCCAGCGCGCTGTTGGTGGTGTCCCAGTTCGTCGTGGTGTCCTTCGCCGCGGACTACCTGGTCTCCGAGCACGGGTGGACCGCGACCGGGGCGGGCCGGCTGCTCGCGGCCGTGCAACTGGTCGCGGCAGGCACCCGGATCGCGGTCGGCCGCTGGTCGGACCTGGTCGGCTCCCGGCTGCGGCCGATGCGCACGCTGTGTGTGGTCAACGCCGTGGTGGTCGGCGCGCTCGCGCTGACCTCGGCGATCGGTGGGCCGGTGGCGATCGTCTTCCTGCTGCTCGCGTCGGTGGCCACGGTGAGCTGGAACGGGCTGGCGTTCACGGCGGTCGCCGAACTCGCGGGCAGCGCCTGGGCGGGGAGGGTGATGGGCATCCAGAACACCGGCCAGAACCTGACCGCCGCCGCCGGGCCACCGTTGTTCGGCGTGATCATCGGCGGCCCGGGCGGTTACGTCACCGCGTACACGATCTGCGCGGTGATCCCGATCGTGGCCGGCTTCCTGACGCCGGGTCAGGATTCCCGTTCGGTGTACGCGATCATGCCGAGCAACAACACGTCGATGCCGAACGCGAAGCGTTCGTCGCCGTCGCCGGAGGTGAGCGCGTCGCCTAGCGAGGTCAACGTCGGGAAGCGGGCCGCGGGCAACGACGCGAAGTAGTCGTGCACACGGGTGTAGTAGGCCCCCCGCTCCTCGTCGGTCGCTCCGTGCATGGTGTTCTGGCCGCCCATCTCCAGGCCGGACATCACCGTGTACATGGACAGCAGGTCGGCCGCGAACGCGCTGACCTTCGCGGACAGTCCGCCCGCGCGCAGGATCGACAACAGCCGCTCGGTGCAGTCCAGCGAGTTGGGCCCGATCGGCACCGAGCCGATCAGCGCGCGACCGAGGTCGCGGTGTGAGGCGTAGACGTCGCGGATCGCGAACAGCGCCTCGCGCAGCTGCTCGCGCCAGCGTTCCGGATCCGCGGTCGGGATCAGCGCCTCCCCGTTGACCCGGTCCACCACCAGTTCCAGCAGCTCTTCCTTGCTCGCGACGTACGCGTACAGGGATGCCGCGCCGGTGTCGAAGCGCTGGGCGACCCGGCGCATGCTCAGTGCGTCCAGGCCCTCCGCGTCGACGATCTCCAGCGCGACGGTGACGATCGCCTCCTGGGTCAGCGCCGGTTTGCGCGGCGACCGCTCCTTGGGCGCCGTGCGCCACGGCGGCACGGGTACTTCGGGAACCTCGGACACGGCGCCACCTCCTCGATCAACCCCTCGCCGATCGCCCGGCTTTACGAACACTGTACTTGACGCGAACGCTGTTCGTGCTTAAAACAGTGTTCGAGACATAAACGCCGTTCGACGAACGAACACCGTTCGAGACGCGTGGGTCGACGGCACCGACCGGCAGTGTGCGATCAGCAGGGGGAGACGATGGAAACCGAGATCAGCAGGGCGGCGGCGACCGCGGCCGAGCCGGGAGAGCGCCGCGCGCCCTACCCGCTCCGGTGGATCGGCCTCGCCGTGGTCATGGGCGCCGACATCATGGACCTGCTCGACGCGACCATCGTCAACGTGGCGGGCCCCGGTATCCGGGACGCCCTCGGCGGCGGTTCGACCCACCTCCAGTGGTTCTCGGCCTCGTACACGCTGGCGTTCGCGATGTTCCTGATCACCGGCGCCCGACTGGGCGACATCCTCGGCCGGCGCCGGATGTTCCTCGGCGGAGTGCTCGCCTTCACCCTCACCTCGGCGCTGTGCGGCCTGGCGCAGTCACCGGAGATGCTGATCGGCGCTCGCGGTCTCCAGGGTTTGGCCGCCGCGATGATGGTGCCGCAGGCGCTCGGGCTGATCCGGGAGATGTTCGACGAGCGCGAGGTCGGCGCGGCGTTCGCGGTGTTCGGTCCGGCGATGGGCCTGGCCGCGGTGCTCGGTCCGATCCTGGGCGGGGTGGTGATGGACGCCGACGTGTTCGGCCTGGGCTGGCGCGCGGTGTTCCTGGTGAACGTGCCGCTGGGACTGTTCGCCTTCTTCGCGGGTGCCACCGTGGTGCCGCGACCCACCGCCGAGCGGGCCGGTGCGCGCCGGCCGGGCCTGGACGTCGTCGGCATGATCCTGGTCACCGCCGCGATGGTGCTGCTCGTCTACCCGCTGGTCCAGGGCCGCGAACAGGGCTGGCCCGGCTGGACGTTCGCCTGCATGGCCGGCTCGCTGCCGGTGCTCGCGCTGTTCGCCTGGTACGAGGTGCGGAGCAGCCGCACGGGCCGGGACGCGCTCGTGGAGGTCAGCCTGTTCCGCAACCGCGCCTTCACCGGCGCCCTCGCGGTCGGCCTGATGATGTTCGGCTCGATGATCGGCCTGATGCTCGTGCTCGGCGTCTACCTCCAGGTCGGCCTGGGCTGGACCGCGACGCACGCGGCGCTCGCGCTGATCCCGTGGTCGCTCGGCTCGACGGTCGGCGCCGGGCTGGCCGGTGCGGTGCTCGCGGCCAAGTACGGGCGCCGGGTCCTGCACGCGGGCCTGCTGGTCGGGCTGCTCGGGGTGGTGGGCATCGGCGGCACCATCGCGGTGCACGACGGCCCGGTGAACGCCTGGATCCTGCTGCCGGCCACGGCGCTCGCGGGCTTCGGCTTCGGCCTGCTGATGGCGCCGTTCTTCGGGATCGCGCTCGCCGGGGTCGACGACCACGAGATCGGCTCGGCCTCGGGCGTGCTCAACGCGGTCCAGCAGCTCGCGGGTGCGCTGGGGGTGGCGCTGTTCGGCACGCTGTTCTTCGGCCACGTGGAGGACCACGTGGGCGCGGCGCACGGCGCGGAGGCGGTGCGCGCGGTGTTCGACGACGCGTTCACGATCGGTCTCACGGCCAGTGCGCTGGCGCTGGCCGCGGCGTGGGGGCTCGCGTTCCTGATGCCGCGCCGGGAGCGCCCGCCGGGCGCGGAGGGCGGCACGGGGCACTGAAGCCGGCGAAGCCGCGGACGGCGCCGGACGGGCGACGGCGCGGGCCGGGCAAGGGCCCCGGGGGCGGAACAGGGCTGGATGCGCGACGGCGCCGGACGCACGACGGTACCGAAGGCACGACGGCGCCGGATCGGCTCGACCGAGCCGATCCGGCGCCGTCGCGTGTTCCGTCCGCGGGACACACCCTTCGCCGGAGGTGCCTAGTGGCTGCCGGCGATGCCGTGGCGGTGTGGGCCGTCGCCGAGCGCCGATGCCCCGTCGCGGGAGAGCACCGAGGCCCGTTCGCGGAAGGCGTCCTCGCGGGCCGCCGCCTCCGGGTGGCGCGAGCGCCAGTACGGGTTGTCGTGGGGCAGATGGCCGCTGACCCTCCCGTACAGGCCGAACGTCATCACCAGCAGGCCGACCACGAAGCTGAAGATCACGTTCGGCATCTTGAACGACAGGAAGTTGATGTCCGGGGTGCCCATCAGGCCCAGGTTGACGAATCCGCTGATCACGAACAGTGTCCCCACCACGATGTTCACGGTCGAGGCGGTGTTGCCGCCGATGATCGCGCCGATGATCAGGATCGCGCCGACCACGACGGAGATCAGGCTCAGCGCGCCGTTGGTGGACATCCCGGCGACGTCGCGCCCGGTCGTGGAGAAGAAACCGACGTTGTTCGTGAAACCCAGGACACCGAACGTGATCAGCACGAGGCCCATGAACCCGCCGCCGTACCGATAGACCTGTCCGAGCCGGTGATCGACCGGCAATCCTTCGTCCAACAAGCCCGTCATGGTCGCCTCCCAACACGTATTTGTACGAATACTCCTCTTCGTCCCTTTTCCCGGAAATGCCGGTTCAACGCCGTCGAGCGGCCCCGCAGGGCGGCCGACTCAGCCGATCAGCTGCACATGCGCCTCGCGGATCCCGTACACGAACGCGTTCGGCATCTGGACCACCGCGCTGCCGGGGACCGGCCGCAGCTCGCGTACCCGGGCGAGCAGCTCCTCGAAGAAGACCCGGATCTCCAACCGGGCCAGCGGCGCACCCAGGCAGAAGTGGGTACCGAAGCCGAAGGTGATGTGGTCGTTGGGCGTGCGCGTCACGTCGAACCGCTCGGGCTCGGCGAACACCGCCGGATCGCGATTGGCCGAGCCGTACATCAGCACCACCTGGTGTCCGTCCGGAATCACCGTGTCACCGACGCGCTGGTCGCCGACCGCGACCCGGCACATGTTGTGGATGGGTGTGCTGTACCGGATGAACTCCTCCGTCGCGACCGCGAGGTCGGCGCCCGCGCGCAGCAGGTCCCACTGCTCCGGGTGGTCGAGCAGATACAGGAAGGTGCGCGCGATCACCGTGCGGGTGGTCTCCGCGCCGCCGTCGAGCAGCAGCAGGCAGTCGCTCGCCACGTCGGCCGGCCCCACCGGCTCGCCGTCGATGTGGGCCGTGGTCCACACCGACATCACGTCGTCGGCCGGGCAGGCCTTCTTCGTCTCGTACAGCCCCAGCGCCGACCGGATGAACTCGCCCGCCGCGGCTCGCCCGTCCTCGCTCAGGTAGCGCGGACCGCCGCCGAGCGCGATGGTGCGCTCGGACCAGTCGCGCAGCCGCGGCCAGTCCTCGTCCGGGAAGCCGAGCAGGCGTCCGATCATCTTCGCGGGCAGCACGGACGCGAGATCGCCGACCACCTCCACGGTGCCCTTGGCCACGGCGGCGTCCAGGATCTGCACGCACGTCTCGCGCACGTGCTCCTCCCACTCGCGCACGCCGCGCGGGGTGAACCACTTGCTGACCAGCTTGCGCCGCTTGTTGTGCAGCGGGTTGTCCAGGCCGATGATCGCCGGGTCGGCGGGCAGGTTCGGGCGGTAACCACCCTTGTTGCGGTCGGAGTTGACGAAGTGTTCGCTGCGCGCCTCGACATCCTTGACGTCCGCGTGGCGAAAGATGCCCCACAGTTCGTTGCCCGCGTCCCAGGCGACGGGTTCGTGCTCGCGGAACCACGCGTAGTCCCGATAGGGGCCGTTCGCGTACCAGTCGCCGTCGAGCAGATCCAGACTCGGCCGCGGGGTCGGCGGCGTCTTCGGCGCGGACGTCATGGGTGTCATGGGCAGGGTCCTCCGGATCGCGTCCTGGGCCCGGAACGGGCTCGGGTACGCAATCACGAAGCGGGAGCGGAAACCATAGCCGCGCGGCCGGCCCGCCGTCCGTCCGCCCGCGCGGCGCGGACTGGGCCCGGCGGGCGCGGCCCGGGACCCTGCCCGGCGGATCGGAGCTACGCGGGCTTCAGCACGACCTGCCCGTTCGTCACCGCGATCTGCTTCGCGGCGAGTGGGCGCGGGGCCGGGCCGCCGAGCACGGCACCCGTGCTCGCGTCGAAACTGCTGCCGTGGCACGGGCAGTTGATCTTGCCCGCGGCGACGCTGCCGACCAGGCACTGCTGGTGCGTGCACACCGCGCTGAACGCCTTGAAGTCTCCGGCGGTGGGCTGGGTGACCACGACCTTGGCGTCGTCGTAGACCTTGCCGCCGCCGACCGGCACATCGGCGACCGGCCCGAGCGTCTTGTCGCCGCCGGCGCCCCCGGGCGTCTTGTCCTTCGAGTCGCCGTCGTCACTGCCGCAGGCCACCAGGCCGACGCCGGCGGCGGCCACGACCGCGCCACAGACCAGGACTCGCCGGGTCGGCTCGGCCCTACCGGTCCGTGCGGCCGTGGTCGTCGGTTCGGTGCCGGTCGGCTCGGTGTTCGGGTCGGTCGTGCGCATCGGGTGCCTCCGTCGTGGTGCCCGGCGCCGGCCGGTCACGCGGCGCCGATGCCACGGAAACGTACGCGAGTGGCTCCTGGTTCGACGGATCGGTGAAGCGAACGGGTTCCACGAGCGCGGAGTCGGCGGCGATCGGGTCCGCGGCCCCATCGGGTCCGGCGGCCCCGGCCGGATCCACCGGATGGCCGGCGGGTGCCGCGGCGGGGTGTGACCCGGCACCCGGGTCCGGCGTGTCGGGCTCGTCGACGCGGCTCGGCAGGGTGAAGACGAGTCGGGCACCGTCGGTGTGGTCGGTGTCCACGGCGATCCGGCCGCCGTGCTGTTCGACGATCCGCTTGGCCATCGCGAGCCCGATGCCGCTGCCGGTGTACGTCTCGCGCGGATGCAGGCGTTGGAAGGCCGCGAACACCCGCTCCGCCGCCTCGGTGGGGATGCCGATGCCGTTGTCGGTCACGGTGATCCGCCACCCGCCGTCGCCGTCGGGCTCGGCGTCCATCCGCACCAGCGGTCGCTCGTACGGGCGCTGGAACTTCACCGCGTTCCCGAGCAGATGCCGGATCAGCGTGGCCAGCAGCCCGGGATCGGCCCGGACCACCGGCAGTTGCCCGTGCTCCAGTTCGGCGCCGGTGTCCTCCACCTGGTCCGCCATGTCCAGCCAGGTCTGCCGGACCAGTTCGCCCAGGTCGACCTCGACGATCTCCGCGCGCGAGCGGCCCACCTCGGTGAGGGTGACCATCTCGTCGATGAGCATCTGGAGGCGGCGGGCGTTGTCGATGGTGAAGTCGATGTACTGCCGACCGCGCCGATCCAGCACGTCCTCGTAGCGCTCCTGGAGCATCCGGCCGAACGAGACGATCCGGCGCAGCGGATCCTGCATGTCGTGCGTCGCGGCGTATGCGAACCGGTCCAGGTCGGCCTGGGCGAGTCGGGCCCGGCGGGCGTACTCCTCGACCCGGGTGCGCAGTTCCGCCAGGTCGCGGACCAGGTCGCGGGCCTGCTCGCGCTCGGCCTCCAGGGCGCGATCCCGTTCGGCGAGCTGTTCGGTCAGCCGGTCGACCCGGGTGCGGTCGCGCTGCGCCCGGTCCTCGCCGGCCCGGGCCCGCTCGTGCAGGTTCGTCATGGTGGCGGCGATCAGGTCGAACTCACGGCTGTCGAAGCGCCCGCCCCGCGCCGGCTCCCGGTTCGGATCGGCCAGCCGGGCGAGCGGCTTCTCGACCGTGCGCCGCAGCGCGCTCTCGATCAGCACCGTCGACCCGACCACGAGCAACAGATCGGTGCCGAGCACCAGGAGCAGGCCGCGCGCACGCGCGTCGCCGTCCAGGGTCAGGCCCACCACGAGCGCGGCGACGGTGGCGAGCATGACCGCCACGCACGGCACCCAGATCAGCCGCAGCCGAGCCCGCACCGTCCACCACGAGTCCTCGGAACCCGCCATCGGTACCCCGCCCTCTCCGGCCGCCCTCGTCCCGCCCTTGCCCGCGCGGATCCCCCCGCCGGCCGCCGATATGCGGAACCGCCTCGTGGAACAAGCAAATTGTGGCAGTGCGGGGCCCGGCGCACGAGGGCATGATCCGGCCGCCCACATCCGGGGACACCGGAGCGGCGCGTTCCGAATCCGCTTCGCAAGCGTGGTCGGAAGGCGTCCGAACACCCGCCCGGCAGCACGTTCGGAAGGGATGCACGCGCCACGGAAGATTCTTAAGGCAGTCATAAATCACCCATACCGGGGTGCCGACGCCGCCGATCCTCGGGATACGGTCGAGGGGTCGGCCGGGCGCGTTTGGAGAGACGGCGCCGAACCGGCATGCGAAGAAGAGCGGGGGATTCCTGCGACCGTCGCCCACCTCCCACCCGTTGGGGCGACGGTCGGAGGAACACTTCGTCACGACCCGGTGACCGTGCGAGTGTCGGCCTGATTCCTCCCCACCGGGGTACCCATCCAGCCGGTAGCGTCCATGGCCCGAGGTGGTAACCCGCTGAGATTGGTGGTCGAGTGTCGCGACGGACTGCGGATGCCGAGGCGAATCCGCGCAGGCGTCGGATGGCGATCGGTACGGCATTTTGTGTGGTCGCGGTGCTGGCGGTGGTCGGGCTGGCCTCGACCGGGCGGATATCCGGCCATCCGAGAGCGCGCGGCACCGGCGACCCCTCCCGCGGCTACCACCTCGTGGACCCGGCCGAGGGCGACCGGATCGCGGCGAGCCTGCTGGGCGCGGCGCCCGCCGCTCCGCCCGCTGAGCCCGCGTTGCCCGTGCCCACGGCGTCCTCGACGGAGGTCGAGCCGCTGCCGGTGTCCGATCCGCTGGAGGCGAGCACGATCGAGGCGACTCCGGCAATCGGCGCGCTGCTGCACGCGGGGGACGGGGGCGACCCGGAACACTTCTGCACCGCGACCGTGGTGCAGTCGCCGAACCGGAACCTGGTGGTCACCGCCGCGCACTGCGTGTACGGCGACGCCTTCACGACCGACCTGGCCTTCGCACCCGGCTACCACGACGGCGTGATGCCGTACGGCGTGTGGGTCCCGTCCCGGATCGACGTGGACCCGCGCTGGGTCACCGACCGGGATCCGGCCTACGACGTCGCCTTCCTCCAGGTCCGCCGCCCGGGCACGGACGAGCGGATCGAGACCGTCACCGGCGCCGAACACCTCGACTTCGGCTCCTCGCCCTCGCGTCCGGCCCGGCTGGTCGGCTACCCGGACGACGCGAACGAGCCGATCGGCTGCCAGAACACCACCGCGGCCTACTCCGAGACCCAACTGCGCTTCGACTGCGCGGGCTTTCCCGCCGGCACCAGCGGCGGCCCGATGCTCACCGACATCGACCCCGCCAACGGCCGCGGCACGGTGATCGGCGTGATCGGCGGCTACCAGGAGGGCGGCGACGACCTCACCTCCTACAGCAGCTACTTCGGCCCCGACATCGCCACCCTCTACGAGCGCGCAAGCACCGCCGAGACAAGCCCCTCGGCCTGACCCCCACCCGCCCCACACACGACGAAACCCCGGCCGAAGCCGGGGTTTCCTGCCTGATCGCCGGACTTGGACAAACGAGACGCACGCCCGCTCGACGACCACCTCGCCATCGATCGCAGCGAGGCCGGGCCGGCGGTCGCCGCGGCACCGGCAGGCCCCGTGGTGCGTCGGCACTTGGGGCAGGGCACGGGCGTGCCCAGGGCCGCGGCGATGACCGCGGTCGTGGTGGCGGTGTGCGATCGTGGCACGGCTTGCACAGGCCGCGGCCTTGCGCCGGGTCGTCGGGGTCGGCGCCCTGGCAACGAACTCCTTGCGGGTGCGTGGGTGGTGGTCGGCCTCGGTCAACAGCCGCCAACACGACCGACCGGCGGCGGCCGACGCGCACTCGGGGCACACGCACACCGGGTGGCGTCGCAGGACCCCGGGCGGAAAACGGCGCGGTGCCGGCGGCCGTAGCCGCGCCTGGGCGCGTTGGTCGGCGCGGTGTTCCGGGGGACAGGCCCCGCTCGGTGCCGGGCGGGCCGCAGCGCGACCAGGTGGTGCGCCACGAACACGGCGGCGGTGGGCGCGGCTATGCCTGTTCGTACGCCGCGGCGAACTCGCTCGGTGTGAACCGTTGGAACACGCGCGGTCCCATGACGACAATCCAGTCGCCGTGCGCGAACTCCAGCCGCTCGCCGTGGACGGTGACGGCCGAGAACGCGATGTACTCCGGGCCCGGGTCACCGCACGTGTCGGTCGCCTCATCGGCGGTGATGGTGCACACGTCGTCGTCCGGCACGACCAGCGCCTCCCGGATCTCTGCCCAGGTCGGAGGCGCGGAGCTGAATGGTGTCGACCTGGGGCGAGCGCAGGGAATAGCGAAACACGGCAGCCTCCATCGGTACGGGGTCGGGACGCACAAGAGCCCCGGGCCGGGTTTCGGCGCTCGGGGCTCTCGGGGTGTTTCCCGGCATGCCGGACCCACAGGCTGTGGATAACCGACTCCAGGGCTGTCGATCCCGAAGTGCAGGCATCCGCTATCTATGCGGGCTGGACTCCGATGTACCACCGTTGGTTTGCGCCACCGTGACAAGTCCACAGCCCGGCGGCGTCACCGTCGCCGGTCCCCCATGAAAGTATTTCAAGGCATTTGTCGGAATTGATATTCCTTATTTCCGAACCGTTGACTCCATACGAAACCTCTCTCCATGATTGCGTCAATGATCCGTTGCAGGGCCATTGGTTCGCAGGGGCGCCGTCGTCGGTGCGGTCGCCGCGAATCTCCAGGCACAGTCCGGAATTCACATTGACGATCTCGTGGTCACCGGAGGCGCTCCGCCGGGCCCACCATCGCTGGGTGTTCGACGGGTTACAGGTCCACTGGTTTGCGGGGGCGCCGGCGTCGGTACGGTCGTCGCGAATCTCCAAGCATTTAGAGGAGAAGCCATTATCGATCATGTGCTGTCTCCCGTTGGTGAGCCCGCCGTACATGACCTTGGGTGACGAATCTGCGGTCGCCGGGGTAGTCATGGTGACGGCCAGGGCGAGGGTGCCCAATGCACCGGCCAGGGCCCGCAGAGTTCTGATCGACGGCATCTTGGAATCTCCTTTGGTCTCAAAGATGCCTAGATCATTTACGAGGTGATTCCATTGTGGAAGGACAATCTCGGCCAAGCAGTTGTGACAGTCAGCCGGCGTTGCGTTCGCTGGGGCTGAGTTCGGTCCGCAGCCGGTCACGCTCGGCTGTGGTGAGCCCAGGCGCCCACCCAGCCCTCTCCACATCTGTCACCAGTTCCACGCGGGCAGTCCGCAGTGGTGCGTCGAGGGCGCGCCCGATGCCGGCAAGGCCGTCCCACCGCCACGTCGGCCGCCCCCGAATCCGGATTTTCGACGGCGCCTCGCACACGGCGGACACGTACACGAGTCTGCGCCCCGAGACGGACCGCGCCCTGGCGGAGGCCGCGGCCCGTCTGGTGCCGCGCGCCGGGAGACGCCGGGGAGAAGTTCGCGACACACTCGCTCACGCATCGCTCACGCAAACGGCCCCGTACACGATGTACGAGGCCGATGGCGCCCCCCGAGGGGGGCTGACTCCCAGGTGAGAGCCAGTTTTGCAGTTGTGCCCCCAGCAGGATTTGAACCTGCGACACCCGCTTTAGGAGAGCGGTGCTCTATCCCCTGAGCTATGGAGGCTTCGGGGCCGTGTGGTCCCGCAGGACAGGGTAGCGGAACGGTTGCGGGGGTGGCCGGCGGCTTTGGGGTGGGTCAGGGTTTGCCGACGGTGAGGATGACGGCGGAGTCTTCGAGGGCCTCCAGGGAGTGCGGCGCCCGGGGGATGACCAGGAGGTCGCCGGAGGTGCCCTCGACCGATTCGTCGTCGGCGGTCAGGCGGATGCGGCCGGTAAGCACGATCAGCGAGGCTTCGCCGGGGCTCTCGTGTTCGGCGAGGGAGTTGCCGGCGGTCAGGGCGATCAGGGTCTGGCTCAGGTGTTGGCGGGAGCCGCCGGGCATGGTGACCGAGCTGCGGCCGGACGAGGTGCTGCGGGCCGAGGCGAGTTGCTCCCTGGTGGCCGTCCGGAGCGAGATTTTGTCCATGTATGCCAGTTTCGGGGGCGATCACTCTCCGCGCATGTTCTGGTGTGCCCGGGCGTGCGGTGACCGGTGGGTCGGGTGATGCTGGGCGGATGGGTGTGGCCTGTGCCGGCACGCTCGCGACGGCCGCCGCGGTGCTGCCCGGGGCCGGAATCGAGGCTGGAATCGGGGTCGGAATCGGGGCCGCCGAGAGGAGATAACCACTTGCTCGGGCATCGAAGAATGAAGCTCATGACCACAGACGAAAGCGTTCGTACGCGCGGAACCGTGTTCGATCGGGACGGGGCGCTGGTGGCCGACTACCGGCTGGGCAACCGTTCGGGTCGCCCGGCCGCGCTCGACCTGCGCCTGCACCGACTCCCGGCCGAGCTCGCCGCGCCCGCCATCCTGACCGCGCTGCCCGGGTGGGTCGTGTCGGCCCGGGAGGACGCCGGCGCGGTGCTGCTCGCCGCGGGCGGCCGGCTGCTTCGGCATATGCATCGGTACACCCGGGACCTGGGTCCGGACCTGGAGGCCGTCACCTGGGCCGAGCCCGGGATCGAGGTGCGCGCGGCGGCGTCCGTGCCGCCCTCGGAGCTGTACGACACCTGGATCGCCGCGTATCCGCCGGAGCACCCGGACAGCGGCGACGATGCGAGTCCGGAGAACCTGGAGGGGCTGTACGACGGCCGCTCGCTCGGGCCGCTGTTCGGGTTCAGCACGGTGGCGCTCGACGAGGGGCGGGTGGTCGGCGCGGTGCTGGTCAACGACGCCGAACACATCGGGCCGTGGATCACCGAGGTCTTTCGCGACCCGGACCCCAAGTACGCGGGGCTCGGCGGCCGGTTGTTGCGGCACACGCTCGGCTTGGCGCTGCTGGACGGGCTGCCCTCGATCGGGCTCGCGGTCACCGAGGGCAACCCGGCCCGGGCGGTGTACGAGCGGCTCGGATTCCGGCAGGGCGAGTCGTTCATGACCATCGTGCTGCCGGGAGGGGAGCGGTAGGCCCGTTTCGGGGAGGGGCGGTCGATCCGCGGGAGCGGGGCGGCGACTCCACCGGGGCAGGAGCGGTACGGATCCGCCGCAGCGGAGGGGAGCGGTGGACACTCCTTCAATGCCGTGAGACATTTATGTCTCACAAGGATTGAGGATGTCTCATGGCCGGCTCCACCACCCCCCGCCCCACGCCCGACCCGCGGCGCTGGGCCGTGCTCGCGATCCTGTCGGGGAGCCTGCTGATCATCTCGATGGACGCGACCATCCTGAACGTCGCGTTCCCGTCCCTGGTCGCCGATCTGCGGCCCGGTTCGGTCGAGCAGTTGTGGATCATCGACTCGTACGCGCTCGCGCTGTCCGGCCTGTTGGTCACCGCAGGCGCGCTCGGGGACCGCTGGGGGCGCAAGCGGCTGCTGCTCGTCGGCTTCGCCATCTTCGCGCTGGCCTCGCTGCTCGCGGTCGCGGCGACGGCCGCCTGGCACGTGATCGCCGCCCGGGTGCTGCTCGGCGTGGGTGGCGCGGCGATCATGCCGTCCACGCTGACCATCCTGCGCCAGGTGTTCACCGACACCCGCGAGCGGGCCTTGGCCTACGCCGTCTGGTCGGCGGTCTTCGGCGGCGGCATGGCACTCGGGCCGGTGGTCGGCGGGCTGCTCGTGGAGTCGCACGGCTGGCAGTCGGCCTTCCTGTTGAACGTGCCGATCGCGGTCGCGGTGATCGGGTTCGGCATGTGGCTGCTGCCCGAGTCGCGTTCGCCGCGCTCCGGCGCGTGGGACTGGCCCGGCGTCGGCCTGTCGATCGTCGGCATGGGCACCCTCGCGGGCGGCATCAAGCAGCTCGGCAAGGGCGGCGTCGGCGATCCGGCCGCGTGGATCCTGCTCGTGGTGGCCGCGCTCACGCTGACCGTGTTCGTGCGCCGCCAACTGCGGCTGGCCAATCCGCTGCTCCAGGTCCGGCTGTTCACGAACCGCGCGTTCACCATGGCCGCGACGGCGATCTTCCTGGGCATGCTCGGACTGGGCGCGGCGCTGTTCCTGCTCAGCCAGTGGTTCCAGTACGTGCAGGGGTACAGCCCGGTCTCCGCCGGTCTGCACCTGCTGCCCGCGCCGATCGCGCTGATCCTCGCGTCGATGTTCGTGCCCGCGCTGATGCACCGCTTCCCGCCCCGGAACGTGCTGGCGATCGGTCTGGCGCTGATGGCCGTCGGGCTTGCGATGCCGTGGGTCGGGCAACACTTCCGGGACGTGGACTACCCGCTGGTGGGCGCCTCGCTCGCGGTGGTCGGGCTCGGTGTGGGCACGCTGGCCACCGTCGCGTCGGTGGTGCTGATGTCCTCGGTGCCGGTCGCCGAGGCCGGTGGCGCGGCGGCGATCGACGAGACCGCGTACGAACTCGGCGCCGCGCTGGGCGTCGCGATCCTGGGCAGCATGGCATCCGCGCTCTACCGGGCCAACCTGCCCGACCTCGACCTCGACTCGGCCGACACGGCGGCGGTACGCGAGTCGATCGGGGACGCCTCCGTGGTCGCGGATCGACTCGGCGCCGGCGGCATCCTGGGCCGGGCGGGCGAGGCGTTCACGTCCGGGATGACGCCGACCTTCCTGGCCGGCGGCGTGGTCGCGCTGATCGCAGCCGTGCTGGCCTGGCGGCTGATCCCGCGCGACCTGGAGCCCGCGCCGGACGCGCACTGAGGGCCGGCCGAAAGCAATCGATCGGGAAGGCGCACACCTTCGGCCCCGGCCCCCGATCGGGGTGCACGAGCCGCTGCCCGCCGCACGGTCTGGTGCCGCCCGGCGGGGTTCGACCCCGGGCGCGCCGCCGTGGCGGGTCCCGGACTTCGGAACATCCGGGCCTCGCCGACCGTTGACCGAATCGTAGGCACATCGAGTGTGCATGCGGGGCCCGACGCCGGGCAGGCGCTCTCAGGGGCCGCTATCGGCCAACCTTTCAACAGTACATCTCCGGACGGAATATCACAGGCTTCTCGTTCGTTCGAAATATTGACGAACGCGAATGAAAGCGAGGGCTAGAGCATGCCGACTACACGTGGTGTGGCCCGACAGGGCGCCGAGCGAGTGGCGGCTTCCCGCACGCGGAAGGCTGCCGACGTCGAGCGCGACACGGTCGGTGTGTACCTGGACGAGATCAGCCGCACGAAGCTGCTCGACGCGGAGCGCGAAGTCGAGATGTCCAAGGACATCGAAGCAGGGCTGTACGCGCAGAAGCTGATCGACGAGGACGCGGTGCCCGAGGGCGTCGACCGGGCCGAGCTGGACCGGCTGATCGCGCGCGGCGCCGCGGCCAAGGAACTGTTCATCCAGGCCAACCTGCGGCTGGTGGTGTCCGTCGCCCGGCGCTACCCGCGTAGTGGGATGCCCTTCCTGGACCTGGTCCAGGAGGGCAACGTGGGCCTGGTCCGCGCGGTCGAGAAGTTCGACTACGCGAAGGGCTTCAAGTTCTCCACCTACGCGACCTGGTGGATTCGACAGGCGATCACCCGGGCGATGGCGGATCAGGCCCGCACCGTGCGGTTGCCCGTGCACCTGGTCGAAGAGCTGAGCAAGATCCGCCGGGTGCAGCGCGAGTTCGCTCGCGATCACGGGCGCGATCCCGAGATGGCGGAGATCGCCGAGGCGGTCGGCTCCACGCCGGAGCGCGTCGTGGACGTGATCGGTTGGGCGCGCGACCCGATCAGCCTGGACACCCCCGTGGGTGACGACGGCGAGACCGAGTTGGGCGAACTGGTCCAGGAGACCGACCCGTTGACGCCGGAGGACATCACCCTGGCGACACTGCGACGCGAGCAGATAGCGGACCTGGTGGGTCGGCTGGACGGCCGCACGGCCACGATCCTGCGGGCGCGTTACGGCATGGCGGACGGCAAGGAGCACACGCTGACCGAGGTCGGCAAGCAGCTCGGGCTCACCCGTGAGCGGATCCGCCAGATCGAGAAGCAGGCGCTGGTCGAGCTGCGCGAGCTGGCCACCGCCCAGGGGCTCGAAGCCGCCTGACGCCGCGCTGTGCCGGGGCGAGCCGGCTACGGCCCGGGCCCCGGCCCGGGCCGCGCATGGCGCCCCGGCCGGGCAGGGTGCCGTTCCGGGCGCCGGCACACTGGGTGGCATGGCGGAGCGGGCGAAGATCGAGACGACGGAGGCGCACGTGCGCGAGGCGAGTGGGCCGGCCGGGCCCGAGCGGCGCGAGCGCGACCGGTTCGGTTGGGACGACCTGCTCCCCGAGGCGAGTTCGGACGAGACGGATGCCGGATGGGGCGAGGCCCGGCCCGCCGCCGACCCGGCGGATCTGCGCCGCTTCCTGGACGACAAGCCGCCGCATCACCTCTGAGCCGACAGGCAAAGGTGACCCGGCACCTCAGGGTGACCCGATACACAAAGGGCGGGTTCGCTCCTTCGTCTTCATCCGAAGGAGCGAACCCGCCCTTTGCCGTGCGCTTACTGTGGGCCCGGTTGCGGATAAGCGGTGCGCGGTCGGCGGATGAGCCGACCGGGGCGACCGATCAGACGTCGGAGCGCGGGGAGACCAATCCGGCGGTCCCCTGGCCGGCGGTCCGGCCGCCGTTCGCCGGCGGTTCGAGGCGCGCGGCGAGCAGGTCGCGAATCTCGGTGAGGAGTTCGGTGTCGCTGAGTTCCTTCGCGGCCGTCTGACCCAAGGCTCGCTTGCGCTTTTCCAGCATGTGGTTCAGCGGCAGCACGAGCAGGAAGTACACGACCGCCGCGGTGATCAGGAACGTCAGCCCGGCGCCGAGCACGGAGCCCCACAACAGCTGGACGCCGGTCGCCTCGCCCTTCGCGTCGACCCCGCACGGGCCCTTGATGCAGGATGTGTACCCGTCCAGGTTCCTGGTGCCGAACGCACCCACGACCGGGTTGATCAGCCCCTTCACGAACGCCGTCACCACCGCCGTGAACGCGGCGCCGATGACCACGGCCACAGCCAGGTCCACGACGTTTCCGCGCATCAGGAACTTCTTGAAGCCGCCCACTGCTGATTCCCATCGATGTCGATCGGTCGGAGCCTCGACGGGGCGGTTGGATCCGTGATCAATACGGCCGATCGTAGTAATCACGGAATACCCCTCGAAGCGGAACAACCCGCACGAGTCTGCTGTCATTCACGGCTCGTCGCAACAGGGCCGTTCACGAACCTGTGGATGGTATAGGTCAGGGCAGGCCCGTTCGCCGCACCGGCGAGTTCGGTCGCCGCCGCTCGCGGGATCTCCAGGATCAGCAGCGCCCCGGTCGACGAGGCCCCGGTCGCGGCCGGACGGGCCACGACGAGTGCGGCGGGGACGATCAGCCGTGCCGGACCGGGGTGTTCGGGCGCGGGCGCGGCCAGCACGTCGATCCGGTCGCCGGGGCGCAGCACGGCCACTGCGTCGGCGTCCGCGAAGCGCGCGGGCAGGGCGACCCCGGCGGCCTGCCCGACCGCATGCAGAACTCCGGCCGGATGCAGGGCCGTCGGCATCGCGACCAGGGTCAGATCGGCGACCCCGGGGGTGCTGCCCGCGGGCAGATCGCGCGCGGCCACCAGGATCGGGCCGGTCGGCGCGGGTGCGGGGCGGACCGCCACGATCACCGCGAACACCGCGACGGCGGCCGACAGCGCGGCCAGGCCGCGTCGATGGCGGGCCAGGACGCGCCGCCAGGGCCGCCGGGTGAGCGGGGCCGGCGCCGACCGGAACGGCGGGCCGAACGACGGTCCGGGCGAGGCTCCGAACGATCCCGAAGCGGACATCACACCTCCAACGCGGGCAGCGGGCGAGTGCGGCCCGACCCGCGTCGGAACCGGGGCAGGAAACGAGGGCCGAGCCGCGCCCCCACCGTGCCGCGCAACGTCCCGATTCGGCCGGGCCACCCCGAAGCCTGTGCACAACTCCGCCCCTGGGGATTACGACTTCACCCACGTGAGTGACATCCCGTCCACCACAAAGGCCGCCCCCCGAACTCGGGAAGCGGCCTTCACGACAAACGAACGGAACGAAACAGGGCCGACGCCCACAGCGGCCGGACCCACAGCAGGCGGCGCCGAGCCGGCGCAAGCGGGCGGCGAACCGCGGGCGGCGCTACGCCGGCCGCTCGACCTCCGCCATCCCGCACGTACACGAGCGCGTCTTTGGCAGCGCGGCGACCACGTCGAACAGCAGGGTGCGCAGTCGGTCGACGTTGGCCGCGAAGACCTTCATCACCTCGGCGTGGGTGACTCCCTCGCCCGCCTCGACGCCCGCGTCCAGGTCGGTGACCAGCGCGATCGCGGTGCAGCAGAGGCCGAGTTCGCGGGCGAGCACAGCCTCGGGGTGGCCGGTCATGCCGATGATCGACCAGCCCTGCGCCGCGTACCACTTGGACTCGGCGCGGGTGGAGAAGCGCGGTCCCTCGATCACCACGAGGGTGCCGCCGTCCACCGGCTCCCAGCCCGAGGCGCGTGCCCGGGCGGCGACCACCGCGCGACCGTCCGCGCAGTACGGGTCGGCGAACGTGGTGTGTACGACCGGCGGGATGGTCCCGTCGGCGAGCGGCAGCCCGTCGAAGAAGGTCTGGACCCGGCTCGACGTGCGGTCGATCAACTGGTCGGGGATCACGAGCGTGCCCGGACCGAGTTCGGCGCGCAGGCCGCCGGTCGCGCACGGCGCGAGCACCTGCGTCACCCCGACGGCGCGCAGGGCCCACAGGTTGGCGCGGTAGTTGATCCGGTGCGGCGGGAGCGAGTGGTCGCGGCCGTGCCGGGGCAGGAAGGCGACCCGACGGCCGGCCACCTCACCCAGGAACAGGGCGTCGCTGGGCGCGCCGTACGGCGTGTCCACGCGCACCTCGACCACGTCGTCCAGGAACGCGTAGAACCCGGAGCCGCCGATCACACCGATCTCGGCCGGAGCCACCCCCGCCGGCAGCACGCCGGTCGCCATCGGTCAGGCCGCCGTCGACGTCGTACCGGAGGAGCCGGACGACGAGGAGGACGACGAACCCGAGGACGACGAACCCGAGGACGACGAACCCGACGACGAGGACGACGAACCCGAGGACGAGGAGCCCTCCGAGGACGACGAGGTAGCGCCGGTCGACGCGGTCGCCGGCGTCGAGGACGTGCTCGAACCGCGGCTGTCGGTGCGGTAGAAGCCGGAGCCCTTGAACACGACGCCCACCGCCGAGAAGACCTTGCGCAGCCTGCCCTGGCAGGCGGGGCACTCGGTCAGCGCGTCGTCCGTGAACTTCTGGACGGCCTCAAGGCCCTCGCCACAGGCGGTGCACTGGTACTGGTACGTCGGCACGGTCTGGTCCTCCTTCGACAGACAGGTCAGCTGGGTACTGGCACTCTCACCTGTCGAGTGCCAATGGTGCAGCATTCACCGGAGATCCGTCCACCACGGTCGCGGTCGGCGGTGTAATGGGTGTCACATCCACGCCCGGTCGCAGCAGTCGCTGCCCGCCGAGCACCACCAGGAAGCCGATGCCGGCCGCCGCCAGGGTGAGCGCGAAACCGGCGCCCGAACCGCGCGCGTCGGTGAGCATTCCGGAGCAGGTCGAACCGAGTGCGAGGCCCAGGCCGATCGCGCCGGTGAGCCACGTGAACGCCTCGGTCTTGGCCTCGGCCGGGACCAGTGTGTCGACCAGGGTGAACCCGGTGATCAGCGTCGGTGCGATCGCCAGTCCGCACAGCAACGCGACGGGCACCATGATTCCCACGCTGGGGATGGCCCACAGCGGTGCGGTGCCGGTGGCCAGCAGGGCGAACGTCACGAGCATGCGACGGTGCGCCGGCCGCCGCCAGGCGATCGCGCCGTAGACCGCACCGGCGATCAGGCTGCCGCCCGCGAAGACCGCGTACAGCGCGCCCGCCAGGCCGGGCTTGCCGACCTCCTCGGCGAACGCGGTGACCGAGACCTGCACGGTCCCGAAGACCCCGCCGATGCAGACGAAGGCCACCACGAGCAGCCGCACGCCGCCGATCCGCAGTGCGGACGCCCGCGGTGCGTCGCCGGCCGCCCGCACCACCCGGCGCGGCGCGGTGCCGCGTTGCAGTGCGAACAGCAGCGAGCCGAGCACGGTCAGCGC
Source organism: Embleya sp. NPDC008237 (assembly GCF_042956465.1). Taxonomy (NCBI): domain Bacteria; kingdom Bacillati; phylum Actinomycetota; class Actinomycetes; order Kitasatosporales; family Streptomycetaceae; genus Embleya; species Embleya sp. NPDC008237. Next base: position 232,392 of record NZ_JBIBGL010000018.1, read on the forward strand.
CGCCTCGACGATCAGCCCGGCGGCCGGGTGCACGCCGGTGGCCAGGAAGGTGGCCACCACCGGGCCCACCACGAAGGTGAACTCGTCGGTCACCGACTCGAACGCGAACGCGGTCGGCAGCAGCGGCGAGCCATCCAGGTGGGCGGCCCAGCGGGCCCGCACCATGGAGCCGATCTGCGGCACCGTCGCGCCGGAGAGCACCGCGGTGACGAACAGCAACCACAGTGGCGCGCCGGAGAGGGCGGCCACGATCAGTGCGGACACCGCCGCGCCGTGCAGCAGCGCGCCGGGCACGACCACCGCCCCCTGGCCGAAGCGGTCGGCGAGCCGACCGGTCTGCGGGCCGACGAAGGCGAGCGCGACGGCCGCGGCGGCGGAGACCGCGCCGGCCGTGCCGTACGAGCCGGTCGTGTGCTTGACCAACAGCACGATGCCCAGGCCGAGCATCGCGTAGGGCAGCCGGGCGATGAGCGCGGGTGCCAGGAATCGCCATGCGGACGGGGTCCGCAGCAGCGAGGAGTACGTGGAGATCATGCGCACCGCTCCCCGCGAACGGGTGCGGCGTTCCGATGCGTGGGCATCGTGGCTGTCGCTTCCTGCCACCTGGTGACGCACATGGGAAACCCCGGTGCGCCGAGAGCTGTCCTCGAAAGCGTCCACCGGGGTAGATACCGAAGTCGTGCTTCGGCCGCCGTGCGGTCACGACGCCAGCCCTGCGTCAGGCAGAGTCGGTGTGTGGAGGGGATCGGCGATCGAGGCGCCCGGAGGCGCCCCGATGGCAATCAACCGGATGATCGTACCTCAGGTGTCGCCCTTGACGCCGAACCAGCCCGCGAGCTTGCCACCCCGGCTGACCGCGCGCAGCCGATCCTCGGCGTCGTCGCGCACCGTGTCGGTGGCCACCACGAGCAGGTCGTCCCCGCGGCGGAGCACGGTGGTCGGCTCGGGCACGAAGCTCTCGTCGTCGCGCACGATCAGGGTGACCGCGGCCCCGCGTGGCAGGCGCAGCTCGCCGACCTCGACGCCGTGCATGCGCGAGCCCGGCGGCACGCTGACCGACAGCAGGTGCCCCTGGAGCTTCTCCAGCGGTGCGGACTCCACGCCCAGGTCGGTGGGCTCTTGCTCGCCCGCGAAACCGGCCTTGCGGGCTATCCACGGCAGCGTCGGCCCCTGCACCAGGGTGAAGACCACCACCAGCACGAAGGTGATGTTGAACAGCCGCTGGGCGTCCGGGACGTCCTTCACGATCGGGATGGTGGCGAGCACGATCGGTACCGCTCCGCGCAGCCCCGCCCAGGACAGGATCAACTGCTCGCGCCACGGTATCCGGAACGGCGTCGTGGTCACGATCACCGACAGCGGCCGGGCGACCAGCAGCAGGATGGTGCCGATCACCAGCGCCGGGACCACCGCGCCGGCCAACTCGTGTGGAGTGACCAGCAGTCCCAACAGCACGAACAGGCCGATCTGCGCGATCCAGCCGAGGCCCTCGGCGAAGCCGCGGGTGGCGGGGCCGTGCGGGAGTTGCGAGTTGCCCAGCACGAGTGCGGTCAGGTAGACCGCGAGGAACCCGCTGCCGTGGGCCAGCGCACCGCCGGAGTAGGCGAGCACGCACAGCGCCATCACCGCGATCGGGTACAGCCCGGACGCCGGCAGCGCGACGTGGCGCAGGCCGAACGCGCCGAGCCGACCCACCGCGAGGCCGACCGCCATGCCGATGGTCAACTCCATGCCGATCTCGCCGAGGATCCTGTACCACGGTTCGACGTGACCCACGTGGGCGAACGTGACCACCAGGATCACCACCGGGGCGTCGTTGAAGCCGGACTCGGCCTCGAGCAGACCGGTCAGCCGATGCGGCAGCGGCAGCTTGCGCAGCACCGAGAACACCGCGGCGGCGTCCGTGGAGGAGACGATCGCGCCCATCAGGATCGCGGTCGACCAGTCGACGTCCAGCACGATCCGAGTGGCGAACGCGGTGACCGCGACGCTCACTCCGACCCCTACGGTGGACAACACCGCAGCCGCCGGCACCGACGGCTTGATCTCCTTCCAACTGGTCGCTATCCCGCCCTCGGCGAGGATTACTATCAGCGCGGCGTAGCCGAGCGTTTGGGTCAGTTCGGCGTTGTCGAAACCTATGCCGAGGCCGTCGTCCCCGATCAGGATCCCGAGTCCGAGGTAGAGCAGCAGGCTCGGCAGCCCGGTTCTGGTCGCCAGGCGAACCGCTATGACGGCGGACAACATGACGATGGCGCCCAGGAGCAGGACCTGGTTGAGCTCGGGCACGGACACGTGCGTCACCTCCGGCGGTCGTCGGTCCGGCCACCCCCCAGGCGGCCGCACGGAGTGCAGAACATGAAGGCAGGCGACGACCGGCGGAACCGGCGACGCCGCGATGCGCAGGCAATCAGCGAGCCATGGGAAGGGGGGCCCTGCCGCGCCGGCGAACCGGCGATGAATTACCTACGCCTGGGAAATATTTTACCAAAGCGAAGGATCCATACCCCAGAGGGGTCCCGTCTCGTACCCGTGGCTGTGATGCCGACGACGCTCGGCTTTTAAGGTGTCCCTTGCCGCACCGACCGCATAAGGACCTTGATGCCTCCCTCGAAGACGCCCGACCCGGAGCAGCCCCCCGGTGGCCAGGACGCCTCATCCTCCGGGTGGGACGACTGGCCCACGGGCGAGTGGCCCACATCGCAGTGGGCCGCGGCGGATCCGGTCGCGGCCCAGCGGCGCGCGGAAGAACGCGCGGAGCGTGAGCGCCGGGCCGCGCCCGAGCCGTACGGCGAACCCGAGCCGTACGCGCCGCAAGAGCCGTATGCCGCGCAAGGACCGTACGCACCGCAGGAGTCGCACCCCGCCCAGGAGCCCTACTCGCCCCCCGAGCCGTATGCGGAGCCGCCCGCTCCCGTCGCCATCCCCGCGCCCGCCGCGCCGCCCGCGCCGCGTGCCGCCGAGCCGCCACGGGTCGAACCCGAGCCCGCAGCCGCTTCGCAGCCCGCACCCGCGCCCGAGCCCGCCGCCGCCGAGGCGCCCGTGCCCGGCGGCACCGCCAAGGTCAAGGAACGACCGACGACCCCCAAGGGGCCGTCCAAGGCGTGGCGCCGATTCCGGTTGACGGCCATCGTCCTGGTCGTGGTGCTGGCCATCGCGATCGGCGGACTGGGCTGGTGGGGCTGGCAGTTGTCGCGCGACTCGTTCCCGCAGACGTCCGGCACGATCCGGGTGCCGGGGCTGACCGGCAAGGTCGACGTGGTGCGCGACGCCCAGGGCATCCCGCAGGTGTACGCCGACACGTCCGAGGACCTCTTCCGGGGGCAGGGCTACGTGCACGCCCAGGACCGGTTCTGGGAGATGGACGTGCGCCGGCACATGACCGCGGGCCGGCTGTCCGAGATGTTCGGCTCCGGGCAGGTGGACAACGACAAGTTCCTGCGCACGCTGGGCTGGCGCAAGGTGGCCGAACAGGAGTACGCGGCGCTGCCGCCGGAGTCGCAGAAGTTCCTCCAGGCGTACTCCGAGGGGGTCAACGCCTACCTCGAGGACCACAAGGGCGCCGACGCCTCGTTCGAGTACGCGCTGCTCGGCGTCGTGCACGACGGCTACAAGGCCGAGCCGTGGACCCCGGTCGACTCGGTGGCCTGGCTCAAGGCGATGGCCTGGGACCTGCGCACCAACATGCAGGACGAGATCGACCGGGCTTTGTTGTCCGACAAGTTGACGGTCAACCAGATCGACGAGCTCTACCCGCCGTATCCGTACGAGGTGAACAAGCCCATCGTGCGCGCCGGTGAGATCGTCAAGGATCCCAAGGACGGCAAGACCGAGCGCTTCGTCCAGGACGCGCCGCCCGCGGTGCCCTCGAAGAGCGCGCAGAACGTGCTGGCCGGCCTGTCCGAGTCGCTGGCCAAGCTGCCCTCGCTGTTCAGCGAGAAGTCCTCCGGCGTCGGCTCCAACTCGTGGGTGGTCGCGGGCAGTCGCACCACCACCGGCAAGCCGCTGCTGGCCAACGACCCGCACCTGTCCCCTTCGTTGCCCTCGGTCTGGTACCAGATGGGCCTGCACTGCCGCACGGTCGGGCCGAAGTGCCAGTACGACGTCTCCGGCTACACGTTCTCCGGCATGCCCGGCGTGATCATCGGCCACAACCAGAAGATCTCGTGGGGCTTCACCAACCTCGGCGCCGACGTGACCGACCTGTACCTGGAGAAGGTCCAGGGCGACGGCGTGCTCTACAACAACAAGTACGAGCCGTTCACCGAGGTCCGCCAGGAGACGATCAAGGTGGCCGGTGGCGGCGATCGGCACATCACCGTGCGCAGCACCCGGCACGGGCCGATCCTGACCGACGCGTCCGACGAGTTGGAGGACGTCGGCAAGGACGCCCCGATCCCGGACCTGAGCCCACAGCGCGAGGAGGGCTACGCGGTCGCGCTGCGCTGGACCGCGCTGGACCCGGGCACCTCGATGGACGCGCTCTTCCAGCTGAACAAGGCGCAGAACTGGAACGACTTCCGGGCCGCGCTGAAGAACTTCGACGCGCCGTCGCAGAACGCGATCTACGCGGACGTCGAAGGGCACATCGGCTACCAGGCGCCGGGCAAAATCCCGGTGCGCCGCACCGGTGACGGCCGCTGGCCGGTGTACGGGTGGGACGCCAAGTACGACTGGGCGGACTCCATCCCGTTCGATTCGCTGCCGAACGTGTACGACCCGCCGGAGGGCTACATCGTCACCGCCAACAACGCGGTGACCACGCCGGCGTACCCGTACCTGCTGACCTCGGACTGGGGCTACGGTTCGCGCAGTCAGCGGATCGAGGAGATGATCACCAAGGCGCCGGGCAAGATCGATCCGGCGATGATGCAGAAGATGCAAGCCGACGACGTCAACCCGGTCGCGCAGTTGCTGGTGCCGTACCTGCTCGCGGTCCGGGTCGAGGATCCGTGGGTGCGCGAGGCGCAGGATCTGCTCCGGGGCTGGGACATGCGCAACCGGGCCGACTCCAAGTCGGCCGCGTACTTCAACGCGGTGTGGCGCCAGGTGCTGATGCTGGCGTTCGGCGACAAGATGCCGTTCTCGGTCCGGGCCGACAACGACTGTGCGAGCAACTCGTCGAACACCCACGTGCAGTGCGGCGACCGGGACGACTCGACCGCGCAACCCGACGGCGGCGACCGGTGGAACGAGGTGGCCCGCACGCTGCTGGCCAGCCCGGAGAGCCCGTGGTGGAACGTCTCCAAGAACCCGGGCTCGATCACCACCCGCGACGGTCTGCTGCACAAGGCGATGACCGAGGCGAAGAAGGACCTCACCTCCCGGCTCGGCAAGGACATCGACACCTGGTCGTGGGGTCGGCTGCACACGCTGACGCTGCGCAACCAGACGCTGGGCACCGAGGGCCCGGGCCCGGTCAAGTACATGCTCAACCGCGGCCCGTACCGGATGTCCGGCGGCGAGGGTCTGGTCAACGCGACCGGGTGGAACGTCGCGCAGGGCTACGAGGTGACCACCGTGCCGTCGATGCGGATGGTGGTGGACCTGGCCAACCTGGACGAGTCCCGCTGGATCAACCTCACCGGCGCGTCCGGACACGTGTGGCACGACAACTACACCGACCAGACCGACCTGTGGCGCAAGGGCAAGACCCTGCAGTGGGCGTACACGCCCGCGGCGGTGGACAAGGCGGCCAAACACCGGCTGACCCTGGAGCCCGCCGGCCCGGCCCCGGGCGGACCGTGACGGCGGCCCGCGGCGGTGCTACCGGGTGAACCGGTACACCGCCGCGGGCGTCACCGCGATGTCCACGGGCACGTCGTGCGGCTCGGCAGGCACCCGGTCGAGCACCTCGTCGTCGTAGAGCAGCACCACCGTCACGGCCGAGGCCGGCACCCGGGCGAGTGCCCGGTCGTAGGACCCGCCGCCACGCCCGAGCCGCAGTCCGCGGCGATCCACCGCGAGACCGGGCACCACCAGCACGTCCGCCGTGCACACACCCTCGACGCCCAGCCGCGGCCCGATCGGCTCGCGCAGCCCCCGGCCGGCCGGCACCAGCGACGCCGGGCCCTCGTACAGCGCCCAGTCCAGGTCGTTGTCCGGCAAGAGCACCGGCAGCAGCACGCGCCGGGTCGACCCGGCGGCGAGATCCTCGGCCAGATCCCGGCCGCCCGGCTCCGAACCCACCGGCACGTAGGCCGCCACGGTCGCGGCCGCGGCCACCTCGGGGAGCGCGAGGAGCGCGTCACGGAGCGCGCGACTCGCCGCGACACGCCGATCCGACCCCGTGTGTGACCGTGAGTGCATCAACTGTGACCTCAGTGTGGCCTTGTCGTTGAGGATGTCCTTCATGCTGTTCCCTGAATGACGTGTTTGGACGGGTTATCGAAGGAGTCCGCGCAATCGACACAGTTCGCGCCACCGCACCTGACCCGGACCCCGCATGGGCCTGACTTTCGAACGTCTTCTGATCATCCTGCTCGTCGGCGCGCTCTCGGTCGCGGTCGGCTCGCTGACCGTTGCCGTGCGCCGGTTGCGCGCGATCGCCGGCAACGAGCTGCCCGAGCTGCGGCACGAGGTCACCCGGCTGGAACTCAGCCGCGCCGAACTGGAGCGGCTGTCGGTGACCGACCCGCTGACCGGCGTGTGGAACTACCGCTACCTGCAACTCGTGCTGGATCGCGAGGTGATGCGCGCGACCCGGTTCGGCCGACCGCTCGGGCTGCTCATGCTGGACCTGGACCACTTTCGCGACGTCAACGAGCGGCACGGCCATCAGGGCGCGAGTTCGGTGCTGCGCGAGGTGGCCCAGCGGCTGGCCCTGGAGATCCGCCAGGTGGACACCATCGCCCGCTACGGCGGCGAGGAGTTCGTGATCCTGCTGCCCGAGACCGACGCGTCCGGTGCGGCCAAGGTCGCCGAACGGCTGTGCTACGCGGTCCGGCGCGGCAGCTTCGGCGCGACGGCCGACCCGGTGCGGCTGACGATGGCGATCGGCCTGGCCGTACTGCCCGAGGACGGCACGCACTCCGCGACCCTGTTGCGGGCCGCGGACCGGGCGCTGGGTCGGGCCAAACGGGCGGGCGGCGACCGGTTCTGCGGCCCGGATCCGGCCGGGAGCGGACCTTCGGCCGACAACAGGCCAATCGCCGGGCTTCCCGGGACCCCCGGTGATCTCACCCGTTAGTGTGCGGCCATGCCTCCGCGTCGCTCGTTCCACATCACGAAGGCCGTCGTACCCGCCGCAGGTCTCGGCACGCGCTTCCTGCCAGCGACGAAGGCGACGCCCAAGGAGATGTTGCCGGTCGTGGACACGCCGGCGATCCAGTACGTGGTCGAGGAGGCGGTCGCCGCCGGGCTGACCGACGTGCTGATGGTCACCGGGCGCAACAAGCGCCCGCTGGAGGACCACTTCGATCGCGCGTACGAACTCGAACACGCGCTGGCCGCCAAGGGCGACCTGGAGCGGCTCAAGCTCGTTCGCGAGTCGAGCGAGCTGGCCGCGATCCACTACGTCCGGCAGGGCGACCCGCGCGGCCTGGGACACGCCGTCTCGTGCGCCCGCCCGCACGTGGGCGACGAGCCGTTCGCGGTGCTGCTCGGCGACGACCTGATCGACCCGCGCGATCCGCTGCTGAGCACGATGTTGCGGGTGCGCCGCGAACTCGGCGGCAGCGTCGTCGCACTGATCGAGGTCGACCCGTCCCAGATCCACCTCTACGGCTGCGCGGCGGTCGAACCCCTTGCCGAGGGCGTCTCCGAGCCCGGCGTGGTGCGGGTGACCGATCTCGTGGAGAAGCCCGAACCCGGCAGCGCGCCCAGCAACTTCGCGGTGATCGGCCGCTACCTGCTCGACCCCTCGGTCTTCGACGTGCTCGAACACACCCCGCCTGGCCGGGGCGGCGAGATCCAACTCACCGACGCGCTGCGGGTGCTCGCGGGTCGCGAGTCGGCCGAGGGCGGCACGGTGCACGGCGTGCTGTTCTCCGGCCGCCGCTACGACACGGGCGACCGGGCCGACTATCTGCGTGCCATCGTGAAGCTGGCATGCGAGCGTGATGATCTGGGACCCGAGTTCCGGGCCTGGCTGAGGCAGTACGTGAACGAGGAGATGCAAGCATGAAAAGCGTCGAGGACCACCTGACCGGGATCCTCGGGCGGATCGCACCGCTGGCCCCCCTCGAACTGCAACTGCTCGACGCGCACGGCAGCCTCCTGGTCGACGAGGTCGCCGCAACCGGCGACCTGCCACCGTTCGACAACTCCTCGATGGACGGATACGCGGTCCGCCTCGCGGACGTCGCCGACGCGGGCGAGCGCTATCCGGTGGTACTCGACGTGGTGGACGACATCGCCGCGGGCAACGCGCCCAAGACCGCGATCGGTTCCGGCACCTGCGCCCGGATCATGACCGGCGCGCCGCTGCCGGAGGGCGCCGAGGCGATCGTGCCGGTCGAGTGGACCGACGCGGGCATGCCGACGGTACGGATCACCAGGGCGCCGGAGAGCGGCCAGTACATCCGCCGCCGGGGCAGCGACGTCACCGCAGGGCAGACCGTCCTGGACGCGGGCAGCACGATCGGCTCGGCGCAGGTCGGCCTGCTCGCCGCGATCGGCCGCGAGCGCATCCGGGTGCGGCCCAAGCCGCGCGTGGTGATCCTGTCCACCGGCAGCGAGCTGACCCAGCCCGGCCGGCCGATCGGCCCCGGCCAGATCCGCGACTCGAACAGCTACATGCTGACCGCCGCCGCACGCGAGGCGGGCGCCATCGCGTACCGGGTCGGCAACGTGCCCGACGACCCGAAGATCCTGATCGACACGATCGAGGACCAGCTGATCCGGGCGGATGTGGTGGTCACCACGGGCGGCGTCAGCGCGGGCGCCTACGACGTGGTCAAGGAGGTGCTCTCCGAGCTGGGCACGGTCGAGTTCGGCAAGGTCGCGATGCAGCCGGGGATGCCGCAGGGCTTCGGCGTGATCGGTCCGGACGAGACGCCGATCTTCACCCTCCCCGGCAATCCGGTCAGTGCGTTCGTGTCCTTCGAGGTGTTCGTGCGTCCGGCGCTGCTGCGGATGCAGGGCGCCGAGGTCACCGAGCGGCCGATCGTCCGGGCCGGCTGCTCGGCGGCGCTGAAGTCGCCCGAGGGCAAGCGCCAGTACCTGCGCGCCTGGTACACCCCGCCGCCCGCGGGGGTCGGCGAGGGCACCGTGGACCCGGTCGGCGGCACCGGCTCCCACCTGCTCGGCAGCCTGGCCAAGGCGAACGCGCTGATCACCCTTCCCGCCGACGTCACCGAGGTCGCCGAGGGCGCCGAGGTGTCCGTGATGCTGCTCGGCTGAGCGCCGCGAAACCCGTCCGGGCGGCCCCGTGCATGCGGGCCGCCCGGTTGTGCCTCTAACGTTGCCCCAGCACGACACACGGCAGTTCGTTGCACAGGGCAGTTCGTTGCACAGGGCAGTTCGTTGCACAGGGCAGTTCGTTGCACAGGGCAGTTCGATACACAGGGCAGTTCGATACACAGGGCGGTCCGACTCATCGGGCGGTTCGATACACACGGCACTTCGACGCCCCACCGCACGGGGGGCTCACCGTATGGGGTGGAAAGTTGACGCGCGGCGCCAAGAACCTCACGCACCTCGACGAGGCCGGCGCGGCCCGCATGGTGGACGTCACGGCCAAGCAGATCTCGGTCCGCACGGGCTCGGCCTCGGGCCGGGTGCTCGTGTCGCCGCGTGTGGTCGAACTCCTGCGGGGCGAGGGCATGCCCAAGGGTGACGCACTGGCCACGGCCCGGATCGCGGGAATCATGGCGGCCAAGCGCACGCCCGACCTGGTGCCGCTGTGCCACCCGATCGCGCTGCACGGCGTCGCGGTGGACCTGACGGTGCACGACGACGCGGTGGAGATCACCGCGACCGTGCGCACCGCGGACCGAACCGGCGTCGAGATGGAGGCGCTGACCGCGGTCTCCGTCGCGGCGCTCACGGTCGTGGACATGATCAAGGCAGTGGACCCGGGCGCGGTCATCACCGACGTGCGGGTCGAGCGGAAGACGGGCGGCGCCTCCGGGGACTGGGAACGGGACACCGGGGCAGCGGCCACACAACGGGACGGAGGGCAAGTCTGATGCGAGCCATGGTGATCACCGTGTCCACGCGCGCGGCGGCCGGGACCTACGGGGACGAGAGCGGTCCGGTGATCGTGCGCGGGCTGCAGGCACTGGGCTTCGAGACGCGGGGCCCGCAGATCGTGCCCGACGGCGAGCCGGTCGGCCAGGCACTGCGGGACGCGGTCGCGGGCCACTACGACGTGATCATCACCACCGGGGGGACCGGGCTCAACCCGTTCGACCAGACTCCGCAGATGACCAGCCGGGTGATCAGCTACGAGGTGCCGGGCATCGCCGAGGCGATCCGGATGGAGAACTTCGACAAGGTGCCGACCTCGATCCTGTCGCGCGGCATCGCCGGCGTCGCGATCACCCAGGACTCGCACTGGACCTACCGCAGCCTGATCGTCAATCTGCCCGGCTCGCCCGGCGGTGCACAGGACGGCATCAACGTGCTGGCCAAGGTGCTGCCGCACGTGGTGTCCCAGCTCCAGGGCGGCGACCACCAGCAGGGCGGCGGGTTCGGCGGCGGTGGCGGTGCCGGCGGCGGCTTCGGCGGCGGGGGGCAGCAGCCCGCGCCCGGAGGCGGCGGCTACCAGGGCGGCTTCGGTGGCGGGGGCGGCTACCAGGGCGGCGGCGCGGGCGGTGGGTTCCAGGGCGGCGGGGGCTACGGAGGGGCGCAGCAGCCGCCATGGGGCACGCACTGACCCGCGGGTGGCCGGTGGAGCTCACCGAGGGCCGGGTCACCCTGCGCCCGATCCGCGCCCGGGACGCGGTCGCCTGGCAGGAGGTGCACACCCGCAACCGCGAGTGGCTGCGCCGCTGGGAGGCGACCGTGCCGCCGGGCTCCGCGGCCGGTCGGCGGCCGACCTTCCGGCAGATGGTGCGCTTTCTGCGGGCCGAGGCGGGCGCCGGCCGGATGTTGCCGTTCGTGGTGTTGTACGACGGGCAGTTGGTCGGTCAGGTCACGGTCGCCGGGATCACCTGGGGTTCGATGTGCTCGGCGCACGTCGGCTATTGGGTGGACGAACGCGTCGCCGGGCTGGGCGTGATGCCCACGGCGGTCGCGCTCGCCGCCGACCACTGCTTCTTCCGGCTGGGCGTCCATCGCCTGGAGGTGTGCATCCGTCCGGAGAACCGGGCCAGTCGGCGGGTGGTGGACAAGCTGGGGTTCCGTGAGGAGTGCCTGCGCCCGCGCTATCTGCACATCGACGGCGACTGGCGCGACCACATCGCCTACGCGTTGAACGCCGAGGAGGTCCCCGAAGGTCTCCTGATGCGGTGGCGTGCCTACCGCGAGAGCCGGGGCTTCACCTGGTAGCGGAATCTCTTCGAGATCGATCCCGCCATATCGACACATCGATCTTGCGATTTCGCTACTCTCCCGGAGATATGAGCGGTGTCACCTCGGCAGACCCCGGCGCATCCCGGAGAACGGCTGCCCGAGGGGTCTCGGGGGCCACAGCGGCTCCGGGTATCTCGGGTGTCCCGGTCGTTTCGGCCGGGACGGGCTTCTCGGTGAATTCGGCCGGGTCGGGCTTCTCGGCTATTTCGGCCGCGCCGGACGGTTCGGTGGATTTGGTCGCCTCGGCAGTCTCGGCAGTCACATTCGTCACATGGGCATCACCGCGGATCGGGCGACACACCGTGCCTAATCCGACGATGCGGTGCCCATCCGGCTTAGCGTGTGAAGCGTGAACGGCAGCGGCCTGATCTACGCAGCGATCGTGGGGGCCTGGGCTGCCTATCTGGTGCCCATGTGGCTTCGCCGACAGGACGAGCTCAACGAGGCCCGGCCGACCGAGCGATTCACCACCGCGATCCGGATCCTCTCCCGTCGCGGCGCCTTCGAGCGCCGCTCCGCCCGTGCGCTCGCGGAGACCCGCGCGCCCGCGGAGGTCCGAACGCCCGCCGAGGACGGCACGGACGCGCCCGAGCGGGGCGGCCCGACCGAACCGCCGCGCGCTCGGCAGCACCCGACCAAGCCCGCCGCGCCGACGACGACGCCGCAGTCGGCCGCGATCCCCGGGCCGGCGTCCCCGGCCAAGGCCGGCAAGCCCGGCGCGGCCAAGCGCCCCGCCGCGCCGGTGCGCCGGGACGACGGCCGGGCGGCGCTGCTCACCCGGCGCCGTCGGGTCATCGCGACCCTGTTCGCGACCTTCACCGCCGGCGCGATCCTGGCCGGTGTGGCCGGGCTCGCGTGGGTGTGGCTGCCGGCCGTACCCGGCGTCCTGCTGTCCGCCTACATCGTGCACCTGCGTGTGCAGGAGCGGCGGCGCTACGAGGCCGGCCTGCGCCGGCTGGGCCGTCCCGCGGGCGGCAAGTCCGGCACGCCGGCCGACGGCGCCTCGGTCGCCGAATCGCGCTCTCGGGCCAAGGCCCGCGAGACGCACGACGCCACGCCGCCCCAACCTCGTTCCGCGACCCCGCCGGCCGGCGGCGACGCACGGCAGACGCGCACACCGCGCTCGGGGTCGACCGGCTCGTCCGGGCCGAACGGCGCCTCGGGAGCCTCGGCCCCGGCCGGTCCCCGAGGCAGGCGCGACCGGGAGGCGGAGGAGCCCGCGCTGGCCGAGTGGATCGCCGAACTGGCCACCGGCGGCGACTCGCACGACCGCGACTCGTGGGACCCGGTCCCGGTCCCGCTGCCCACGTACGTGACCGCACCGGTGGTCCCGCGCGGCGACGTCGAACACGAGCCGGAACGCCCGCAGATCCACGCCGTCCCGGACCCCGTCCCGACCGAGGCCCCGCGCCCGTCCACCCCGTTGTTCGACCAATACGCCGAGGACACCCGCGCCGGCTACGGCGCCTCGGTCGACTCGCTGCCCCTGTACGAACACGAGTGGCGCCGGGCCGTCAACGAGTGAATACCCGTGCACGACCCACTTCGCCGAGGTGGTAATGTTTCTCCTCGTTGGGCCTGTGGCGCAGTCTGGTAGCGCACCTCGTTCGCATCGAGGGGGTCTGGGGTTCAAATCCCCACAGGTCCACACAGCACGAAAGCCCCGCCGGTCGATCCGGCGGGGCTTTCGTCATTGCCGCAGAAGTACCCGGCGGAAGGCTTCCGGCTCTACGGGGTGCCCCCTCGGGCCGCGATTCGGCCCGGCCGGCGGAGCCCGCGCGGTGCGTGCCGGGAATCGGCCCACGTCGAGTCGTAGGCGCCTTTGGGCTTGAGGCGCGGAGACCTTGGTCGCCCCGGCGCGGAACTCGCGTTCGTGTTCGGTCTCCATCGCCTGTGGTCAGGCTCGACGGGTCTCGGTGGCGGGCCGCGTCCGGTCGGCCGGTATCGGCAACTCCGGTGTCATAGACGGTAGTTGGCTGTCCCGGGCCGGCGGGATCAGGCAAGGGACCGGTGGGCTGTGGTCCTCGTCACCGCCTTGCCGCCGGTCCCCGGGTGACGGGCCGGTGATGCGTGGGTGAACTGTGTCGCATTTTGCTCGGGGCGGGAATGGACGGCGGTTGCCCGACCTTGCTCGAAAGAGTGCGCCCGCGATACGGCATGTGGGTGCGCTGCCGCGTGTAGCGGAGTGTGTTCGGGTGGTTATTACGGTCGCGTAGGCGAGGTGAGCGATGCCAACATCGGGTGACATGGCCGAGCTAGTGAATCCACACGGGAACCTGTCCGAAATCAAATCTTATGTGGCTATCGGCGACAGCTTCACCGAAGGGGTCGGCGATCCCGGGCCCGACGGGCATTTCCTCGGATGGGCGGACCGGTTCGCGGCTCGGCTGGCGGTGGAGCGGCCGGGGTTGCGGTACGCGAATCTCGCGGTGCGCGGGAAGTTGTTGCATCAGATCGTCGAGGAGCAGGTGCCGCTGGCCATCGCGGCCCAACCCGATCTGGTGACGTTGTGTGCGGGTGGCAACGATGTGCTGCGGCCCGGGAGCGATCCGGACCGGCTGGCCGCCGAGTACGAGGAGGCGGTCGCCGCGTTGACGGCGGCGGGCGCGCGGGTCGTGGTGTTCACCGGGTTCGACACGCGCTGGGTGCCGGTGCTCAAGCTGATCCGGGGCAAGGTCGCCACGTACAACGAGCTGTTGCGGGCGGTCGCGGATCGCTACGACTGCGTCGTCGCGGACATGTGGGGGCTCACGTCGTTGCACGATCGGCGGGCCTGGAGCGAGGACCGGCTGCACCTGTCGCCGCAGGGTCACGACCGGGTGGCGCTCAAGGTCGGGCGGGCGCTCGGGCTGTCCGTCGAGGGCGATCCGGACGCGCCGTGGCCGGCCGAGGAGGTCGAGGTCACCGCGGGTGCGGCGCGGTTGGAGAACGTGCATTGGGCGCGGGAGCACCTGGTGCCCTGGATCGGACGGCGGCTTCGGGGGCAGTCGTCGGGGGACCACGTGACCGCGAAGCGGCCGGAGTTGGCGCCGCTGGAGATTGTCGCCGCGCAATCGCCCGTTGGCGGGCCCGTGAGTCGTCAAGCCTCGTAGGCGGGTTGGGCCCGTCCGGCTGGTCCTCGAGCGCCGGACGGGCTGATGGGTTTGCCTGGCCGGGTTGTCCTCAAGCGCCGGACGGGCTGGGTGGGTTGCGTACCCATGTGTGCGTTGGTCTTGTGCGGGCTTGGGTCGTCCTCAAGCGCCGGACGGGCTGAAGAGGGTTGCGTACTCGTGTGTGCGTTGGTCTTGTGCGGGCTTGGGTTGTCCTCAAGCGCCGGACGGGCTGGGTGGGGTTGCGTACTCGTGTGTGCGTTGGTCTTGTGCGGGCTTGGGGTGTCCTCAAGCGCCGGACGGGCTGAAGAGGGTTGCGTACCCGTGTGTGCGTTGGTCTCGTGGAGGCTTGGGTGTCCTCAAGCGCCGGACGGGCTGGGTGGGTTGCGTGACCGGGCTGGGTGGGTTGCGGGGCCGGGGGGTTGGGTGACCGGGTTGGGTGGGGCGGGGCCAGTTCGGGTGGTGCGGGCGCGGGTGGGTGGGTTGGCGGCCGGGCCGGGGCGTGTGTGGCTGGGTTAGGGGGAGCCGGGTTCCGCGGCCGCGCCCAGGATGAGGAGGCGGGCCGAGCGGGTCACCGTGTGTTCCACGTCGTCCATGGTCATGCGGCCGAAGGCCCAGCTGAACAGGGCGCCTTCCCAGGCTATGCCGAGCAGGTGGACGAACTCGTCGGCGCTTGCGAGCTCGTCGGCGATCGCGGTGCGGAACATGTCGTTCATGATCCGGTTGATTTCGCGGTGGCAGTCGCTCACGCCGGGGTCGGACGAGCCCAGGGCGTGGATCAGCGCGGCGGTCAGTCGTGGGTGGCGGGCCATCGTTCGGCAGGTGTTGTGCAGGATCGCGCAGACCCGCTCGGCGGCGTCGGAGCCGTCCGGCCGGGCCGCGCCGCTGCGTTCGAGCGCGGCGATCCATTCCAGGTGGGTGGCCGCGAGCAGGTGGTCCTTCGAGGAGAAGTGCCGGTAGATGGTCGCCGAGGAGAGCCGGGACAGGCGGACGACGTCGCGCATCTGCACGCTGTCGTAGCCGCCTGCCGCGGCCAGGTCGCGGGTCGCGTCGATGGCTCGCCTGCGTATGTCCTGCTCCCGCGCGATGGACACCGGCGCAGCCTCTCTCGGGGTCGACAACGGCGTGGACACGCTAGTGCCGCGCCGGGCGCCGCGACGGGGTGAACGTTGCCGGGCACGGCACTAGATCCAGGTGCTGAACCACATGCGATCCAACCACCCGCTGCGGGAGATCGTCTCACCGGTGAAGATCGGATAGAAGTACAGGAAGTTCCAGGCGATCAGCGCGATGATCGCGACCACCCCGGCCGTGCCCCACGCGCGCCGCCGCTCGGACGCCCCCGGCGGGCCCAGCAGTGCGCCGAGCATCATGGTCACCGCCAGGCACAGGAACGGTACGAAGGCGACCGCGTAGAACAGGAAGATGGTCCGCTGCTGGTAGGCCATCCACGGCAGGTAGGCGGCGGCCAGGCCGCACAGGATCGCCCCCGCGCGCCAGTCGCGTCGGCCGGCCCAGCGGAACAGCAGGTAGCCGACCGCGATCACGCCGGTCCACCACAGCAGCGGCGTCCCGATGCCCAACACGGTCTGGTAGCAGTCCTGCTCGTCGCAGCCCGCCGTGCCCTGGTGCACGGTCTCGAAGTAGTAGGCCACCGGGCGACCCAGGACCAGCCAGCTCCACGGATTGGACTGGTACGGGTGCGGGCTGTCCAGGCCGGTGTGGAACGACCACATTTCGGCGTGGTAGTGCCACAGGCTGCGCAGCGGCGCGGGCACCCACGACATGCCGAATTGGGGCAGTGGGATGCCGAAGACCTCGTCCGGGGACAGCCCGGCCCGGTCGTCGGCCCAGTGCCGGAAGTAGCCGCCGTCGGTCATGAACCAGCCGGTCCAGGACCAGATGTAGATCATCACCGCGATGACCACCGTGGACAGGAACGCGAACAGCACGTCGTGGCGCAGCGCCGCGCGGTACGGCCGGCGCGCCCCGCACGCGCGCCGGGTGCCGGCGTCCCACAGCACGGTCATGACGCCGAATGCGGCCAGGACGTAGATGCCGCTCCACTTGGTGCCGCAGGCCAGGCCCAGACAGATGCCGGCCATGATCCGCCACGGCCGCAGCCCGAACTTCATCGAGGCCGCCCGCGCCGCGTCCGGGCCGGACTTGAACATCCGGGCCGCGACCCCTCTGCTGTCGTCGCGGTCGATCAGCAGACAGCCGAACGCGGCCAGGATCCAGAACATCAGCACCAGGTCGAGCAGCGACGTGCGGCTCATCACGAAGTGCAGTCCGTCGAGTGCCATCAGCAGGCCGGCGACGCAGCCCAGCAGTGTCGAGCGGAACAGGCGGCGGCCGATCCG